>JAJFUR010000078.1 GCA_021372335.1 Methanobacteriota archaeon
CTCGGACTGGGGCGCGTGCTGGTTATGGGCGGCCCCATCGAACCCCCCTTCCTGGCCAGCATGGAGGATGTATTCGCCTGGGACCTGGCGCGATGCTTGGAGGCGGGGGTGCAGTGGGCTGCGGGGCCGGTCGTCGTAGAAGGACTGAACGTCCCCTCCGAAGGCCTGGAGGGCTCGTTCGCCCTGAGCGCCCCGGGGATGGGTGTGAAGGTATCCATCTACAGCCGGGACGACGCGCACGCCCTTTTCAGCAGCGTTCTCGTCAGGGCCTGATCAGCCTTCCGGAATGGCGCTGCTCAACGTGTTCCATACATAGCCGATGCCGAACCCCAGGAACATCGGCCAAAGCTGCACGGCGTAATTGGTGGAGAGCAGCGTGTAGAAGAAATAGAGCGCGACCAGGTAGCCGGAGAAGCCGGTGAAGACCACCTTCATGCCAATGATCAGGCGGTCCCTTTTCCCACGGGCCAGCAGGAACTTGTTGGCCACCACGAGATAGGCCATGGCCAGGACGAACGCCAGGACCGTGGAGGTCACGAGCTGGTCATCGTAGGCCATGTTCAGGGTGCCCATCAGGGCGAAGGTGAAGCCGAGGCCGAGGGCCAAGGCGGAGATGTACCTTCCCAGCATGTTGATGAAAAGGAAGTTCACGGCCAATGCGGCCAGCTTCCCCATCGGCCCGCACTGCCTGAGGATGGACAGGACGACCCGCGAGGAAAGCTTGGAATGACCGCTGCGGCGCTGGTGGAACTCGAACTCCAGCTCCTCGACGACCGCATCCCGGGGAAGGAACTTCAACAGGTCGAAGAGGACCTTGAACCCGCCCCGCTCGAACCTATGCCCATGCTTCACCAGTACGTCCTGGCAGAGTTCGGTCCTCCCTCCAAAGAAGCCGCTCATCACGTCCTCGGTGGAGGGCCTGCGCATTATGAACAGGTACGTTTTGGCCAAGGCGTTCGCCCCCCATGAGGCCAGCGTCCGGCTGAGGCTCAGGCTGTTCTTGTTCACCCGCTTGCCGACCGCGACGTCCGCCCCCCGTTCCAACAGGTCATACAGCCCTCCCACCGATTCCGGGGGATGCTGGAAATCGGCATCCATGACCACAAACCGCTCGGTGCGGCAGGCCATGATGCCATCCATGATGCTGGCGGTCAGCCCCCTGTCCTGGGGGGCACGGGCGAGGAGCACGGTCTTCGGATGGACCGCCGAGAACGAGCGCACGGTCTCGGGCGTACCATCGGTGGAGTTGTCATCGGCGACGATGATCGAGACCCCGGGGTACAACGCAATGAGGGCCTCAAGCATGGAACGGATGTTCCCTCCCTCATTGTATGTGGGAAGGATCACCGTCAGGTCTTCGTAGGACCGCAATAGCATCCCAACTCCGCAACTCAAGATTTTTTATTGATATTTATAGATTGTTGACCGGAGAACGCCGACCAACGGCCTCGACAATATTTATCACACCTTCCCGTTCTCCTCTTTGATGCTTGCCCTCTCCGCCGGGGTGTGCGCGTACAACGAGGAAAGGAACATCGTCCAGTGCCTCCGTTCCTTAAGTGCCCAGAGGCTCAATGGGAAGGAGCTCGTGGAGATACTTGTCATCTCGAGCGGCAGCACGGACCGTACAGACGAGCTCGTGGCCCGCTATGCGAAGGAGGCCGACCATCGGGTCAGGCTGATCAGGCAGGAAAGGCGGGAGGGCAAGAACTCCGCCGTGAACGCGTTCATCGAGGCAGCCAAAGGGGAGGTCCTTTTCCTGGCCAACGCGGACAACGTTATGCGAGAGGATACCTTCGACCTCATGGCGGAGCACTTCCTCGATCCGACCGTGGGGGTCGTCGGCGGGCATCCTGTTCCGGTGAACGACAGGGGCACCTTCATGGGCTTCGCGGTGCACATGCTATGGGACATGCACCACCGGCTCTCGCTCATCCATCCGAAGGTGGGGGAGATCGTGGCCTTCCGGAACACGGGGCTGAGGATCCCGGTGGGGATGGGGAGCGACGAGGACCTCATCCGAAGGGACATGGAGGCCAAGGGGCTCAAGGTCCTGTACGAGCCTTCGGCCATCGTCTACAACCGGGGGCCGACCACCCTGGGGGACTTCCTCGAGCAGCGCACCCGGGTGAACATCGGGGAGCGCTACATGAAGCGGTGGTTCGACTACGACATCCCGACCTGGGACCAGCGATACCTCTTCAACGCCTACCTCAGCTTCCTCAAGGACAATGCCAGGCACCCGCTTAAGATGGCCTGGGCCATGGCCCTCGAGGCCTTCGCCAGGGCCTACGCCGCACTGCACGTCCGTCTCGACAGGGGGGACCGAGCGATCTGGCAGGTGGTAAGCAGCACCAAGGAGGTGAGCGCCGATGACAAGGAGAAAGATAGATAGGAAAATGTTTGAGGGGGCCGCTCATCGCTTCCTGAAAGCCACCACGCCCGCCAGGACCACCAATGCGATAGCCCCAATGATAATGGCCACGCCGCCGGGGGAGAGCAGCGCGTCCATGGGATCGACGCTCTCGACCGTGAGCGCGCCAACGGTGCTTGCGGGCAGGTAGACCAGCATCTGCTGGACCTCCCCGTCGTCCACGACCGCGTAGCAGGCGTCCTCAGGTTGCCCGTACAGGAGCTCTAGCGGGTCCTCGACGCAGCGCATCTCCTGGGCGTTCAGGCGCACCCGGAGGCGGTCCTGGGACATGTCCATGGTCCCTGTCTCCGTGTGGACCAGAACGAGGGCACCCTGGGCGTTCTCGCCATGGGCATTCAGCCGGAACCTGTTCTTGGCCACCTCCTGCACCTGCACCTGCAGCTCCTGGCAGTAGGAAACGGTGTCATAGACGCCGCCCTCCTCCCCACCAACGAGGGTGACCTCGGCCGCCACCCTGCCCTCACGGACGGCCTGCATCAGGGCCAGCTCGATCCATTGATGACGATGGGCCACCTGGGGCAGGAAGCGTATCATGAGATGCTCCGTGACGGTGCATGTGACCACCGTGCCGTTCTCCGACACCAGGAAGGGGTCGTCGGAGGCGATGACGCCCCTCGAGGCCCCATCGGCGATGACCAGCTGGTAGGTCAGATCGCTCGTTTCGTTCTGAACCCTGTTCTCCACCACGGTCATGTTCCCAGCCAGGACGATGCTCACGTTCGCGGCCTCGTCGACGAACAGATGGTACATGCCCGTAGGATTATCGTGGATGACGGCGATCAGACCCCCATCGCTCAGCCTGACGATGGACCCGTGCACCTCGATCTCCTGAAGGTCGAACCCTTCAACCGTGATATTAGCGATCAGGACCTTCTCCCCCCCGGAGGTCAGCAGGCCGTAGTCGGTGAGGGTGCCGTTCGCTTCATCCAATGTGTAGAAGACGAAGCTCCCCCTGCCATAGCCATACGAGTAGTTCATCTTCCCCATCAGGGATGTCTTCGCCCCTTTCTCGTACATCCCATCGTCCTGTCCAGGCACGATCGTTGTCTCCCCACCGCCGTCGGACCAGGGACCATGCCCCCGCCCGTTGCCACCGTCGGCCACGGCCGGCGCCGCTAGCAATGCGAAGGCGGAGAGAAGGAGCATGCCCCCTACTATCAGGCACAATGCCTTTGCGTTCCGCATGTTCTCACCGCTCTCGCATCCGGGGGGAGGGGTCATTAGGGTTTTGGTACGTCCCTCGAACCGGCTGGTACAAGCTTCGAACGCCCCCGGACGGCGGTTCGATGATTGAACCAGAAGATGCTTATCCCCTGCCCGACGATTTCGAGCGCATG
This sequence comes from Methanobacteriota archaeon, assembly GCA_021372335.1. Lineage (GTDB taxonomy): Archaea > Thermoplasmatota > Thermoplasmata > Methanomassiliicoccales > UBA472 > UBA472. The sequence continues at coordinate 3,772 of JAJFUR010000078.1, forward strand.
GAAGCGTGGCAGTTGGCCCTGAGGATCGTACTGCTCGGCCTGAGCGTGATAATGCTGGGCATCAGCGCCCAGGCCTGGCGGCGGGCCAGAGGGAGGCGGATGGTGTGGGTGATGGTCTCCTTCGCCGGGTTCGTCCTCCTTTCCTCGTCCACCCTCCTGGGGGCAATATGGGGGGATTCCTCATGGGCCGTTCCCGATGCGATCGTTGGACTACTGATCCTGATAATAGGCGCCATTTACCTGGCGCTGCTGAAGGGCTGATGGTGGTGGACGGCACCCTGGACCTGGAGAACCGACGGAGAATATATGAGATGATCCGTTCCAGGCCAGGGACGTACCTGCGGGAGATGGAGAGGGAGCTGGGGCTGCAGGTCGGAACGCTCTCCTATCACCTCGGGATACTCACCGAGGCGGGCATGGTGCGGGCCGAGCCGGAAGGGAACCATGTCCGGTACTTCCCCTCGGAGGGCTTCATCCTCAACGACCGGCGGACACTGGCATACCTCCGCTCCCGGACCACTAGGGCGATCCTCATGCACATCCTCGACCAGGGGACGGTGAGCTTCCAGGGGCTGATGGCGCTCGTCAAGGTATCGAAGTCGACCATGTCCTACCACCTCAAGCGCCTGGCCTCCGCCGGGCTGATCAAGGTGAGCAAGGGCGAGGAGACCATGGTCTCCGCGGCCGACCCCGTCCGCCTAACGAACCTGCTGGTCTGGGTCCGGGAGGATGTGGAGAGGGACGCTGCGGACGCCCTCATCGATGTTTGGAACAGGCTCACTGAGAGATAGGGTTCCATCGGGCCCCGCTCCGTTGGGAGGGGAGAAAGGGCATGGGTCCGAGCGCCGCCAATGCAATCATGGGGCCTCCCCGTCCATCCAGCCATGGTCCAGAGCGGGCCGCCGGTCATTACTGAATGACGGCAGGGCCTAAGACAACCCTTAAATACGGTAGCAGAAATACAAAATCTCCATGCGCGCTGCGGCCCTCCCCGGTGTTATTGTTCAGGTCCTGCGTGCATTGGGCGTCTGAAAGGGAGGCCAATGGCCTGTCCGTCCATATGGTGGGTATGTTAATGGTGCATAGCGCGTTGCTCGGGCTGTTGGTGCTAGGTGTGGCAGAGGGTGGGGTCCGCCGTCCGAAGAGAATAGAGGGAAGCGATAGCCATCAGCTTCCCTGGCTGTCCACGCCCAAGTACCCCTGCGGTCCGGACAACGGGCGCGCCGACGACGGGTACTATCAACCGATCAAGAAAGAGCACAGCATGCGGAACTACGAGATACCGATAAAGTGCAAGAGGAAGTGAGGAACGGGATCGAGATGGAGGTCATATCGATGGTCGTGAACGACGAGTTCGGGGTCATGCAGAGGATCATGGGCGAGTTCACCCGCCGCAAGATAAACGTGGACACCATCGTTGTTGGGAAGTGCGAGCTGCCTGGCAAGTCCCGCGTGGTCCTGACCGTCTCCGACCGCACGCAGGCGGAGTGGGCGGCGGACAGCCTGCAACGGCTGCACGACGTCCTGCACGTGGAGCTTGTGGACGAGAGCCACCAGGAGGCGTATGCGCTGGTGGGCAACGGCGCCGGTAAGGCCCGGCTGATCGGCTCCATCGAGGAGGTGGAGAAGATGCTCCGTGCCACCAATCCGGACCGCTTCATCAGGGCTGTGAACGCCATCTGAGGTGCGGCCATGAAGGGCAAGGTCTGGATGGACGGGCGCATGGTGGACTTCGAGGACGCGAAGGTGCACGTGCTGGCCCACGGGCTTCACTATGGGACCGGGGTGTTCGAGGGGATCCGTGTCTACCACACCCCGAAGGGGAGGAACATCTTCCGTCTGCGGGACCACATGGTTCGCTTCCTGAACTCCGCCAAGGTATTGCAGATGGACGTCCCGTATTCATTGGACGAGCTGTGCGAGGCCTGCCGGGAGGTGGTCCGCTCCGCCGGGCCAGAAGGGGACTACTTGAGGCCGTTGGCCTTCTATGGGGTGCATCCCGAGTGGAAGATCGGACTGAACCCAAGCGGACTAGGCACCAACGTGAGCATCATGTGCACCCACATGGGCGTCTACATGGGAGAGGACCAGGTGGAGCAGGGGGCGGCCATCATCACATCCTCTTGGGAGAAGTACTCTAACCGCGCCGCCGCCCTCAACGCCAAGGTGTGCGGGCACTACGTCAATTCAGTGATAGCCAAGCTTGAGGCGATCCAGCGAGGCTGCGACGAGGCGCTCCTGCTCAACGGGAACGGCTCGGTCGCCGAGGGGACGGGGGAGAACGTGTTCATGGTCAAGAACGGAAGGCTGTACACCCCCCCGGTGTCCGCCGGCATCCTCGAGGGCATCACCCGTGACTGCGTCATGACCATCGCCCAGGATATTGGCATCGAGGTGACGGAGAAGGATCTGACCCGCTCCGAACTCTTCATGGCGGACGAGGTGTTCCTGACCGGCACCGCGGCGGAGATCTCCCCGGTCCGCTCCATCGACGACCGGATCATCGCAAACGGGGCGACAGGGCCGATGACCCAGCGGCTGGGGGAGGCGTTCCACAGGGCGGCCATGGGGGAGGACCCCAGGTACAAGGATTGGTCCGACCTGGTGTAGCCCCGTTGGAACCAGGGGATGCGTGGCCTTCCCAGGCCACGTCCATGTCCATCGATCACCAAGGGGAAGGACGATGGGCAAGACCAGGAAGGACCTTGAAAGGGATATTCGCCGGTGGACCCTAGGCAATCAAAGATATCTGACCCATGCCAAGCGGGCCGTGGCGGACGACCTTCCGGAGAGGGCCAAGCCGTTCAGCGCCGCCGCGGACTCGGAAACAGTGAATGGCATGCACCCCCCGGGGGCGATGGGCGGGATGACCGGCTCCGATGCACCCTCAAGGCCGGCCATTGAGGGCGAGAACGCCGGGCATACCAATGTGTAGCCGCCAACGATCGTGCAGGCCAAGGCGGAGGGCGAGCAAAAGGCCAGGACAGGCTTGCACCACGCCAAGGGGGAGGGCCACAAGACCCTCCGCAGGGCTGCCCTGGAGGCCATGCAGGCGAGGAGGGACCCGCCCAGGGAACGGCTCCGGATGCGCCAGGTCTGCGGGGAGGTGCAGAGGGGCGGTGGCCCGCTGGAAAGATGCCAGGGGCGAAGTATCCAAGAACGAACGTTCAAGAGGACGGCATGGCCCCCCGCAACCCCTTCCCGATCATTTCTTCCAGTAGGATTTAATATCGGCCGCTGGCCTCTCTCATATGGGGATCGCGTTGTACGAGGTCCGGTTCCATGGGCGAGGGGGACAGGGGGCCGTAATGGCCGCCCAGACATTGGCCGAGGCGGCGGTGATCGAAGGGATGCACGCGCAGGCGTTCCCGTACTTCGGGGCGGAGCGCCGGGGGGCGCCGGTCACGGCCTTCGCCCGGATCGATGAGCGCAAGATCAGCATCAAGTCCCAGGTCTACGAGCCGGACCTGTTGGTGGTGCTCGACGAGACCCTTCTGGACGTAGAGCCGGTGGCCAGGGGGCTGAAGGCCGATGGGAGGGCGGTGATCAACACCCGCCGGCTGCCCACCGAGATCGACCTGGGGGTGGAGGTGGAGTGCGCCACGGTGCCCGCCACGACCATCGCCATGGAGCACCTGAAGGCGCCCATCGTCAACACGGCCATCCTCGGCGCAGTGGTCCGGATGTGCGCCCTGGTGAGCATGGAATCCATGCGGGAGGCCATCGAGAGCCGTTTCGGGGAGAAGTTCGGGGAGGCCGCCGCCCGCACGAACGTGGCCGCGGCCGCCATGGCTTACCAGCAGGCCGCCGTTGGCAGGTGCAAGGGGGAAAGGCCCCTATCGAGCAGGGAGGAGTGGCTGCCCACATGGCAGGAGGTCCCCATCGGGGTCGCCCTCGGCGAGGGCGTTAAGGGCGGGGTGACGGTGGGCCCGGGCGGGGCGCGGAGGAACCTCACCGGCAGCTGGAGGGTGCAGACCCCCCGGTACGATAAGGGGAAGTGCGTGCGCTGTCTGCGATGCTGGTTCTCATGCCCGGAAGGGTGCATAAAGCGGGAGGAGGACGATTACGTCCGGTGGGACCTCAACTATTGCAAGGGCTGCGGCATATGCGCGCAGGTATGCCCGGCGAAGGCCATCGCCATTATCAAGGGGGGACAGGGATGAGCGTCAAGGTGATAAGCGGCGATCACGCCGTTGCCTACGCGGCCAAGCTGGCTAGGACCGAGGTCGTCCCAGCGTTCCCGATCACCCCGCAGACGCTCATCGTCGAGCGGTTGGCCGAGTTCATCAACGACGGGGAGTTGGACGCCGACTTCATCCCGGCGGACAGCGAGCACTCGGCCATGAGCATCGCCATCGGGGCGAGCGCCGGGGGAGTGCGGGCGTTCACGGCCACATCCTCCCAGGGGCTGGCGCTGATGCATGAGATGCTGTACGCGGTGCCGCAGTGCCGCCTCCCCATCGTCATGGCCAACGTGAACCGCTCGCTGGGTGCTGCGGCCGGCATCTGGGTAGAGCACAACGATTCGATGGCAGAGCGCGACTCGGGCTGGCTCCAGGTATACGTGGAGGACAACCAGGAGGCCTTGGACGCCACGCTGATGGCCTTCCGGCTTGCCGAGGACAGGCGCGTGCTCCTGCCGGTGATGGTATGCCTCGATGGCTTCATCCTCTCCCATACCGTGGAGCGGGTGGAGGTGCCGGGGCAGGAGGAGGTGGACCGCTTCCTCCCCAGGTTCGAGCCATGCACCGTCCTTGACCCCGCTGAGCCCAAGCTGATCAACCCCATCGTCCCCCCCGAGTACGCGATGGAGATGCGCTACCAGCTGGACCGGGCGGTGGACCGTTCCCGCGAGGTCATCGCGGAGGTGGACGCCGGGTTCGGCAAGGCCTTCGGCCGCTCCTACGGCGGCCTCCTGGACACCTATCGCCTGGAGGACGCTGACTTCGCCCTGCTCACCCTCGGCACAGCCACGGGGCTGGCCCGGGCCGCGGTGGACGAGCTTCGATCGGAGGGGAAAAGGGCGGGGCTGATCAAGCTGCGCTTCATGCGCCCCTTCCCGTTCCAAGGGCTCAGGGAGAAGGCCGAGGGCCTCAAGGCGCTCGGCGTCCTCGACCGTTCCGTGTCGTTCAACGGCGGCGGGCCTGTATATACCGAGGTGGCGGCGGCGCTATGCAACGTCCCGACCATCGTCACGGGGCACGTGGCCGGCATAGGCGGGCGGGACATAGCCCCGGACCACATGCGGGAGATGTTCGCCCTCGTGGAAAGGGCGGCGAGGGGGGAACGGGTCAGGCCGGTCACCTGGCACGGGCTCAGGGGGGAGATGGAATGAGCGAGATGGGCACGATCAAGGACATGCCCGCGAACGACATGTTCGTCAGCGGCCACGGGGCATGCCCCGGGTGCGGGATGGCCGTGGCGGTCAAGAACATCATGCGGATCCTGGGCGCGGACACGACCGTGTACGTTCCCGCCTCCTGCCTCGTCGTCATCAGCGCCATGTACCCCACCAGCAGCTTCCGCACCCCGTTCCTGTTCACCGCCTTCGAGAACACGGGGGCGGTTACCACGGGCATCAGGGCCGCCCAGCGCCGGAGGGGGCTGCGCTCCACTGTGGTCGGGCTGGCCGGGGACGGGGGGACGTTCGACATCGGCCTCCAGGCCCTGTCGGGGGCCGCGGAGCGCAATGAGGACATCCTGTACGTGTGCCTGGACAACGAGGGCTTCATGAACACCGGTATCCAACGGTCCGGCGCCACGCCCTTCGGGGCATGGACGACGACCACCCCCGTGGGCAAGAAGGTGGAAGGGAAGAGGGAGTTCAAGAAGGACATCATGGCAATCGTCGCCGCGCACGATCCGCCCTACGCCGCATCGCTGTCCATCGCCCATTACAACGATTTCATCAAGAAGGTCGAGAAGGCCAAGAGCAAGCAGGGCTTCAGGTTCCTGCACGTCCTGACGCCCTGCGTCCCAGGCTGGCGCTCCGATTCGTCCATGACCGTGGAGATCGCCCGGCTGGCGGTGGAGACAGGCATGTGGACGCTCTACGAGGTGGAGGACGGGAACGCCCGGACGACGTACAAGCCGAAGGCCATGCTTCCGGTCACCGACTATCTGAAGCTGCAGGGGCGCTTCAGGCACATGGAGGACGCGGATATCGCCCAACTGCAGGAATGGCTGTGCGCCAAGTGGTATCTCCATTATGGCGATGAGATCGAGCAGCCTGTGTGCGCGATGCTCGAAAAAGGGAAGAGGATGCGGTATCCCCACGAGGAGCAGCTGCACTTCGTCTAATGCAGATGCCGAGATGCCAAGTCCTTCGTCTCCATCAGGCCGTCCCGGAGCATCTGCACCGTCCCCTCCCGGGTCTCGTATCTCAGGCTCAGCTGCCGCGCGAACTCCTTGGAGAGGTTCTCATAGCGCTCGCGGTCCCCGATGCCGGTGTCTATGAACAGGCACCTGGAGTACCCGTCGAACATGATGCCCAGGTACCAGTCCAGGTCGACCCCCAGCTCCTTGAAGTTGGGCATCTTGGAGGTCAGTTCCTTCTCGAAGTAGCCCACCCCCATCTGGGACATGAAGGGGATGTGGAACATGGTGCCGGCGCACCTTTTCCGTTCCCTGGCGTACTCCTCTGGGGTGAGCAGGGCGCCGATGCAATCGTCGGCGCGGAGCGTGACCGTCGGGACCTCCAGCTCATCGGCGATCCCGCCCAATGAATTACATACGCCATACGCAAGGAATACGGCGTCCACCTTCCCCTTCAGGCCGTTCACGGTCCTGACGATCTCCCTCCTCAGCTCCTGGGGGTAGGCATGCAGCCCGAACTCGAGGTACACCTTCTCCTCCACGGTCTCCCCGGCGAGCACCATCTCAAGCTCGTTCTTGAAGCACTCGCACGCCACCACCCCGATCCTCATGCCTATTCCAAGGGGAGCACGGGATTGGTAATATTAAAATATTATTTAGTACTAATTAGTTATTACCAATGCCCGAGCCCACCGAGGAACTGATCAGGAAGATGGACGAGCTGCGAACGGACATCAAGGCCCTTCTCAGCTCCCTCAACAGGGCCGATGGGCAACCCTATGACGGCATGGCCTCCGCCTTCCGGGAGCAGATCGGAAGGTCCTTCCTCGAGCAGAACCGCACCGCGATGAGGGACGCAATAGGGGGCTTCGAGGGGGCTCCGCCCCGATCACAGAAGGCACTCTCCCAAATGACCGCCCAATACGAGGACGCTATCGATCGCTTTGAGAAGGACGACCTGAACGAGGCCCTTGCCCGCCTGGAAGGATTGCGCGAAAGCATCGTCCATTCGCCGGAGGAGGTCCTGCCCGCGCCCATGGCAAGCACGTTGCTCGGTGTCGTGGAAAGGGCAAGGGAGCAGATGGCCCTCGCCGAGACGCTGCGGTTCAGGGTCGGCCGCCCCATGGTCCGCCGCTCCTGCGAGATCGCCCTGGGAGGGGTGGAACCGGAGGATGCGGAGCGATGGCTGGCGCCCTTGGCGAGCGCCCCCCGCCTGAGGATCATGGCCATGCTGTACACCGGTCCCCGCCCCTTCACGGAGATGATGAAGGGGCTGGAGATGCAGAAGGGGCACCTGCGGTTCCATCTGAACAAGCTCCTCGAGGCCGGTTATGTTAAGGTCGAGGGCCGAACGCACCTGTACTGCATCGAGGAGAGGGGGTATGCCGCCATGAAAGGGCTCAGCGGCCTCCTGGCCCAGATACGGCGGTGATGCGACCGCTCAATCCTTGGCCAAGGCCCCCACCAGGAGTATGAACGTCCCGATGACGGCCAATGCTATTGCCCCAGTGACGTGGTCGGTATCGTAGGTCAGGACCTCATATACGACCGGCCCGATGGTCTCCTCATGCGTGGCGGTGTTGAAATAGTACGCCAGCCCATTGCCGATGAAGGCCATTCCGGCCCCTATTACGCACATCGCCTTCTTCGCCATGCTCATTTCGATCGTTCATCGATTCAACTAGACGATATTTCCCTCTTTCGACCTGGTCCCTGGCCTGAGGCATGGCGATGGCCTCGGGGATGCCCGCCCTCCTGAATGGAAGGGCGGATAAGCCTTTTATAGGACCATCCCTTTGAGCGTCCCTGCTCTTATGAGCCCGTGAATAATGAGGATGTTCGCGCATCGGAAGGAGGTATAAGTTTGGCAAAGGCAGTGTTCGTTAGGTTCGAAACCCCCAAGGAGCTCAAGGAAAAGGCCTATGAGGTCGTCGAGCTGGCCAGAGACACCGGCAAGCTGAAGAAGGGCACCAACGAGGTCACCAAGATCGTGGAGCGCGGCGAGGCCTCCCTGGTCGTGCTGGCGGAGGACGTCCAGCCGCCGGAGATCCTGGCTCACATGCCCATGCTCTGCGATGAGAGGAATGTGCCCTATGTATACGTGGACAGCAAGGCCCAGTTGGGCAACTCCTGCGGATTGGAGAAGCCGACCGCGTCCATTGCCATTCTCGACGCGGGGAAGGGCAAGCCGATCCTCGAGGCCTTGGTGGACCAGGTCAAGAAGATAAAAGGCTAAAGGGTGTCACAGATGGCTGACGAAGAAAGCATTCCTTCAGAGGTCGTGGAGATAATCGGCAGGACGGGCATGACGGGGGAGGCCACCCAGGTCAAGGTCCGTGTGCTGGATGGCCGGGACAAGGGAAGGATCATCACCAGGAACATCATGGGGCCGGTCCGTATGGGCGACATCCTGATGCTGAGGGAGACGTCCAGAGAGGCCAGGAAGCTCTCCCTGAGGTAAGGAGGTCGTTCACATGGTAGAGCAGCACTTATGCTCCTTCTGCGGAGAGCAGATCGAGCCCGGGACCGGCAAGATGTACGCGAGGAAGGACGGCATAGTCATGCTCTTCTGCAGCAACAAGTGCTACAAGAACATGGTGGAGCTGAAGAGGGTGCCCAGGAACATCACCTGGACCAAGGCCTATGCCGCCAAGAAGGGTGTCGCCAAGGCCGCCAAGGAGAGGGTCGAGCCGAAGGTCGAAGATAAGGTCGAGGCCGCCGAGGAGAAGGTCGAGAGGAAGGCCGAGCCCAAGGAAAAGGCCGGGAACCGAAAGAAGGCCAGGGCTGCGAAGAGGGCCGAGGCCGAGGCGGCGACGAAGGAGTGAGCCCCATGATGGAGCGGACCTTCGTAATGCTCAAGCCCGACGCCGTGCAGCGGGGCCTCATCGGCCAGATAGTCGCCCGCTTCGAGGCCAAGGGCTTCCGCCCAGTGGCCATGAAGTTCATGCGCATCCCACGCGAGCTGGCGGAGAGGCACTACGCAGAGCACAGGGGCAAGGGGTTCTTCCCAAAGCTCATCGAGTATATGACCTCCGGCCCAGTGCTCGTCATGGTCTGGGAGGGGGACAACATAATCTCCGTCGTGCGGGGGATGATGGGCAAGACCAACCCGGCGGAGGCCGCTCCCGGCACCATTCGCGGGGACTATGCCCAGCAGACCGGGCGCAACCTCATCCATGGCTCCGATTCCCCGGAATCGGCCAAAAGGGAGATCGAACTGTTCTTCAATGACTACGAACTCCTGGGCTATGAGGCCTGCACCAAGGCCTGGCTGTTCGAGTAGGCACAGACCCCTCCCAAAACCCTCCTTTCTCGTTCTCCGCGCTCCCGCATGTCAGGTGCTCCCCGTTGCAAGAAAGGTACTAATAGAGATTCCTAAATCCGATGCTCATGACCATCCGTCAACCCATAGTCAGTGTGTTGGGCCATGTGGACCATGGGAAGACCAGCCTGCTCGATTACATCAGGGGGACGGCGGTCATCACCCGCGAGGCGGGGCGCATAACCCAGCACATCGGGGCCACCGAGGTGCCGCTGGAGCACATCAACAAGGTGTGCGCCAAGCTCCTGGGCAACAAGAGGTTCACCATCCCCGGGCTTCTCTTCATCGACACCCCCGGGCATCACTCCTTCACGACGCTCCGCGCCAGGGGGGGCTCCCTGGCGGACATAGCCATCCTGGTCATCGACATCAACGAGGGGCTGAAGCCCCAGACGTTGGAATCGATCAGTATCCTCAGGCGCTTCAAGACCCCCTTCATCATCGCCCTGAACAAGATAGACCTTGTGGACGGCTGGGTCCCCTCTCCCGCGACCCCTTTCATCCTCTCCGAGAAGGCCCAGACGGAGGAGGCCAGGGCCGCGTTGGCCGACAAGCTCTACGCCATCGTCGGGCGTCTCTCCGAGGAAGGCCTCTCCGCGGATCGCTACGACCGCATAGAGAACTTCACCAAGAACATCGCCCTGGTGCCCATCAGCGCCCGCAATGGCGAGGGCGTTCCGGACCTGCTGCTGGTGCTGATCGGGCTGGCTCAGCGCTTCCTCGAGGATTCCTTGCGGACCGCTGAGGGTCCGGCCAAGGGCACCATCCTGGAGGTCAAGGAGGAGCGCGGGCTCGGGCAGACCATCGACGTCATCCTGTACGATGGGGAGCTGCAGCAGGGGGACCAGGTCGCCTTGGGGACGAAGGGCAGGCCGCTCATCACCAAGGTCAAGGCCATCCTGAAGCCCAAGCCCCTCGACGAGATCCGCGACCCGCGGGACAAGTTCGACCGCGTGAAGACGGTGGGCGCCGCCGCGGGCGTGAAGCTCCTCTGCCAAAACCTGGACGGGGCGGTCGCCGGCGCCCCGCTTAGAGCCATCAAGGGCAATTTGGAGGAGGTGCTGAGGGAAATAGAGGAGGAGACCACGATCGACATCGAGGTCGCCGACGACGGAGTGATGATCAAGGCCGATGCCCTGGGCTCCCTCGAGGCCCTGGCGTACGAGTGCAAGAGGGCCGGGATCCCCATCCGGAAGTACGAGATCGGGGACATCTCCAAGCGGGATATCATCGAGGTCAGTTCGTACACCGACCCACTCCATAAAGTGGTCCTAGGCTTCAACGTCAGCATGCTTCCGGACGCCAAGGACGCCCTCACCACCCATCAATCGAAGGTGTTCCTGAACGCCGTGGTGTACGGCCTGATCGACGACTACCTGAAATGGGTGGAGGAGGAGAAGCGCCGCGCTGAGGAGGAGAAGCGCGCCCTCACGGCCTTCCCGGGAAAGATCCGGGTCCTGCCGGACTGCGTTTTCCGGGCGAGCAAGCCGGCCATAGTAGGCGTCCGGGTGCTCGCCGGCCGGATCCGCACCAACCAGCGGCTCATCTCCGCGGATGGGAAGGAGATAGGCCGGATCCGGTCGCTGCGCACGGGCGAGGACGCCTTGAAGGAGGCGACCGCCGGCCAGGAGATCGCCGTGGCCATAGAAGGGGCGACGGTCGGACGCCAGCTGAACGTGGACGACATCCTCTACGTGGACATCCCGGAATCGGAGGTGAAGGGCCTGCAGGCCTACGACCTCAACCTGGACGAGCGGGAGGTCCTGGAGGAGCTCATGGCGATAAAGCGGAGGGAGGACCCCTTCTGGGGCATGTGATCATCGCTCCTTCCCGCAGTACGGGCAGAACCGCCCGTCGGTTATGGAGACCTTGTCACAGCTGGCGCACCGTTTCCTGCGCTGCGCATCGACATGCCCGACCCTGCGCTTGAGGTATAGGCTCAGCCCCACCAGGAACGCCCCGCCGAGCAGCGCAACCAGGGCCAAGAGGCCCAGGAAGGCGCTCCATCGGGGCTCTCGCTCCACCTCCACGTTGTTGGCCTCGAGCTGGTAACGCACCTTCAGCTCGGCCGGGGCTTTGGGCGCCCCGCCCACGTCCGAGTTGTCAATGAGCAGCACGTACCTCCCTTCATCAAAGAGATAGACCAGGTTGTACGCCGGGGCCGCGCCGGCGCCTTCGGAGCTCCAGCCGCTGACCGGTCGGAACCCCTCCCCGGCAAGATACCCCTGATAGCTCTCATAGGGCATCACGAAGACGTCGAACACGTCCTGCTCCGACCCCTCGTCCAAATAGACCAGGTAGCGCACGTTCCCCGCGGCCGCCGGATCATCGACGCCGGTCCCCGCGACGGTGAAGTCCAACAGGACCGCGTGCCCCCCCGCCGCCACCGTCACAGTTCCGTCCTCGGACACTGCCGCCGCGCTTCCAGGGGCCAGCGCAGCCAGGAGCATCACGAGCGCGACCATCGGGACGGCCGACCTGAGCATTGCCAAGGGAATCGGCCTCCGGCTAGATAAACAATGGTCAGCTTCATCTACGCTCATTGCGTTCCCAGGACGATGAGCCGAACCGTCATCCGCAAGCACAACCCCGCCACCCTGGAGGTGATCGGGGAGGTCGAGGCCACCATCCCCGAGGAGGTCCCCTCGATCGTCGAACGGGCCCGGACGGCGCAGATGGGCTGGAGCGCTCTCCCCGTGAAGGAAAGGGAGCGCATCCTGCGCCAGGTGCAGGCCGCCCTCTGCGCGGATATGGACGCTCTGATCGACGTCGTATGCAGGGAGACGGGGAAGCCGCGCCTGGAGGCCCTGGCCACCGATGGCCTGGGCGCCCTCGGTGCTGCCGATTTCGCCATCGGCCGCATGGCCCGGCTGTTCCAGGAGAGCAGGGTGGACCTCGGCGGGCTCTCTGCGGCGATGAGGTACATGGGCCGCACCTCCCTCCTCGTCCCCCGCCCCCTGGGGGTCATAGGCATCATCGCCCCCTGGAACTATCCCCTCGCCATCCCGTACTCGCAGACCATGATGGCCCTCGCCGCCGGCAACGCCGTGGTGCTGAAGCCTTCCTCCCAGACCCCCTTCACCGCCCTGCGCATGGGGGAGGTCATGGCCAAGGCCGGCCTGCCCGAAGGTCTCCTCCAGGTCGTGCTCGGCCCCGGAGGGGCGGTCGGCGAGGCCCTGGTGACCTCCGGGGTGGACCGCATCATCTTCACCGGTCACCCGGACGTCGCCCGCAGGGTGATGGTGCTAGCATCCCAGCGGTTGACCCCCATGACCCTGGAGCTCGGCGGGAAGGACGCCCTCATCGTGCTCGAGGACGCCGATCTGCGGCGGGCAGCGAGGGCCGCCTGCTGGGGAGCGTTCGTGAACTGCGGCCAGACATGCGTCGCGGTCAAGCGCATCTACGTTCACAGGGCCATCGAGGAAAGGTTCACCGAACTGTTGTTGCGGGAGGTCTCGGCCATCCGGCAGGGGTACGACCCACGGGACCCGACAGTAACCCTCGGACCGCTGATCTCCGAGGAGGCGGTCCAGGACATGGAGGCCCAGGTGGCCAGGGCCGTGGAGCAGGGGGCGGTGGTCCTTGTCGGAGGGGCCCGGCCCCCGGGGCTCAAGGGGCACTTCTTCCAGCCCACGGTGCTCTCCGGCGCCGAGCAGGGGGCCGACATCGTGCAGAGGGAGACCTTCGGACCGGTGGTGGTCCTGCTGCCGTTCGAAGGTGACGAGGAGGCCGTCCGCCTGGCGAACGATTCCAAGTACGCCTTGAACGGAAGCGTATGGACCGCCGACCTGGCAAGGGGGAAGGCGTTGGCGACGAGGATGCGCTCCGGGACGGTCACCGTGAACAACGTCGCCTACACTTACGGGCTGGGGGCCACCCCCTGGGGCGGCCGGGGGGAGAGCGGCTTCGGGCGCACCCACGGGGACGCCGGGCTCGAGGAGCTGATCGAGAGGCAGCATGTGCACTTGGACAGGGGCCGGTTCCCCTCGGAGGTCTGGTGGCCGCCCTATGGGGAGGACGGCGTGGAGGCCGTCCACACCCTCATCGGCATGGCCTTCGCCGGGGAACGCGCCCATCTCATGCGAGGACTGCTCCAGGCAAGGCGGCTCATGAGGCGTTGAGCGCATTTATATAATCGGCGCCCTTTAAAGGGAGGAGGTCAGGAGGCCACATGAGGAGCAGGGGATGGAACCGCAGGGCCAAGTTCTACTTCGCCCTGACCATCGCCCTGATCGTTGCGGCATGGACCTACACCTGGTTCACCCGGGAGGTCCCTCTGCACCATGAGCTCCTCATCCCCTTCGCGTTCGTCACGTTGGGGATGGCGATAAAATACGGGGACCAGGTCTTCGACCTGAACATCGGGAGCAAGCGCAAGGCGGTCCTGCTCTCCATCCCCGTGGGGGCGCTCATGGGCGCATTGATATTCCTGGACGAGGGCTCTGCCACCATCTTCATCGGGCTGCTGCTGGCCCTGCTGCTGGTGGCCAAGTACGACAACCTGGCGTTCAAGCTGGGCTTCCTGACCGCCGGCGCGATGGCCGTCCTGGCGGTGCTCGAGGGGAGGCCCTTCCACCTGCTCGGGACCATCATCGTCATGGTCGCCGCCATCGCCGACGAGGTGCTAAGCGACCGCGGGGACCGGATGAGGGAGGGAGCGCTATCCCTGCTCCTGAAGGAACGGCTGGTGCTCAAGGGGGCCGTTCTGGTCCTGTGCGCGGTCGGCTTCCTGCCCACCTTCCTCTACTTCTTCGCCTTCCTCGGCTTCGACACCGGCTACTCCTTCGTGGAGCAGATCAGCCTCTCAGGGGGGATCGGCCACCGAAAGGCATGACGTGCTGGTGATCGGCTCCGGCCCGGCCGGGGCCGCCGCAGCGTTCTTCATTCCCTACCTGAGCGAGGGAAGGCTCAGCGTCCTCTCTCTAGAGAAGCTGGACAGGAACTTCGCCAAGTACCATCGGATGTGCGGGGAGGCGGTGAGCAGGGCCGCCTTCGACACCCTCGCCCCCCTGGAACCGCACGCGGTGGAGTTCACCATCCGCCGGGCGGTGGAGCACTGGCCCGGAGACATCACGATCGAGACGGAGGCCCAGGGGTACGTGCTCGATCGGCCCAGGTTCCTGACGCATGTCATGGACATGGCGAGGAAGGAAGGGTGCCATACCGAGGTCGGGGCCGCGGTCGAGGTCGGCAGGGACGAGAACGGATACATGGTCCGAACCCGGGACGGGAGGAGGTTCGGCGCAAGGTTCCTGGTGGGGGCGGACGGCTGGAACTCCCTGGTCAGGAGGACGTTCTTCCCGGGCGGTCCCCGCCTGCTCTGGGCTGAGCAGTTCGTCCTGGCGGAGAGGAGCGAGGAGGACGCCATGCACTTCTTCTACGACGAGAGGTATCGGGGAGGATATCGCTGGGTGTTCCCCCACCGCTCCGGAAGCCGGGTCGGCTTCACCCGGGGCGCGGACGAGAGACCGAAGTGCCTGGAGAGGCACGGCCGGCCGATCCCCTACGCCTATGGCGGAACGGTCATGGGCAACGCATGCCTGATCGGGGATGCGGGGGGTCAGGCCAACCCGATCACCTTCGGCGGCATCCGCATCGGGATGATGGCCGCCAGGATGGTCGCCGAGTCCTTGGCCAAGGGCGATCTTGCGGACTACGCGCGCAGATGGCCGCGCTCTCCGTACGCCTCGCCCGTCTATATTAAGGCGTTCGAGACCCTACAGGGCATGGACAACGAGGAGCTGTACCGTTCGGTGCGGCCGTTCCGCGATGGGTACGGCCGGATGGCGGGGCTGAGGGCCCTCTTGAACGGAAGGAGGTACCTGGGCCTGTACCGTGCCTACGACCTGGGGGCCAAATGGGGGTGGTGACATGTTGGACTGTGATGTGCTGGTGGTTGGTGCCGGTCCGGCCGGCAGTGGGGCAGCTCGGGCCTCCGCGCTGCAGGGCGCAAGGACGCTGATGGTGGACAAGAAGAAGGAGATAGGGACGCCGGTGCAGTGCGGGGAGGTCATCGGGCTGGAGCTGGTGAAGCGCTCCGGGATGCGCATCCCCGAGAGCGCCATCGTCGCCAGGCACGCCTTCACCCGCTTCGTGCTGGGAAGGGAGGTCATCATCGACAACCACGAGCCGTACTGGCGGGCGGTGACCGTGGAGCGGAAGATATTCGACAAGCACCTGGCCTTCAGGGCGGCCTCCGCCGGGGCGGCGGTCCAGGCGGACACCAGGCTGCTGTCGGTAAGGAAGGACGGGGAGCGCGTCGCAGGCTGCATGCTCTCCCATCACGGCGAGGAGATGGAGGTGTCCCCGAAGGCCATAGTGGCCGCGGACGGGGTGCACTCCACGCTCGCCAAGGAGCTCGGCGTCGAGTTCTTCTCCCCCAAGGACGTGGCCAGGGGTGTGGAGTTCGAGCTGGTGGCCAAGCGGGACATCCCCCAGGCCATGCAGATCTTCATCGAGGAGGAGATCGGGCTGGGGTACGGATGGATAATCCCCAAGGGGAAGAGGAGGGCGAACGTCGGGCTCGGCCTAGTGGGGACCAACGCCTCCCGCCGCACCTTCCTGGAGGAATGGATAACGGGCCACCCCGTCGTGTCCCGGTACTTCGATGTGGACAAGGTGCTCGAGGTCAAGATGGGGGATGCCCCCGTCCCCGGGTTCCTCGGCGGCCCGGTCAGGGGGAACGTGCTCTTCTGTGGGGACGCCGCCGGCCAGACCCTGGCCTTCGTGGGCGAGGGCATAATGCCCTCCTACATCTGCGGCGGGCTCGCGGGCAAGCACGCCGCCCTCCTGGCCCAGGGCAAGGGGGAGAGGTACGAGGAGGAGCTGGTGGAGAACATGGCCGACCAACTGATGATGGGGGCGGCGCTCAGGGACGCCCTGGTGGAGCTGTGGGCCTCGGGCCCCTATGACGGGAGGGCCCGCGCCCTTCTGTCCGGGGCGGTGATGAACGAGCTGGTCTCCCCCGATGCCCTGGATGATGTCATCGGGCCCATGGTCGCCGACCCCCTGCGCACCTTCCGGGACCTCGCCAAGGGCAGCGGGATGACGCTGAGGGTCAGGCGGTGCTGAGCCCCCTGCTGCACCGCGGCGAGCGCGCAGGGGCGGATGGTCCTAGACCCGAGTAACGTCTCCTTTGAAACGCCCGGGCGCCCAGGTCCCATTCCACCCAGTGGTCGGTGCGGCCCCTGGGGGCGCGCCCCCCGTACCAATAATTATTTAAGTGATACTCCATTAGGGCCGAGTGCTCACAACGCTCGAAAGGTGTTTGGAATGGTTGAATTCAAGGCCGTTGTTAACGACATGAAGACCGGCAGGTCCTACAGCGTCCCGGTTTCCGGGCATCACGCCAATTCCCTGATCGGAAAGAAGATCGGGGACACCATCGATGGCATATTCGTAGGGCTGCCCGGCTACAAGCTGACGATCACTGGCGGAAGCGACAAGGACGGCTTCGCCATGAGGAAGGACCTGCCAGGCCCGCGCCGGAAGAGGCTGCTGCTGACCACCAGCACCGGCTTCTACACCACCGAGGGCGGCCTCAGGAGGAGGAAGTCCGTCCGGGGGCAGGCCATCGCCACCGACACGGTCCAGATCAATATGAAGATCATCTCTCAGGGCCCCAAGCCGGTCGAGGAGCTGATCAAGAAAGAGGAGAAGAAGAAATGAAGGTGTCCCGCCAGCCTGAGATCAACATCGGGATGATCGGCCACGTGGACCACGGCAAGACCACGCTCACCAAGGCCCTCTCCGGTGATTGGACCGACCGCCATTCGGAGGAGATCAAGCGAGGCATCTCCATCAGGCTGGGGTACGCGGACGCGGCCTTCTACAAGTGCAAGCGGTGCGAGGACGCCTACTCCAACTCCCCCGTGTGCAAGGTGTGCGGCGGGGAGGCCGAGTTCGTCCGCTCCGTGTCCTTCGTGGACGCCCCCGGGCACGAGACCCTGATGGCCACCATGCTGTCGGGCGCGGCCATGATGGACGGGGCGCTCCTGCTGGTCGCCGCCAACGAGGAATGCCCCCAGCCCCAGACCAAGGAGCATCTCATGGCCCTCTCCATCATCGGCGTGGAGAGGATCATCATCGTGCAGAACAAGATAGACATAGTCACCCGCGAGGAGGCCATGGAGAACTACAACCAGATCAGGCAGTTCATCAAGGGCACCATCGCAGAGGGCGCGCCGATCATCCCGGTCTCCGCCCATCACGACGTCAACATAGACAAGCTCATCGGCGCCATCCAGAAGTACATCCCGACCAAGGAGCATGACGAAAGGAAGCCGGCCCGGATGTTCGTGGCCCGGTCCTTCGATATCAACCAGCCGGGGATGTCCCTGGAGGAGCTCAAGGGGGGCGTGCTCGGCGGCACCCTGATCCAGGGCGTGCTGAGCGTAGGCGACGAGATCGAGATCTCCCCCGGGCGAAAGGTGGAGCAGCCCGGCGGCAAGTTCACCTGGGAGACGATAACAACCACCATCGAGTCGTTGCAGACGGGCGGAGGGTTCGTGGACAGGATCAAGCCCGGCGGGCTGGTGGCCATCGGTACGAAGCTGGATCCCTCCCTCACCAAGTCCGACGGGCTCACCGGAAGGGTGGTGGGCAAGCCTGGCACCCTCCCTCAGGTCCATTTCAAGTTCAGGATGAACACCCATCTCCTGGACCGCGTTGTGGGGACCAGCGAGGACCTGGTCGTCGACAACATCAAGACGAACGAGCCCTTGATGCTGAGCATCGGGACGGCCACCACCGTGGGGCTGGTCACCAGCGCTCGCGGCGATCAGTCCGAGGTCGCCCTCAAGATCCCGGTCTGCGCCGAGGAGGGGCAGCGCGTGGCGATCTCCCGCAAGATCGCCAACAAATGGCGCCTCATCGGCTACGGCATAGTCGTGTGAGGGGCCATGCAGAAGGTGGTCCTGGACACCAACGCGCTCCTCATGCCCTTCGAGTTCAAGATGAACCTGGACCTTGAGCTTGCCCACCTTTTCGGGGAGTTCGAGGCGTACGTCCCCGGCCCTGTGATCGGGGAACTCAAGCGCTCGGGGAGCAAGCATGCCAAGGCCGCCCTGATGCTAGCGGGCAAGTACAAGAGGTTCGAGACGTCCACTCAGGGCGACGCGGGCGTGCTGGAGGCCGCAAAGGCCCTGGACGCGATGGTGGTCACCAATGACATCATCCTGCGGCGGAAGATGAGGAAGGAGGGCGTGCATGCCGTGCTCCTCCGCTCCCGACGGCACCTGGTCATCGAGGAATGATCAGATGAGCGGCCGGGCCGGGCAGTCAGGGCCGCTCCTCGCCTCCTTGCCGATCTGCCTCAGCCGGACGGTGCAGATCTCCCTCCCCAGCTCGGTTATCGCGAACACAGGCACCTTAGTGCCGACCTGCATGGCGCCCAGCCGCTTTCCCAGGGCCCACATGTGCTTGGAGGCGCAGGCGGTGGCGATGTCGCAGTGGGCGAAGAGCGCCTCGGCCTCCTCCTCGGTCACCCCCGAGGTGTGCACCGCGAAGAGCACGACGTGGTCCCCGAACTCCCTGCGCAATGCCTCGGCGTCCGCGCCCTTGACCACCGTGACCCCTATCTTCCTATAGCCCATTGCCCACGCCTTGCGGACGCCGGCCACCTGGTCTATGCGGGCCGTCTCGGGGTCCAGCACCCGGTCGCGGCCGATCTCCGCGAGCACGCTTTGGATCGGGCTCGTCTCCACAAGCCCGGAGAGCCTTCCTCCGATGCCCTGGATGAGCTCCGGGTCATCGACGACGGCCGTACCGGAGCCATCGCAGACGCAGACCGAGCAGTCCATGATCCCCTGCGAGACGCACATGCTCATGAGTTCGGATACCCCGAAGCTCAGGAAGTCCTTCATCCGCATCTGCCTCCTCTCTGTGAAGATGCCGAAGTCCCTGATGCGGAACTCGACGTTCTGGCGGACGCTCTCCTTGGTCAGCCTCTCGATCCCGCGATGGTTGTTGAAGAGGGGGCAGAACTCGATCCTCGGCTCGCTGACATCGACGACCGCCCCGTTCTCCACGACCACCCTGGACAATCCCAGGACCTCCATCACATGATGGTCCTTCGCCATGTGGGACGGGAACATACTATATCGATATCAAACCTGCGGAAAGGTTCAGCAATCTATTAATTGGGATAACTGATAACCACGAAAGTGCCCTGTTACAGGTTGCATAGTAGCGGGCCGGGGAGTTGTTGCCTTTGCAGTCAGAGAACGACGAGAAGTTCGTTACCGCCCTCCGCAGGATAGCCCTGATGGGGGGGTTGCACGATTACGTCGCCCTTTCGTCCCGGGAGCTGGGGGAAATGCTCGACATGTCCCAGCAATCGGCCTCCAAGCGCATCCTGGAGCTCCTGGACGCGAAGCTCATAGAACGGGACCTGGGGGCCAGGCGCCAGCGCATCCGGATCACCAGCAAGGGGGCGGACATGCTCCGCAAGGAGTACCTCGAGTACCAGAAGATCTTCGAGATGAAGGACGAGCTGGTGATCAAGGGGACGGTGGTCGAGGGCATGGGCGAGGGGCAGTACTACGTCACGCAGCCCGGCTACATGGAGCAGTTCGTGGAGAAGCTCGGGTTCCGGCCCTACGAGGGAACGCTGAACGTCAAGCTCCTTCCGACCGAGGTCCACAAGCTCGACGCCCTCCGGAACGGAAGGACCATCGACATCAAGGGGTTCGAGCGGAACGGAAGGACGTTCGGGGACGTGCACTGCATCCCCGCCAGCATCCAGAACATCGAATGCGCGGTCGTCCTCCCCCGGCGCTCGCACTACGAGGACGTGCTGGAGGTGGTCTGCAAGTTCCATCTCCGGCGGACCCTCGGCCTCGAGGACGGGGACCAGGTGGAGGTGCGCATCCACCTCTCCTTCTGATCAGCGCACGCTTTCCACGATGGAGCGGAAAAGGGGCAGGCCGTCGCCCTCCTCCCTCCCCGGCGTCCTGGTCCAGTCGGGATGCGTCTCCCTTCTCAGCACCCTCTCCGGGTGCGGCATCATCCCTAGGACGTTCCCGGCCGGGTTGCAGATCCCGGCGATGTTGTAGATGGAGCCATTCGGGCACCACGGGTAGCCAGCATACTCCCCGTCCGGGTTCACGTAACGGAACACGATCTGATCGTTCTCCAGCAACCGCTCGAGCGTCCGCCGCCGCGTTCCCCGTGGGAACATGAGCTTGCCCTCAGCATGGGCGGAGGGGCACATCACTACTGAGCCGTGCGGGATGCCGGCAGTGAAGGGGCCCTTGCCCCGCCTCTCCTGCCGGAGGAGGGTCGGCCGGCACTCGAACCTGCCGGAGTCGTTGGTGTACAGCGCCGCCTCGGGCGCCTCGGCCATGGTCCCGTCCATCGCCGGGAGCAGCCCCAGCTCCACCAGGACCTGGAAGCCGTTGCACACGCCGATCACCGGCCTTCCGGCCTCCACGAAGGCGACGAGCTCCTTCCTGAGCCCGCTCTTCAGGCGGGCGGCGAAGATCGCCCCCGCCCGCACGTAATCGCCGGCCGAGAAGCCCCCGGGCAGCATTAGGACGTCATAGCTGTCCAGCTCCCTCCTCCGATCGGAGGGGCACTGGCCAAGGAGCTGCTTCAGATGGACCTTCTCCGGGGAGGCGCCGACGGAGGCGAAGGCCTGGGCGGCCTCGTCCTCGCAGTTCGTCCCCTCTATCCTCAGGACACAGACCCTGACGGCCTTCATCGCATCACCCCATCAGTCGCGGGAGCGTGCCGCTCCAGGCCTTTCTCATGTCCCTCAGGGAGAGGGACGCCCTCCCCTTCCCGGCGATCAGTCGCAAGGAACGGCCGCCGACCGTCCCGAGCCGGGTGATGGGAACGGTCATGGCGGAGACGAACTTTCCTTCTCTGGAGGGCTCGACCTCCACCACCCAGCGGGTGTTGCTCTCCGAAAAGGCCTCCCATTCGGCGCCCACCTCCACGGCGGCGCCCAGGTCGCCGCCCAGGCACATCTCGGCCACCGCGATCGCCAGTCCCCCATCGGAGACATCGTGGCAGGAGGCGATCAGCCCTTCCCCCATCGCGGAGAGCATCTCGTCCATGGAGCGCCTCAGCCGCTCCGGGGACACGGCCGGGACCTCGCCCCCCCTTCCCCCGAACCTGCGGTAGAGGGCAGAGCCCCCGAACTCCCGCCTGGTCTCGCCTACGAGGTACAGGGCGTTCCCTTCCCTCTTCAGGTCGGTGGTCACGCACCTGCGCACATCCTCCACTATCCCCACGCCGAGCACGGTGGGAGTGGGGAGCACGGCCCCGCTGGCCGTCTCGTTGTAGAGCGAGACGTTGCCGGACGGCACAGGCAGGCCCAGGTACCTGGCCAGGTCACCCATGCCCGCCACGGCCTGCCGTAGCTCCCCTAGCCGCTCAGGCCTCTCCGGGTTCCCGAAGTTGAGGCAGTCCGTGAACGAATCAGGCCGCCCGCCCACCGCGACGATGTTGCGGCACGCCTCGTCGATGGAGGCCATCCCGCCGCGGTACGCATCCGCCCCGCAGAACCAGGGATTGACGCCGACCGCCAGGGCCAGCCCCCTCTCCCGGTCCGGAAGGGGCCTGATGACCGTCGCGTCCGAGGGGCCGCCCCTGTTCATCCTTCCCGAGGCCGGTTTGATGACGGTGCCGCCGCGCACCTCGTGGTCGTACATGCGGAACACCCACTCCTTGCTGGCGATGTTGGGGTCCGCCAGCAGCCCCAACGTCACGGTCCGCAGGTCCGGGAGCTTGGGGGTCACCTCCTCGGTCTGCCTGGAGCGGACCTCCATCTTGCAGGGCCGGCAGTACTCCGGCCCCTTGGTCAGAAAGTCCAGGTCCAGGTCGAGGACCCGCACCCCTAGCCATTCGAGCGTGACATGGTTCCCCGGGACCACCCTCCCGATGACTGTGGCGTCCACGTCCCACATCGCAAAGGTCTCCAGCACCCGCTCCACGTTCCCCTCGGGCACTGCCAGCATCATGCGCTCCTGCGACTCCGACACCCAGACCTCCCAGGGGGCAAGCCCGCTCTCCTTGAGCGGCACCCGATGCAGGTCGACCTCGGCGCCGCAGCCCCCGGCCAGGGCCATCTCGCCCACGACGCAGGACAGCCCACCCCCGCCCAGGTCCTTCATGCCGCTGACGAGGCCCAGCGAGTTCACCTCCAGGCAGGCGTGGATGAGCGGCTCCTTGGTGATGGGGTCGCCGAGCTGCACAGCCCCCCGGCTCTCGTCCTCGGACCTGGCGCTCAACTCCGCGGAGGCGAAGGTCACGCCGTGGATGCCGTCCCTCCCGGTCCGCCCCCCGCATAGTATCAGGCGGTCGCCCACCCCGCCCACGGCGTTGCGGCGAAGGTCCCGCTTCCTCACGATCCCGACGCACCCGACGTTCACAAGGCAATTGCCCAGGTATGATTCGTCGAAGAACAGCCCTCCGCACACCGTCGGGACCCCGATGCGGTTGCCGTAGTCACGTATCCCGGAGACGACCCCGGAGACGAGGTACTTGGGCGCCTTGGAGCCCGCGGGGACCTTCCCCTTGAGGTCCAGGGGACCGAAGAAGAGGGGGTCCACGAGCGCGACGGGCTGCGCGCCCATGCACAGCACGTCCCGGACGATGCCCCCGATGCCGGTGGCGGCGCCCCCGTACGGCTCGATGGCGGACGGATGGTTATGGCTCTCGATCCTGAGCGCGTACCCATATTCATCGTCGAACTCCATGACCCCAGCGTCGCCCCGGGAGAGCACGCGGCCGTTGTCGATGCCGAAGATGTGCTCCCGGAGGATGACCTTGGACGACTTGTAGCAGCAATGCTCGCTCCAGGCCTGGGCTATCGACTCCAGCTCCACGTCCGTCGGCCGCCGTCCCAACCCCTTGAAGTGGTCCCTGACCCGGCGCATCTCCTCCAATGAAAGGGAAAGCCCCATCTCCCCGCTCAGGGCCTTCAGCTCGTCGTCCGTGGCCGCCGCCAGGTCTATTTCCGCCAGATGGAAGGGCACTGGGCGCTTGATGAAGAGATGCTCCAAGGACATGCCCTTCACCTGAGGTCGACCCTGTACTTCTGGATGACCGGATTGGCAAGGAGCCTGCGGCACATCTCCTCGCACTCCTGGCGGGCGACGGCCGGGTCGGCGTCCAACTCCACCTCGAACATCTTGATGGAGCGCACGCCCCTGATGTCATTGAAACCGAGCAGTTCCAGGGCCTTCCTGGTGTTCCTGCCCTCCGGGTCAGCGACCCCCGGCTTGAGCTCGATCCTGATCTCTGCCACGACCATTGATGCACCGCCTGAGGAATCATCCTCCAGTAATTAATCTTCTGCCCCCTTTCAGATGCCCCAATGGTTGGACACCGCCTCGAAGGTGCCCGAGAGCACGAACTCAACGGCCATCGCCGCCAGGAGGAGCCCCATGATCCTGGTGAAGGCCATGGCCCCGCTCTTCCCCATGCGGGAGAACAGCGGCTCGGCGTACTTCAGCAGGACGAACGATATCGCCACGGTGGCGAAGATGCCCAGGAAGAGGAAGAGGAGGTTGAGGGTGGGCTCCCCGGAGTCCTGGGCGTAGCTCACGTAGATCATGACGGTGGTGATGGCCCCCGGGCCGGCGAAGAGGGGGATCCCCAACGGCACGACCCCCACCTCCTCCTTCTCTGAGGCCTCCTCGGCCTCCTCCTCGGTCATCTTGGACTTGGTCAGCTGCCCCCTGGTCATGGTGAAGGCGATCGAGAACAGGAGGATGCCGCCGGCGATCTTGAACGCCGGGATCGTGATCCCGTACAGGTCGAAGATGACGTTGCCGAAGAGGGCGAAGACGACCAGGACGCTCCCGGCGACGATGCAGACCTTGTTGCGGACCTTGCGCTTCAGCTCCGGCGAATAGCCTTCGGTGATGGCCACGAACACCGGGAGGTTGCCCACGGGGTTCATGACCGCGAAGATGGAGGCGAAGGCGGTCACCGCAAAGGCTAGGTCCATGGGCCAGGAACCATTCTATGGATATATAACCCCGCCCTCGGCGCTCGCTCGCCCCCAATGGCATATGGCCCGCTGTCCGGCCAGGGGTCAGTGCTCGATGGGAGCGGGGCCCGGCCGCTCCACCTTCCTGGCGAAGATGAGGTACCCGGTATGGCCCAACGTCTCGTACGAGGGCCGCACGCCCATCTCGTGCACGACCATCTCCCGCTGGATGTTCTCCAGGCTGCGGACCTCCACGAAGCCCTCCCTGCGCAGACGGCGCACCACCTCCTCCAGCTGGTTGGTGTTGGGGACATAGGCGCAGAACCGCCCGCCGTTCCTGAGCATGGCCGCCACGTTGCCCACGGCGTTCCAGGGGTCCGGGATGTCCAGGACCGCGGCGTCCGCCAGGATGTCCAGACGGTCATTGCGCACATCCCCGATCTCCAGGCGCCAATGCTCCAGCAGGCCGGCCTTCTCCACGTTGCGCCGCCCATTCTCGGCGAACTCCGGGCGGATCTCCATGGAGACCACCTTGCCCCAGGGACGCACCTGGTTCAGCAGCGCGATCGTGAGGGCCGCGGAGCCGACGCCCGCCTCGAGCACGACGTCCCCGGCCTTGATATTCAGCTCCAGGAGGATGGTCGCGGCGTCCTTGGGGGTGATGACCTGCGCTCCGCGCTCCACGGAGGACATCATCTCCGAGGCGCCCGGCACAAGAAGCCAGAAGCGCCTGCCAGCGATGCTCAGCTCCGCCCCATCCTCGGCCGCAAGAAGCCGGTCACCATCCACCACCCCGAGGGCACCGAGCCGCAGCATGCCCTTCCTGAGGACCACCCACGTCCTCCTGCCTTTTTCGTCCAAAAGATAGACCAGGGAGCCCTCGGGCAGCATAGGTAGGTCATCCTGCCGCGGGATAAAAAGGGTTCCCCTACTTCCTTAGCTTGGCGCCGCACTCCCGGCACCGCTCGTCCAGGCTGGAGACGGCCGCCCCGCACTCCGGGCACCGGGGGATCCCGTCGATCCTCTTCACTTCCTTCTTTGGCCTCGGTTCGGGGGCGGGCTCCGTCTTGACCATTTCCTTCCCCTCCCCCTCCTTCAGCTTATATTCCGGAGGCTGGTAGCCCTTGGGGTCCACCGCCTTGTCCCTGCCCCTCTCCCTCATCGAGCGGACGCCGATGAAGGCCATGAGGCCCAGGACGGAGAGGAGGAGGCCGATCACCACCCAAAGGGGCTCCACCTTCCCCTCCCGTTGCATGAGCCGATACAGATAGATGGCGATGGCCGCGCCGATCGCCAGCCAGACCAATGCAGGTATCCAGAGGTCCAAAGGCATCCCGTCCCGTCCTTCGCAATCGTCCTCATGCTATATCAAAGTGATTTTGATTTTTGCCTCTCGGAACCCCCTCGTCCCCATCGTCCAGAGGGCCATGGCGATGGGTATCGGGCCCTAAGGCCGGGAAGCGACCTGGGACCGCCCTGTATTCATGAGCTCCGGCCGGAGGGGAGGGGCGGAGGGCGCCTCTAAACGGAAAACGTCCAAATGGCTGGCCCACCGGGCCCGCCCCCGTCCTGGCATGGGTGTGGAAGGGAGCGTTTGGCTTGGGGAACAAGATATTAATAGGCCGACCACGTTTGACGCCCGATGGCCGAGCCTGCCTACCCCAAAAGGGCTGTGAAGACGTTCTCGCTGCTCCTGATCGTAGCGGCGGCGCTGCTCTACTGGGTATGGGGGATCTCCTATGGCAGCTGGAACATTTTCGCCGCGGAGAACATGGGCATCTATTCCCTGTTCGTGGTCCTGCTAGGCTTCGGGCTGTTCGGCTACCTGCTCACCAAGTTCAAGCAGTAGCCCCAACGGAACCATTATATCCGGTCCAGCTGAATATTGCCCAGAGGCGGGGCAATTGAGGAAGTTGGGGAGCTGGTTCATGCCATACCTGATGGGCCTCCTCGTGGCCTTCGAGGGGGTGGCCCTCATCGTTCTGGCCCGTAGGGTGGAGCTCGTGGACGTAATGGTCATGGACCGCACCATCGTGATGGTGCTCGGCCTGGCCCTCTTCATTCTAGGGATGGTCCTCTTCGTCCCGCTCTTCCCGCAGCTCCAAAGGGCCGGGGAACGCCTGATGTGGAGGTTGCAGGTGGGGGCTGCGGTGACCATCATCGCCATCTCCCTTCTGTTCCTGGCGATGGCCGCGCCCATCATCATCGAGGGCGTCGGCTCCATAGGCAAGAGGTATGCTGTGCTCGCCACCGCGCAGCTGTTCTTCCTGGGCATTACCGCCCTGGTCTTCCTGTTCTATGAGGCGGCCCAGGACCGCCGCAAGGCCTGGCTGGAATGGGTCGGCATCTTGGCCTCCTGCCTCGTGATGACGGAGGGGGTCGTCATCTTCGGCCTCCGGGGGGACCTGAACATCCATGGACAATTGGAGGCGGGCCCGGCCTTCATGACGGTCATCGGCATCGCGCTGGTCGCCCTCGGGGTCATAGAGGTCGTGGTCTTCAACCGGCGCCGGGAGGGGACGGAGAGGGCGATCGAGCTCCTGGACTGGAGCGGGGTGGCGGTCAGCGTCGTCATTGGCGCCCTGGGCCTATTCGCCCTGACCTTGGTCACGTCCATGACCCTCGACGGCGTCATCTACGATTACTACTGGCTGTTGGCGGCCGGCCTCGTCCCTGGGCTGCTCGGCCCCCTGCTGGACTACACGCAGACGATGGTCTCCGACCGGGAGGGGCCGACCATGGACGTGGGGCTGGTCACCACGATAGGGTTGCTCATCGCCATCCCGATCGCGCTCCTCCTTTGAATCACATGGAGCGGGCCGCGTACGCGGCCCTGTCCACTTCCCTTCCGCACACCACGCACCTGCCCCGGTACTCCTCCTTCAGATAGGGGGTGCCAAGCATCTTGAGGCCGGTGCGCTCCTCGAACCTGTGCCCGCATTCCTCCTCCCCGCACCAACCGAAGCGCACCACCTTCTCGGGGACCCTGTCCAAGGAATCGAGGTCCTGGATCGCGGCGCCGGAGGCGGTAGCCGCCCTCGCGCGCATATCCACGGCGATGGCCCGCAGGACCTCGTGGACCTGGGGCACGATAGCGGAGCGGTCCAGGGCGCCCTTCCCGCCCGTGTCCCTCCGGGCATAGGCGACCTTCCCGCCCTCGATGTCCCGCATCCCCAGCTCGAGCCGAAGCGGGACGCCGCGGATCTCCCAGTTGTTGAACTTGCTGCCAGGGCGCTCGTCCCCGTCGTCCAGCTTGACCCGGAGCCCAGCGGCGGCGAGCTCCGCCCTCAGCCGCTGGCACTCCTCGGCCACCCGCTCCACGTTGCCCTTGGTCGGGATCGGGACTATGACCACCTGGAACGGGGAGATGGCCGGAGGGAGCACGAGGCCCTTGTCGTCCCCGTGCACGGCGACCACGGCGCCGACCAGCCTCTCGGACATGCCGAAGGTGGTCTGATGCACGAACCTGTGCTCGCCCTTCTCGTCCTCATAGGTGATGTTGAACGGCCGGGAGAAGTTCTCGCGGTAATGATGGATGCTCCCGAGCTGCAGGCTGCGCCCGTCCGGAAGAAGGGTGTCGACGCCCACGGTGTAGTAGGCCCCCGGGAACTTGTCCCATTCGGTCCTGCGCAGCAGCAGGTACGGAAGGCACAGGCGCTCCATCAGGTTCTCTAGGATGACGAAGTCCTCCTCCACCTGCCGCTGGGCGTCCGCCTCGTCCACATGGCAGGTGTGCGATTCAAAGAAATGGATCTCACGCACCCGGATGAACGCCCGGGTCTGCTTGGTCTCGTAGCGGAAGGTGTTCACGATCTGATAGACCTTGAGCGGGAGGTCGGTGTGCGAGCGCACCCATAGGGCGAAGATCGGGTACATGGCCGTCTCGCTGGTCGGCCTCAGGAGCAGGCGCACATCCAGCTCATTGAGGCCGGCGTGCGTCACCCAGTACACCTCCGCGTCGAACCCCTTGATGTGCTCCTTCTCCTTCTTGAACTCCGTCTCCGGGATGAGCAGGGGGAAGCATACCTCCTCATGACCGGTGGCGTCGCACTCCTCGCGGATGAAGGTGTCGATGAGGCGCATCAGCCTCCAGCCGTACGGCGTCCAGACGTTCATGCCCTTTATCGGGTAGCGCTTGTCGGTGAGGTTGGCCAGCTCCACGACCTCATTGTACCATTCACTGAAGTCCTCTTGCTTCCTCATGTCAGCACCCCTGGGTCCGGATCGAATCGGAATGGGCCGTTCCGCCTTAAGCCTTTGCCAGGCATCATTCCTGTATTGCCCTGGCCACGACCGGCGCCACGGAGATCAGGGAGACCTCGCTCTCCAACGTATTGGCGCAGGCCAGCCTGTCCACGTGCTTCTTCAGGTTGTCCAGGGCGTTGCCGACGAAGAGCCCGTGGGTGCAGGCCGCCATGACGTTCCTGGCCCCCAGCCGCTTCAGCTCCTCGGTGGCCGCTATTATCGTTCCGCCGGTCGAGATGATGTCATCGACGATGAGCACCCTGCGGTCCTTGGCATCGATGTTCTTGGGCGTCATGTGCACATGCGTTCCGGAGAGCCGGGTCTTTATCATGTAGTCCCAATCCACGCCCAGCCTCTCGGCGGTCCATCCCGCCCGCTTCAGCGCCCCCTCGTCCGGTGCCAGCACGAGGTCCACGCCATGTTCCTTGAAGAAGTCGCCGATGCAGGGGGCGGCGTGCACGTCCTTGACCTTGGCCTTGGTGAACCAGTCCATGATCTCCGGGTTGTGTATGTCCACGAGCACGACCCTGTCCGCGCTCATCTGGATATGCTCCACCATGACCTTTGCGGAGAGGGGCTCGCCCCTGTTGAAGCGCTCATCCTGCCTGGCATAGCCGAAGTAGGGGATGACGCAGGTGACCTTCTCCGCGCCCAGGCCCAGGGCGGCGTCCTGCAGGAGCAGGAGCTCCACGAGCTTGTCGTTGGGATAGGAGTTCTGCACGATGACCACCTCCCCGTGGAGGGCGTCGCGGTCGATGCGGGCGTACGTCTCCCCGTCCGGAAAGGTCTTGGTGAGGGCCTGGACGTACTCGGCGTTCAGCTCTCTGGCGAGGTCCTTGGCAAGACCAGTGGAGGCGGAGCCACCTACGACTATCATCGGGCGGAGATCAAGTTCCCGATAGATAAGCGATTCTCCCAAGTCCGGCCTTCCAGGCGCGCCGACGTTGCGCCGAACCTCATCCCCAACCTATTTATTGGGAGGTCCCGATATCTAGCACGGATGGGAATGCAAACCAATTCTATTTCAGAGCCCAGCGGTAAGGCCGTCCTCCCTGAAGAGGAAATGCCCGCGGAGGAGGAGGTCCTGGAGGACGCGGTCGAGGAGGTCGACTCCCCGGACGTGGATGTGGCCCCCAGGGAGCGCAGGCCCTCCAAGCATGTTCTGGAGGATGAGAGGTATGGCCATTTGGACGGGGTGGGCATAATCTACGGCAACGTGGGGGCGACCTCCTTCAACCTCAGGGTCCTGGGCGACCTGCAGAAGATGGACTACGTGCAGGTGATGCATCCGTCCCATGGCTGGGTGCTCGGGCAGGTAGCCGAGATGGAGCGCAAGACCGACCTCACCCTCGAGCGCGCGAAGCAGCTCAGCGAGGGCATGGACGTGAACATTGACGAAATCGTCATCGCCAAGATATCCATCCTTGGCTACAGGGACGAACGGAACCTGCTCCAGGTCCCGCGCTCGCCCTTCAAGGCCGGAGGGATGGTCTATCACGCGAAGGACGAGCTCATCAAGGAGGTCATCGGGCTGAAGGAGAACACCCCCACCGGGGCGTACCTGGGGAAGCTCTTCGGCTACGACATCAAGGTCGAGGTGGACATCAATGCCATGGTGCAGAAGCATGTGAGCATCCTGGCCAAGACCGGCGGGGGGAAGAGCTTCCTGTGCGGGGACCTGGTGGAGGAGCTCATGAAGTACGACGTCACCGTGCTGATCCTCGACCCGCACGGAGAGTACGGCTCGATGCGCGACCCCGGCCAGGTGATGCCCGGGAAGCGCGATTTCGGCGTGCAGCCCATGGGCTTCAAGGACAAGATAATCGAGTATGCCACGGACACGACCTTGAACAAGGACGCCAAGCCCCTCAAGTTCACCCTGGCGAACATCGATGCCCGGGACCTTCTGGCCCTCACGTCCATCAAGAACGGCAAGATCTATCTGAACGCCCTGCGCAAGGCCATCGACGGCCTGCGGGCGGTCAAGAAGGACTACGGGCTGAGGGAGATCATCGCCATGCTGGAATCCGACGAGGATACCAACAACCAGACGCTCATCGCCGAGCTGGCGTACCTGAACGATGTGAACATCTTCGCCCCGCAGGGCACCAAGATCGACGAGCTCATCTCCCAGGGGAAGACCACCATCATCAATCTGAAGGGCACGCCTCCAGACATCCAGGAGCTCATCGTCACCCGCCTGGCCACCGCCATGTTCGAGCTCAGGAAGATGGGCAAGGTCCCCCCGATGATGATGATCGCCGAGGAGGCGCACAACTTCTGCCCGCAGCAGGGCGTCACCGCCTGCTCCAAGATATTCAGGACCATCGCTGCGGAGGGCCGCAAGTTCGGCCTCGGGCTGACGATCATCTCCCAGAGGGCGGCCAAGATCGACAAGAACGTCCTCTCCCAGTGCAACACCCAGATGATCCTCAAGGTCACCAACCCCAACGACCTGAAGGCCATCGTCGCCTCCGTCGAAGGGCTGCAGGAGGGCATGGACCAGGAGATCCAGCGCCTCCCGATCGGGGTGGCGGTGATCATGGGCGGGAACGTCCAAATGCCCCTGTTCGTGGAGGTCCGCCCCAGGCAGAGCAGGCACGGGGGAGAGAGCGTGGAGATCATCCCCTCCAAGAGG
Source organism: Methanobacteriota archaeon (assembly GCA_021372335.1). Classification (GTDB taxonomy): domain Archaea; phylum Thermoplasmatota; class Thermoplasmata; order Methanomassiliicoccales; family UBA472; genus UBA472. The sequence continues at coordinate 35,233 of JAJFUR010000078.1, forward strand.
CTATGAGATGAGGGATACGATCACGAAGGAGCATCTGGACCGGTACCTCGCGCTCACGAAGGCCGCCCTGGGCAAGCTGCGCATCTGCGCCCCTGAGCGATCCTTCAACCGGAGGCTCGCCGAGTCCTTCCTGGAGATGGCCCGGACGTACTTCTCGGACGCAGAGCACTTCGCCGCCCAGGGCGATTACGTGAACGCCTTCGCCTCCGTGAACTATGCCCACGGCTGGCTCGACTGCGGCGCCCGGGTCGGCCTCTTCGACGTGGGCCAGGACGACCAGCTCTTCACTCTTTTTGAGTGATCACCGGCGCCCCGTTCGGTCCGTCTCGCTCATTGAAAGGGAAGGGATACCCCGCGCCCCTTGCCAAGCGCTTTCCAGCGTCACAGCAGCCGGGGCCCTTTGAGGTCCACCGAGCAGCGATAGACATCACCGTACGCTGAGAGCGCCCCCGCGAGGAGGTCGAGGTCCGGCCCGGTGGCGAAGACGGAATTGCCGATCATGGCCTGGCTGGCCCAGCCCCATTTCTTTGCCTCCCAGACCGCCCTTCTGATCTCCGGCGTGGCCAGTCCGGAACCGTCCATGAACTCGCTCGACAGGCGGAAGAAGTTCTCCAACGTCGGCTCCTTCAAAAGCGAATCGACGCAGCGGGAACCGACGGAGTTGATCTTCTCCAGGGTCTCCTTCTTCGAGAGCATCTCGGCCGTGGGTATGGACGGGCCGACCACGGCCAATACGAGGTCCATGTGCCCGTTCATGCGGTCCACGGTGCCAATGGGCGGCAATCCCGGCTTCTTGCGTAGCTCGAT
>JAJFUR010000033.1 GCA_021372335.1 Methanobacteriota archaeon
GGCAATCTGTTCGGGCATCGTATCCGATGCCGGAAAAGTGACGCACGGGAAAACGAGGTCCGGTGCAAGCTCATCATGTTCAATCTGCATCAACTGGCAGTGACCGGGCTAGCCCGGTCACTGTAATTTTGCAACAAGGCCTACAAGTGATGAGAAGGTGGGTTCATCGTTGCCGGGGCATAGTGCATGCGGAGCGCGTTCGTTGAGGCCCGTGAGCTGGATCGAGCTTCCTAGATGAAAAAATAGGCGCAGGGGGGATCGGGGGCTTCCTATCCCCCTTGGCCTTGGGATGGATCTCATAGGAACGGGCCGAAGCCTGTGATGCCATCAACCCCTCGTGCATATTAAAGGGGAACGGGGAGGGGGGAACGAAGGTCGGATCGGTCGGCGAGGACCTGGCCATACCAACCGGCCATTGAAAGTGTGCCCTCACCTGCGCCTGTGCCGGACCTTCACCGCCTCGCCCCGGCGCATCTCGACCATCTCCCTCCCGCCCATCATGGCCACGCCCACCCCCGCCACGGCGCCGTCGCGGACCAGCGCCACCTCCTCCCCGGCGCGGATCGCGGGGTCGGCGTCCTCCACCCCTACGGCGAAGAGGCTGCCCTTCACATCGAAATCGCCGATGGCGACCTTGGGGACGACCGGAAGGATGGCCTCCGCCCCCTCGATCGTCAGGGAAAGCATCCCCCGCTCCGGGCTCAGCATCCCCAGTTGGTCCTTGCCACGCATGACCTTCAGGTACGGATAGCTGCCTGAGACGCGCGCGCCCTCCAGCAGTGCCTCCCCCCCGGGCCCGAACTGGAATCTGGCCACGGAGGACATCGCGGCCCGGCGGTCCAGCCCCGGGTCCACCCTTTCGTATTGGGAGCACAGGTCCCTGAGCGTCTGCCTGAGCGTGTCCAGGGCCTCGGCGGACGTCGGGGAGCCGGCGGAGGTGACCGTTCCGTCCAGCACTTCGCGGACGATCTTCCCTTCCTCCCCAAGATGCAGGACCACGTGCTCGTACCCCTGGGTGGCCATGGAGAGCGCCATGGACCGCACCATGGCCTGCTCCTCCCTGTCCCAGTGCCCAGTGACCGGGATGTCGTACTGCGCAGCTGGGTAGAAGAGCTCCAGCTCCCTGGGGACGGTGCCCAGGGGGGAGGTGATGATCATCTCCTGCACCACCTGGGAGTTCGGGACCTCCCAGAGCACCTGGCGGAATAGCTGGTGGCTCTTCGAGGTGTAGTAGGGCTTCTTGGCCGAGCAGGGGATCAGGAGCAGCACCTTGCGATGGGCGGGCCGGAGGAACCTGCTCTGGACGAATTCCCGGAAGCGCCGTACGTCCGGGCGCGCAAGCGATTGCTTGGCGTTGCAGTAGAAGCGAGGACCGATGACCGCGAAGTCCTGCTCCTGATGTTCATAATGATCGTCGTCGAACACCCTCAGGGCGGCCACGCTCCAGGGGGAGGAATGGCAGCGGAGCTCTACGAACTCGCGCATACGGCCGACCGAGATCATGTGCTTGATCAGGTCCAGCTCCCTGAGCATCGCCTCCCGGTTCAGGCGCACGAGGTCGCTCCCAGCGGGCACCCACGGCGCCTTGGCGACGTCCAGGGCGCCCTCCGCTATTGCCAGCTGACCGAGCGCGGCGCGATGGTCCACGAGGGCGGTGTCGACCAGGTCCACGCCCAGATAGGCAAGCAATGCGACATTGGCCGGTTCGGCCATCCCGGGGGCGTAGATCAGCCTGGCCCTTCCGGCCTTCTGCCTGAGGGCGACGATGGCCTCAACGAATGCCCGGGCGTCCCGGCGCAGCTCGAACCCCCCGTCCAGAACGGCAATCTCCTCGGACCCTATGGCCGGCGGAATGCACCCCTCCCTCATCCCGGCGCGGCTTCGAAGCGGGGGGAGGAGGCCGTCGTCCTTGATCCCCAGAACGGCCTGGCCGTCCAGCGCCAGCACCGTCCCCTCCTTGGTGAGGCGCAGGCCGAGGCCGGCCGACCCTCCGTTCACGATGAACGCGCCGGGGGTCTCGGCCTTGGCCCCTTCCACGGTCCAGAGGCAGCGCCGGGCGGTGCCCGACCTGGCCAGAAGCTCCAACATGGAACTGGGAACGGCATCCCTAATAAAAAAGCATGGGCGGGAAGGGGTTTAGAAGGTGGTGACCATGCCGTGCCCCTCGATGACCTGGCGCGCCCTCTCCCAGTCGATGGCCTCCACCCCCTCCAGGAGCGGAACGTCCCCGACCAGGCGGAGGAGGTCCTCCCTCACCACGTACACCTTGGCCTCGAAGTCCAGCATGTCGTTGACCGCCTCCACGTTCGAGGGCATGCGCACCGCCTCAGGCCGCTGGGCCGCCACGGCGTTCAGGGTCCCCTCGCCCACCATCAGGATGTTGACGGTCGGCACGAGCCCCGAGGCCAGGGCGCCAAGCCCGGCGCGGAGCCCGGAGAAGGCCTCCTCGAAGCCGTAGGGAGGCTTCGTGACCAAAATAAGCAGACTGTCCGTCATCCTTGTCACCTCGCCAGGGTCACCATGCGGTCGCCCTCGGCAACGAACCTGGACAGGTCGTTGGTCAGGCTTCCGATCTTGGTGCCTTCGATCTCCTCTCCCCGGGCGATCCCCCGGGCCTTGCAGCAGGTCTCGCAGACGACCACCTCGAGCCCCTTCTCGACCAGCTCCTTGGTCTCATTGCCCACGTTCGGGAAGCGCTTGGGGTCCTGCCCCTTCTTGATCAGGGTGACCCCCTCCCCGTAGCCGAACATGCGCACGCCGTACCCCTTGTCCAAGGCGGCCCTGGCCAGCTTGACCGCGATGTTGGTATCCATGTTCATCATGGTGCCCGACCTGATCTGAATCACCATCGTTCTCATCCTTCCACCTCAGACCGTTATCGTCTGCTCGTACCTCTCCATGATCAGATCGACCGCCTCGGGATAGTCCACGACCTTGAACCCGGGGTTGGCCAAGGGCAGCCCCCTGGCCTCCCAGTCGTCCTTGATCACGTAGACGTCCTGGACTGCGCCCAAGAGCTCCTTTCCCAGGTCGGCGTTGGCCGCGAAGATGACCGCGTCCTCGAGGAGGAGCAACCCGCTCCTGGACCCCTTGGCGAGGGCCCGCACCAGCTCCAGATCGCCGAGGTCGTGCGGGGACTTCAGCGTTATGAACAGCTTGGACCTCATGGCCATCCTCAACCTATGAACAGCTGCATGTCCGCATCGGTAGCGATGTTCAGGAAGGCGGCCGCCCCCAGGACGGTTATGCCGTCGATGAGGTCCTCCTTCTTGATGCCCATCATCTCCATGGAGGTGCTGCAGGCGTAGAGCTTGACGCCCAGCTCCTTGGCCATCGCCAGCTGCTCCTGGTAGCCGTCCATCCCGATGCCCTTCATCTTCTTGACCATCATTCCGGTGAAGAAGCGCATCATGCCCGGCAGCTTGGGCTTCGTCCCCTTCTTCAGGAGGTTGAGCCCGAAGAACGTGAAGAAGATGTGCGTCTCGATCCCCATGCTCGCGGCCGTGTTGCCCATCATCATGGCCATCATGGCCTTGTCGAAGGTGCCCTCGGACACCACCATTGCGAACCTCTTGGTCTCTGCCATTGTCATCCCCTCATCCTTTTTCTCACTGGACCTTCTTTATGTAATAATAATAGACACCGCCCTCGTCCTTCTGGCCCACCAGCTCGTTGCCGGTCCGCTTGCACCATGCGGGAACGTCCTCCTTCGAGCCGACATCGTCCGCGATGAGCTCCAGCACCGCGCCCACGGGCATCTCCTTCATCTTCTTGGCCAATTTCACGATCGGCATCGGGCACATCAGGCCCTTGGCATCAAGCGTATCGTTCTTATCCATAGGACTCACCACAGCGGTTTTGCACGGTTGTGCAACAATTATATATAACTGTTGGTTTATAAGCTTTTCTTAAGGAAGGAGCGGAGCCGATGCCGGAGTCCATAAAGGACGTGAACAGCTGTGGGGACCTCATCCAGTGCGCCTTCAGCCTGAACGGGTTCGAGGTCGAGGTGTACGAAACGCTATTGACCACCGGACCGTTGAGCGCCAACGATCTGGCGGACCGGATGGGCAAGGACCGCTCCACCGTCTACCGAGCGCTCCAGAAGATGCTGAGCTGCGGGATGGTGTACCGAGAGACCAGGAGCATCCCCCGCGGGGGCTATTACCATGTGTATAGGGCCATCCCAAGGAGCGAGCTCCGCGAGAGGCTGGAGGGGTGTGTGGAGGGATGGTACCGCAAGATGAGAGCGGTCCTGGAACAGTTCGGGGAGGAGGGCGGCAAGCCCCTGTAGCGCATCCCCGCCCCAATCGCCCCCTCTCGGTCCGATGTTGACCGGGCCTAGGCGTTGCCCCCCGGCCATGCCAAGGGTAAAATACGGTCGTGAGGATTCAACACCGAGAGCCATGAGCTTTGAAGGAATGGACATCGTGTCGATCCGCGATCTGAGCCGGGAGCAGATCGAGGAGGTTATGGAACGGTCCGAGAGAATGATCCCCTACGCCCGGGGGGAGAAGGCCTCCAAGGCATTGGACGGAAAGATCCTGGCCACCCTGTTCTTCGAGCCGTCCACCCGCACCAGGATGTCCTTCGAGAGCGCCATGATGCGCCTCGGCGGCAGGATAACGGACCTGGGCGTCCCTTCCATGAGCTCCATCTCCAAGGGGGAGTCCCTGGCGGACACCATCCGGATGGTGGAGGTCTATTCGGACATCATCGTCATCAGGCACCCGCGGGAGGGCGCGGCCAGGCTGGCCGCCAGGTTCTCGTCCAAGCCCGTCATCAACGCGGGCGACGGGGCCGGGCAGCATCCCACCCAGACGCTGCTCGACCTGTTCACGATCAAACGCATCAAGAAGGATTTCAACAAGCTCAACGTGGTCATGGTCGGGGACCTCAAGTACGGGCGCACGGTCCATTCCCTCGCCGAGGCGCTGAGCTCCTTCGGCGTGGAGCTGACCTTCGTGGCGCCCGCCGCGCTGCAGATGCCCAAGGAGACGGTCAGGCAGGTGGAGCGGATGGGCGGAAGGCCCAAGCTGACGAACCGCCTGGAGGAGACCATCGCCGACGCGGACGTGCTGTACGTCACCCGCATCCAGAAGGAGAGGTTCCCCGACCTGGCGGAGTACCAGAAGGTGGCCGGGATGTACCGCGTGGACCGCCGGCTCCTGCGCGAGGCCAAGAGCGACCTCATCGTCCTGCATCCCCTCCCCCGGGTGGACGAGATCGACCCGGAGGTCGATGGCACGCCGCATGCCAAGTACTTCGAGCAGGCGTTCAACGGGGTGCCTGTGCGAATGGCGCTCCTCAACCTGGTCCTGGGAGGCGAGCTTTGATGAAGGAGTTCAAGGTGACCCCGATCCGCAACGGGACGGTCATAGACCATATCGAGTGCGGGATGGCGCTGAAGGTGCTGCGCATCATCGGCATGGCCGACGGGGGGAAGGCGCAGTCCCCGGTCAGCGTGCTGATGCACGTCCCCTCGAAGAAGGAGGGGTGGAAGGACGTGGTGAAGGTCGAGGACCGGGAGCTGGACCCCAGGGAGGTGGACAAGATCGCGCTCATCGCGCCGAAGGCCACCATCAACATCATCCGGGACTTCAATGTGGCGGAGAAGTACAACGTAAAGATGCCCGAGCGCGTGGTAGGCAAGGCCCGGTGCAGCAATCCCAACTGCATAACCAATCAGAACGAGCCGGTGGAGCCGGAGTTCGTGGTCGAGTCGAAGAACCCGCCGGTGCTGCGCTGCGTCTACTGCGATCGCCAGTTGGACGACATCGCAGGGAACCTGCTGTGAGCTTAGGTCCCTTTCGAAGGCTGAGATGGGCGTCCTGATCCTGACCGGAATGCCCGGGGCGGGCAAGGAGGAGCTCGTGACGATAGCTCTGGCGCTAGGATACCAGGTCCGGCGCATGGGGGACGTGGTGCGGGCCGAGGCCGTCAGGAACGGCGTGCCCCCGCAGGCTGTGGGCGAGTTCGCGGACAGGGAGAGGCGGTCCCATGGGTACGACATCTGGGCCAAGCGCACCGTCCCCCTGGTGGGCGAGGGTGACACGCTCATCGACGGCTGCCGGAGCATGGCCGAGGTGAACGTGTTCCGCCAGGCGTTCGGAGGGCACGTCAAGGTCGTGGCGGTGCACAGCGCCCCCTCTACCCGATTCCCGCGGCTGGTGGCCCGGGGAAGGCCCGACGCGCCCCGCGACCGGAGGGAGTTCGATGAGCGGGACCGGCGGGAGCTGGGATGGGGGCTGGGGGACACCATAGCCCTGGCGGACCTGATGCTGGTGAACGAGG
>JAJFUR010000057.1 GCA_021372335.1 Methanobacteriota archaeon
GGATCAGCTGACCCTCTTCTCTTCATCGATCCGGGGAACGGTCCAATGACTGAACCCCCTTACCCTCTCCGGTGAGATAAACGTTTGCAGGCTGGATGTCCGTGGGTCCCGGTCGATCTCGTCGACCCGTATCGAGCAAAAAGAAGGGGCTTATGGACATCGGACCCTTTGGACTGTTCGGAGCTTCGTGCGCATGCCCCTTCCGGGAAATGGCCTGGGCCTATGGCGGAATGCCGGTCAAGAAGGACCGGACCGCGCGGGGGCCGTTCCCATCCACGGGCTGCCCGGGGCTCAAAGGGCAGGGACATCGTCGATCGAGGTCGTCAGGACCGCGCTGTCCTGCAAAGCATGGAGGGCGGCGATCGGAGGATCGGCCATTGCCGAGCCTCGATCGCTCCTACGATGTCCGAGAACGGACACATATACGCGGAAGATGCAGACCGCGGAACAGCATGGTTATCTTCCATCCGATGATAATGTGCAATTCCAAAAAAAAGAGGGATAGAATGAACCAAATGCCCTTGGATGAAGCGAAGGACTGCTATGTCGGGGTCCCGTACTCCCTGTGCGTGGCCCATGAGATCACCTCCGAAGGGTACGGCTTCAGTGTGTCCTGCGAGACCGGGACCATCACTGACGTCTTCCAGCCCTCGCTGGAGGAGTGAGCGCCATGCCCCTGCCGTCCACCTTCTTCACCAGACGGTAGGTTTCTATTAAGGGCAGTTCATATCATAGACCATGAACAGCGCCATCGTGGCCATAACCAATGACATCGGCACCGAAGGGAAGGTGATGGAGGCCCTGTGCCAGATGCCGGCTGTGCGGGAATGCTATATGGTGTATGGCGTCTACGACATACTGGCCAAGGTCCAGGCCTCCTCGGAGGAGGAGATGAGCGCCGCCATCCATTCCATCCGCGATCTCAAGGGGGTGAGGTCCACCCTCACCCTGGTGGTGTGCGAGGAGCATAAAAAGTAAGGGATAGGTCGCGATTACCGAGCAGAGGCATCCTTTTGGAGAAGTTCGCCCAGGACCTGGAAGCGCTGATGGCCAAGCTGGTCGTCGGGTGCGATGCACCGTGCGAGGAGGCCCTTTGCAAGCTGGAGCAACGATTGCTGGACCTCAAGGAGAAGAACCTGCTCAAGATCAACCATTCCGTCCTGGAGATGATCGTGGCCAAGTACCTCGTGCTGGACGGCTATGAGGTGGACCTGGAGCACATGATCGATGCCGGCCTCAGCTGCGATGTGTACGCCCGGAAAGGGGAGGGCGTGCTCATCGTGGAGGTGGAGACCGGGTACGTGCCCCCGGCGCACGCCCTGGATCCGATGGACTACATCCGGGCGCGGATAGCGTCCAAGATCGCAAGGTATTCAAATCACTGCCACAAGTTCTCGTTGGCCGCCCCTCCGCACTACGTCATGCCGGTGATGCCCTTCTTCATCCGCCCTCCGAGGGACCGGGGGATGGACGAGGTGGCGGTGGTGAAGCACTACTGCGACCTGTACTACAAGAGCCCGCCGGTGAGCGTGGAGGAGATCATGAACTCGCGCATCCACAGCGTCTCGATCATCGACGTGGAGGACGTCACCCTCCGGGACATGGCCCCGGACGAGTACATCAACCTCACAGTGGACTGGTACCTCTGAGGGGATGCCGTGGACTCCGCGCTCCTCTTCCTCGGCTCCGTCGCTGTCATCTCCCTCTCCGGCGTTCTGATGCCTGGTCCCGTCTTCGCCGTCACGATCGCCTGCGGCTTCCAGGACCGGTGGTCCGGATGGAAGATAGCCCTGGGGCACGCCCTCGTCGAGGTGCCGACCATCGCCGCCATATTCCTCGGCCTGAGCGCCTTCCTCAAGGACGAGGCGCTGCTGACGGCCATAGGCCTTTTGGGCGGCGCCGTGCTCCTCTACCTGGGGTTCGATGTCGTGCGCACGCGGAAGGAGGTCGTCATGGATTGCAACGGGAAATACAAGAGCCCCTTCTGGGCGGGGGTGATGACCACCGCCGCCAACCCTGGCTGGCTCCTGTGGTGGGCGACCGTGGGGGCGGGCTTGACGGCCACGGCGGTCACGTTCGGCCTGTGGATGCTGCCCCTCTTCGTCATAGTGCACGTGACGTGTGACTTCCTGTGGGAGGGGTTTGTGGGTATGACGGTCTTTGGCACCAAGGGAAGGTGGAGCACCGCCTGGCATCAACGGGTCATCGCTGCCTCCGGGGCGCTCATGATGGCCTTCGCGCTCGTATTCATCTATGACGCCCTCTCCGCGCTGCTTTGAGCCGCCCGACGCCCTCTGCGCGAGGGGAGTGCCCTCCGTTCCGCGTTCAGGGGATGCGGCGATGGTCTCGGTCCGTCAAGGGTGGCGGGATTGGTGGTTCCTCCGCTTTGAGGGAGGAACGGCGGGCCTTCCCGATTGAGGCGGGGAGCGGTGCGGTCGGAAATATGGGGGAGGAAGGCAAGCGTTCGATGGGGGCCTTGGCGCCATGCGCGGTCGGAACGCCCGGCCGTCAGTTCCCGCGCCCTATCTCCATCATCAGCTCCAGGGGTCTCCTGGCCGCCTTGATCACGTCGGGAGGGAGGGTGACCTCGGGGGTGAGGGTCTCTAAGGCCCTTAGGAGCGAGGCGGGCGTGGTCCGTTTCATGTTCGGGCAGACCGCAGAGGGGACGGGATAGAAGCGCTTCCCGGGCGCTTCCTTGCCGAGGCGGTAGGTCATGTCCACCTCGGTCCCCACGATGAACTCCCTGGCCTCGCTGGCCTTGGCGTACTTGATCATGCCCTCGGTGGAGGAGACATGGTCGGCGAGGTCGATCACTTCGGGCAGGCATTCGGGATGGACCATCAGCTTAGCCTCCGGATGCCGCCCTCGCACCTCCTGGACCTCTTCCACCGAGATGCCTTGATGGGTCTGGCAGAAGCCGGGCCAGAGCATGATCTCCTTCTCCGGGTGGAACCTCTGCACATACGCGCCCAGGTTCCGGTCCGGGACGAAGATGATGTGTTTCTGCGGCATCCTCCCGACGACCTTGACCGCGTTCGCGGAGGTGCAGCAGACGTCCGCCAGGGCCTTGACGGCCGCGGAGGTGTTCACATAGGCCACGACGGCCGCCTGGGGATGCCTTTCCTTGAACAGCGCCAGCTCCATGGCCGTGCACATGGCGGACATGGGGCACATGGCCTCCGATTCGGGAAGGATGACCTTCTTTTCAGGAGAGAGGATCTTGGCGCTCTCGGCCATGAAGTCCACGCCGCAGAAGACGATCACCTCCGCGTCAGTGCGGGCGGCGATCTGCGCCAGTCCGAGCGAGTCCCCCACATGATCGGCGAGGTCCTGGACCTCGGGCGATTGGTAGTTGTGGGCCAGGACCACGGCCTTGCGCTGCCCCTTGAGCTCCTGGATGCGCTTCGCGACGTTCATTTCGGCAAGCCATGCCAAAATCCGTATAAATATTTACTTGACCAGCCTGGAGATCGTGGAACGCTGGTCGTGCACCGCTGGAAAGGAGTATTCACTGCCAATCCCTGTGCAAGGGCGTGAAGGCGCCTGACCTCGATTGGCTGTTGTCCGGGGACCCGGTCCTCTCCGCCCTGGTGAAAAGGGATCTGATGGGCGATACGTCGCAAATGCCAGCCATCCTGACCGATCGTCGGGTCAAGGAGATGGTGCGGGATATCGCAGATTGGCCGTGGCCTCCCTGCGTCAGCCATAAGAGTGCCGGGCATCCCATCCACAAGTTCGCCTTCCTGGCCGACATCGGACTGGAACTGGAGGGCACCAAGGCCGGGGATCTGGCCTGGAAGGTCCAGAACGGAATGGACGACGGATTGCCGAGGATAACCGTGAACATTCCCGAACATTACGGCGGCACGGGAAGGCCGACCATGGGCTGGTCGCTGTGTGACGCCCCCCTGCTGCTCCACTCGCTGGCGCAATGCTTCCCGGGAATGGATCTGGCCCCTGGCATGTCCCGGCTGAACGATCTGGCAAGGGAGAATGGAATGCCCTGTGCGGTCTCCCCGGAGCTCGGCAGGTTCAGGGGGCCGGGCCGGAAGGACGACCCCTGCCCTATAGCCTGCTTGTACGCACTGAAGGCGGCGCGGGCCATCGAGCCGGGGAAGAACGAGAGGCTGGCCAGGACCATCTCCGCCTCTCTGCTCGATCTTTGGTCCAGCAGCCGCGAACGGCATCCTTACATGTTCTTCATGGGCACCGACTTCCGCAAGCTCAAGCTTCCGTTCGTCTGGTACGACGTCCTGAGCGTGACCGATGCGCTGAGCGAGTGCCCTTGGGTGCTTGACGATGCCCGCTTCAGGGACATGCTATCGGTCATCGGGTCCAAACAAGACCCTGAGGGCCGGTACACCCCCGAATCCGTATGGACCGCCTGGAAGGGTTGGGACTTTACGCAAAAGAAGGAACCCTCGCGGTGGGTGACGTTCGCCGTCGAACGGATCCACCGCCGGGTTGGAAGGGGTTAGTTCACTTCAGGATGGCGTCCAGCTTCTTGCCGACGGCATCCCAGTTCACGTGGTTCCAGAAGGCCTCGATGTACTTCGGCCTCAGGTTCTTGTAGTCGATGTAGTACGCATGCTCCCAGACGTCCAGGTCCATCAGGACGCGGAAGCCGGGGATGACGTTCACGTTGTGCTTCTCCACCTGCATGATCAACGGCTTGTGCAGCGCCATGCAGTAGACGAGCACCGCCCAGCCGGAGCCCTCGGCGCTCGCCGCGGCGGCGCTGAACTCCTTCTTGAAGCGGTCGATGGAGCCGAACTCCTTGACGAGTTCCTCCTTCAGCCTCCCCGTCGGCTCCCCGCCCTTGCCCGCGGGGCAGAGGGTCTCCCAGAACACCGAATGCAGGTAATGCCCGCCGACCTGGAAGGACAGGTCCTTCAGCATCCCCTTCGCATCCAGGTCTGCCCCTTCAGCCCGGGCCTTATCCAGCTTGTCCAGGATGGCGTTGGCGGCGTTGACGTAGGCGGCATGGTGCTTGGTGTGGTGGACGGTCAACTGCTCCTCGCTGAGGAATGGGGCGAGGTCCTTGTACCCATAGGCGAGCTTGGGCAGCTCATATCGCTTCGGTTGCTCCATGATGACACCTTGGCGGCCTATCGGAGCTGATAGCGGATAATGATTTTGGTTCCCGATGGGGAAGGCCGATAAGGAAAGGGGCGAATGGGGCGACGGTCATCCCATGGAGTACCATTCCCTGACGGCCCAGGCATCCGAGGCGTCGAGGTCCTTGAGAGCATAGGCCTTGCCCGCGGGGGAGGAGAGCAGGGAGATGCTCAGCGTGCGCAGGCGGCCGAGGCGCTGAAAGGGATTGGCCAGGAGGGACAGGGACTGGACGTGCTCCCGACCGATCAGCACCTGGTAGAGACCGAGGGATCGGAACCCTATCGTAAGCTGGTCGCCGTCGATCGAGAACTTGGCATTGGAGTGCCGGGAGCGGCCAAGGAGCGGGGCGGGCACGAGGAGCAGGAGCGCGGCCCCTCCGTACGGTACGTTCCAATGATAGGATGCGACGAGCAGCACCGCGACGAGCAGCGCCATAGGCACGGTCGAGCGGAAGAGGTAGCGGCGCCTTGCTCTCTCCGGCGCCCTTGTCGCCCCCGAAGGGAGCCTGTACTCCGGAAGGAGGTCCCTCAGGAACCCCTCCACCTCCCGCATCCGAAGCATTGGGTAGAGGACGGACACCTTCTCATGCTCCTTGGCGCCTCCGCCTGCCACCTCCACCAGGAGGGTGCAGAGGCCTAGGGGCTGCCGCAGCAGTCCCTGCTGGACCACCACGGCCTGCAGGCGGTGCAGCCGGACCGTGACATGGCTCCGCTTGATGACCCCCCAGTCGAGCTCCAGGCGGTCCTCGAACCTGCGGACGGTGAAGTTGGCGAACTGGAGGGCGAAGACCACCGTCGAGAGGGCCCATGTGGCGAAGAACAGGGCGAGGACGATCCCGAGGCCGAGCAGGAGGGGCACGCCCGTGATGCGCGCCAACGCCTGGTCGATGAGGGTCTGTGGGATGTAGTCGATCACCTGGGAGAGCGCGACCGCGGCCACCGAGAACAGCGCCATGAACCGGCCGGACGTCAGGCCGGCGAGCCAGAGGTCCCGGCCCTGCAGGGCGCGCAGGGCCTTGGCCACCTCCTCCAGCCCGCCCTCCCGCGCCTCCCCTTCCTTGTTGAGGTGCTGCCTGATCCGCTCCGCCTCCTCCTTGGAAACGGCGCGGAGGTTGACCTCCGCGTCCACGCCCACCCCGGCGGTCTTGATCTGGAGCGTTCGAAGGCCCAGCGCCTGCTGCACCACGTTCGCGTAGACGTTGATGGACTGGACCCTCTCCCGCCTGATGGTCCGCTCGCGTTTGAACAGGATCCCCTGCCGGATGTGCACCATTCCCTCCTCGTAACGATAGAAGAAGAAGCGCCAGCGAAGGCCGTTATAGACGATCGAGAGGGCGAAGAGGGCGAGGAGCGCCACGATGAAGGCGCCGACGAAGCCCCCGAAGGTGGAACTGGGGAGCGATACCGCTATGACCAGGGCGACGCCGATGTTCGAGATGAGGCCGCGCCCCGTGTCGAGAAGGACGAGCAGGGGATGCTGGCGGCGGTACTCAGACATCTTCCTCACTCACCCTGGCCAGGGTGGCTATCTCCCCCCTCAGTGCCTCCGCCCTCTCCTTGGGCAGCGCAGGGATCGCGAACCGGGTGGCGGCCGTGGAGACGTACAGGGTCGTGAGGCCGAAGTACCGCATGAGGGGCCCGTACTCGGTGTCCACGAACTGGACGCGGACCATCGGGATGAGGTGCCGCTTGATCACCAAGATGCCGTGCTGGATCTCCATCTCCTTCTCCCGGACCTCATATCTCCAGAACCGCGTCCTGAGCAAGGGGGCCATGTAGATCCCCCAGACGGCGTAGCCGAGGGCGAGCGCCAGGGCGAGCCACCCCGTCCATGCGGGGGCGTCCAGGGCCGGGATCGCGAACCAGTAGGCCAGCGCGATCGCCATCACCACCGCGGCCCCCATGGCCCCGCTGATGGTCCATACCTTGCGGGCCCGGGGATCGATGCGCTCCCTCGGTTCGTTCTCCATCCTCAGCCTTTCTCTGATGTTCTCCAACACTTCTTCCGACCGGGGGGTCAAGCTACCGGCCCCCTTAAGGCCCTTTCGCCCTCAATGCCCTTGGCCTCAAGGAGGAACTATTATTTTCCAGGGGAACATTCCCTTCCGAGGAAGGATGACGAGCAGGCGCGAGGAGCTGGCCGCGAAGTACTTCAACTGCACCGAGCGAGAGAGGGCGGTGTTCGAGGCGGGGATAAAGCTGGGGACGATCTACCACCAGTTCGTGGGGACCCCGGTGGCCGCGGCGAACGTGGAGATCCTGGAGAAGGCCATCGAGGACGGGGTGAGGGTGCAGCCGTTCGTGAAGGACGTGAAGGTCGGCATCTCCCGCGAGGCCCTGCGCCGCAAGAAGGACGAGTTCGACTACCAGACGCTCACCGGCCCCATGATGAAGGTGGAGCTGACCGTGACGGTGGGTGGGACCACCGTGGTGGCGGCCATGGACTACAAGGACGATCTGCACTATCCTCTGATGTACGTGCGGGGAATAGAGTCCAAATAAATATTATAATTAATATTTATAATGAGGATTGCACGCCCCAACCCAGTGCGCCGTTCCTCGAGAAAGGCTATTAAGCTAGGATGACGATAAGGGTGTCCTAAAGCATCGAGCCCCATCGATGCAGGGCACCGAGGAATTTGATGAACAATATCAAGATCGGCATCACTGGGCTTCCCAGCGCAGGTAAGACCAATACCCTCATCCAGGTCATCAAGATGCTCGAGGAGGAGGGGTACACGGTCGGAGGGATGATCACCGAGCCGATCTTGGACGACAAGAAGAGGAACGGCCTTTATGTCATGGACTGGATGACCAAGGAGCGGGGCGTCCTCGCGGCGACGGACATCCACAGCAAGTTCATGGTCGGCAAATTCGGCATCGACCTGGACGTGCTCCAGGAGATAGGGGTCCAGGCCCTGGTCAACGCCTGCGAGAAGGCGGATATCATCGTCATCGACGAGGTCGGGAAGATAGAGGTGGAGAGCGAGCGGTTCCGGGACGCCGTCAAGGAGGCCCTCAAGACCGAGAAGCCCATGCTCCTCACCCTGCATAAGAAGTCCCGCAACCCGTTGCTCCAGGATATCAGGAGACGCGACGACGTCCGGATCCTGGAGGTCACACCGATCAACCGGAACCTCCTGCCCTACAAGATAATGAAGCTGATGAAGGGCGAGCTTTTGTGAGCCTGGAAGGAACGATAATAAAGGAGGGGAGCACGCGGCTGCTCGTCCCCCCTCTCATCTCGGAGAGGGGGCCGGGGAGGGTCGAGGGCAAGGTGTTCTTCAACCGCCAGATGGCCTTCAACAGGGACGTGGCCGTCGTCATGTTCCGTTCGGTCATCCAGCCCCGGAAATGCCTGGATGCCATGGCCGCCACCGGTGCACGGGGGGTGCGCATCTGCACCGAGGCGCCGGGGGAGTACCGGTTCCTGATCAACGACAGGGAACCGCTGGCGGGCGAATACATCAGGGAGAACGTCCGGTTGAACTCCATCGGGAACGCGGAGGTCGGCACCGCCGACCTGCGCTGCCTGCTGACCAGGGAGGTCTTCGACTACATCGACCTGGACCCGTTCGGCACGCCGATCCCGTTCCTCCCCGCCGCCCTGCAGGGGATGACCCGCAAGGGCGTCCTGGCGGTCACGGCCACCGACACCGCCTCCCTCTGCGGGACCCACCCCGGCAAGTGCCGGAGGCGCTACCTGGCCAACAGCCAGAGGAGCCCGTTCATGCATGAGAGCGGTCTCCGCATCCTCATCGGGACGATCGTACGCATGGCCGCCCAGGAGGACCGGGGGATCTCCCCGCTCCTCTGCTACTACGCGGACCACTACTTCCGGCTGTTCCTGAGGGTGAGGGAGGGGGCCGCGGCCGCGGACGTCGCCCTTGCTCAGATGGGGATGATGGCCTACGACCGGGCCACGGGCGAGCGGAGGGTGGGGGAGGGAAGCATGGGCCCGATGTGGCTCGGGCCTCTGCTGGACCACGGGGCCCTGGCCGAGGCCGCGGCCCCGGAGGGGCTCGCCTGCCCGGACCGCGTGGAACGGTACCTGGAGCTGTGGAGGGAGGAGCTGGACGTGCCCTTCTACTACGAGACGGACGAGCTGGCAGCAATGCTCGGCCTTTCGCCCCCGGGGCGCGCCGAGCTGCTGAGGGCGCTCGGGGACAAGGGGCGCGTCTCCAGAACGACGTTCTCCCTCACCGGCTTCCGCACGGACCGGCCGCTGGAAGAGGTGCTCGAGGCGTTCCGCTCCGCCTGCCAGTGAGAAAGGGTTTATCTACGTTGGTCCGATTTGCGAAGCGGTGATAGAGTGCCGAGCATAGCGGTCATCGGAGCCCAATGGGGGGACGAGGGCAAGGGTAAGATCACTGACTACGAGGCCGAGCGCGCCGACATGGTGGTGCGCTACCAGGGAGGCTCCAACGCCGGGCACACCATCAAGGTGGGCGACGAGGTCTTCGCCCTGCACATCCTTCCCTCGGGGATCGTCCGCAAGGGTGTGGTCAACGTCATCGGGAACGGGGTCATCGTCGACCTCATCTCCCTGGACCGGGAGATCGCCGAGGTGGAGGCCCGGGGCCGGTCCGTGGAAGGGCTCAGGATATCGGACCGCGCGAACATCATCCTGAACTGGCACCGCCTTCTGGACGGGGCCGAGGAACGTTTCCGTGGGGGGAGGACCGTGGGCACCACGGGGAAGGGAATAGGGCCGTGCTACTCGGACAAGATCGCCCGCTCCGGCATCCGGATGGGGGACCTGCTCGACCCCGCCCTCCTCGCGGAGCGGCTGGACACGGTCATGCCCATGAAGCTGAAGGTCATGGAGGTCCTGAACGTCCGTTTGGCGCAGACGAGGGACGAGCTGTACTCGGAGCTCCTGGCCTACGGGAAGCGGTACGGCAGGTACATCACCGACACCTCCGTGCTCGTGAACGAGGCCCTGGACGAGGGGAAGAACGTCCTCTTCGAGGGGGCGCAGGGCACCATGCTGGACATTGATCACGGGACGTATCCCTACGTCACCTCGTCCAATTGCATCGCGGGGGCCATATGCACCGGGGCGGGCGTCGGGCCGAAGCGGTTGGACGAGATAATGGGCGTGCTGAAGGCGTACACCACTCGCGTAGGCGCGGGACCGTTCCCGACCGAGCTGCGGGACGAGGTCGGAGAGCGGTTCCTGAACGTCGGGGGCGAGTTCGGGACCACCACCGGCCGGCCCCGGAGATGCGGCTGGCTTGACCTCCTGGTCGTCGAGCACGCCGCGCGGCTGAACGGGCTCACCCAGTTCGCCGTCACGAAGCTGGACGTGATGAACGATCTTCGCCGCATCAAGGTCGCCGTGGCGTACGAGATCGACGGCAGGACGGTAAAGCGCTTCCCCGCCAACCCCAAGATGCTGGAGAGGGCCGTGCCCGTCTACGAGGAATTGGACGGATGGGCCGGCTGGAGGCCGGAGGAGACCATGGAGATCGTGCGGGGCGGGTACGATGCGCTCCCGCGCGAGATGCGCGCGTACCTGGAGTACATCGAGAGGTGCTCGAAGGTGCCGGTGAGGATCGTCAGCATAGGGAAGGGGCGGGAGGAGACGGTCCGGCGCTAGGCCGCGGCCCCGTCGCCCTTTTTCCTCCTTCCATCGCGGTTGCCAAGATATTCCGCTGGGGGCGTCGCCCGCGATCACCCTTCATTGATTGGAACGTTGAACGGAACGAGGGCGCCTCCCCTCGACCGGCAGGGACCTTCCCGTAAGCTCAGGGGATGAATAGAACAGGGGGAAAGGGAATGGAAAGGGGGGATGCCCCCGTTGGTCCCGGTCCGCATCACTTCAGGATGCCCATGCGCAGCATGCCGGCAATGAGCAGGCTGAAGCCGCCCACGAAGATGATGGACCCGGACATGCCGTAATCGATGGTGTCGGCGAAGTTCGCCACCAGCCCCCAGATCACGAACACGAGGGCCAGCACCAGGACGAGGATGTCCTTGGCCTCGCCAAGCCCCTTGAGCAGGGAGGGCATTAGGACGTCCATGAGCATGAGGAGGCCGACGAGCAGGGAGACTATCCCTAGAACGATGATCCCTCCAGGCACGCCGTCGACCGTGAGCCACGACAGGTTGTCAAAGGCGCCGATCAGCAGGAACATGCCCGAGAGCGCGATCAGGATCTCCGTGAGGTCCACGCGCTTCACCGTCGGGACCCTCTTCGGCGGCACCGGGGGCTGCTGATAGTACCCTTGCGGGGGATAGTAGCCCTGCGGGGGCTGCTGGCCGCCGACCTGTTGCTGCGGCGGATACTGTTGGGGCTGTTGATACTGCTGAGGCTGTTGGTACTGCTGGTCCGGGGCCTGCTGCTGGTACTGTTGAGGCGGCTGCTGGAACCCTGGTTGGCCCAGGGGAGCGTTGCACCTTGGACAGTAGGCGGCATTGTCCGCGATGTAGTCCAATCCGCAATTGTTGCATCTCAAGTGGGATTCCCTCCTTAGCGATGCTAAACGAATTATATTATTTTAATAATTCGCACTGAATCATTCATTACAGAATTCAGCCAGGGTATGCTTAATCTAGATCGCCTTTTTATTAGCGCTTCTCTCATTGCCCCAGGGGAAGGCGCCACCCGGGCATCAAGCGCATGGAGCGAACGGCCCTCCTTCGACGCCCCGTTGGAACCTTTCCTTTCCTGTCGTTCGGAACCTTAGCCCTGCATACCTCTAATAATCGAAGCGGGATGCGGGTTGGGATGAGCGGGGAGGACCTGGACAACATAACGAAGGAACTCCGGTTCCACGGCGGGAAATGGGCGACGGCGCACGGCTCCTACTTCTCCGACCCGGCGAAGGCCTGGCCGCTTGTGGACAGCGCCCTGAGGGCGGCCTCCCTCGCCCGCCCGGACGTCATCGCCGACATCGGCGGGGGCACCGGCTTCCTGCTGGGCGAGCTCCGGGCCCGGCTGGACGGCGCCACGCCCCGATTGGTGAACGTGGACGTGTCCCCGCAGCAGCTGGCCGTATGTCAGCGGAGGGGGATAGACCCGTTGCTCTGCTCCCTCCTCGACCTCCGGCGCGAGGCGGTCGCGGCGGAGGGGCAGCGGCTCATGCTGCTCTCCCGCTCGGTGATGCACTACTTCGGCCGGGAGGGGCAGGACCGCTTCCTCGCCGCCCTGCGCGCGGTCCTGAGGGAGGGGGAGCTGCTGGTGCAGCAGGCCGCGTGCTTCGCCACGCCCGGGGAGGCCCGGTGCATGAACCTCCTGTACCCGATGATGGGCGTGGACAAGTTCTACATGACCCCGGAGGAGCTGGTGGCGGCGCACGAACGGAACGGCCTCGAGGTCCTTTCCGTACGGAGGGCCCCTCCCCTGGACCTCCGCTCCTCCGACCTCGCCGAGAGGTACGCTCTGGACGAGGCCACTGTCGAACGGCTGTGCCAGATCCTCCTCGACCACGGCATGGACAGGAGCGGCTTCGCCGTGGGCGACCGTCGGTTCCGGGGCCCCTTCACCTACCGGATCGTCACTGCCAGGGCGGTCTGATCAGGGCAGCCGCGCCCGCTCGAAGCCCTTGATGTCCCCCAACGGCCTCGTCGCGTCGATCGCCACCTTGGACGTGGTCCCCTCGGCGCTCGGGTCCAGCGAGGAGCCGGCGGCGTTGTTGACCACCAGGAGCCCACGGGATGCCTGGAAGCGGGTGGCGACGGCCCATTCCACCTGCCGGTCGTCGTAGATGTCGACGTCCTCGTCCACCACGATCACCTGCTTCATCGACGGGTGGCCGGTGAACGCCGCCATCGCCGCGTTCATAGCGTCCCCCTCCTTGTTCTTGGTGATGGAGATGACGCCATGCAGCCAGCAGCAGCCCCCCTCCGTGAGCCTCACGGCGTGGACCCGCGGCACGACCTGCCGCACCGTCCTGAGGATGACGGGCTCGCGCGGCAGCCCCATAAGATTGTAGTGCTCCAATCCCCCGGGGAGCACCAGCTGGAGGATCGCGTCCCGCCTCTGATACAGGCGGTCGACCTGGAACACGGGCTGCCTGCGCACGCTGTCGTACGTCCCCGAGATGTCCACGAAGGGGCCCTCGTTCACCGTTTCCTGCGTGAGCCGGCCCTCGAACACGTAGTCGGCGTCCACCGGGACCTGGAGGGCCCCCATGCGCCTGACCCTCAACGGTCCCAGGCCCCCGATCTCCCTGAGGGCGCTGGCGATCTCCAGCTCGTTGACCTCGTAGTCCGTGGACACCGCCCCCGCCAGCAGGACGGAGGGGCAGAGGCCCACCGCGAACGCGATGGGCAGCTCCTCGCCCCTTTCCTGAGCGAGCCTGTGCATCGTGAAGAGGTGCCTGGGCACCAGCCGGATGGCGAAGCGGTCCCTGCCGAGGAGCATCAGGCGGTGGAAGGAGACGTTGACCTTCCCGTCGAGCTTGGCTATGGCCACCCCGGCCGTAATATAGCGGCCGCCGTCCTCCGGGTAGAACTTGGGAATGGGCAGGGCGCCGAGGTCAAAGCTCCCCCGGGCGGTCCAAGCGTCCTCCTCCACCAGGCGGGGACGGGCCATGGCCTCCAGGAGGGCCTTCGTCAGCCCTCCCCTCGGCAGGCCGAGGGCGCTTTCCACCCTTCCCCGCTCGCTCCAGAGGTTCCCGGCGGCCATCCCGCCGTTGAGGTCGGTGAACAGCACGGGCCTCGTTTGGTCCTTGAGGAGCTCCCTGGTCGGCTCCATGTCCCAGGGGACCTTGCGGTCCACGGTCCTGACCCCTTCCATCCTGTCCAAGCACTCCCGGACGGCCATGCGCAGGGATCGGCTTCCCCGAATATACCGATTTGCCCCAGGGGTGGGCTACGAAGGTTAAAGAACCGGCGCGGGCTATCCGCGGGTGATGTCCGACAACGACCTGGAGGCGACCGTCCGGAAGTACGCCCTGCAGAACGCCGTGCTCTATTCAGGCAAGGCCAACCCCAAGGCGGTGCAGGGCAAGGTCCTGGCCGAGGCGCCGGAGCTGCGCTCCCGGGTGAAGGAGGTGCTGCCTCTCATCGCCTCGGTGGTGGAGAAAGTAAACAGCATGCCAATTGCGGAGCAGCAGAGGGAGCTCGAGGCCATCGACGCCTCCCTGCTGCGGCGGGAGAAGGGGGAACGGAGGACCGGGCTGCCGGTGCTCCCGGGCATGGAAAGAGGAAAGGTCGTAATGCGCTTCGCGCCCGGGCCGTCCGGCCCCCTCCATCTCGGGCACACCCGCGTGGCGATCCTCAACGACGAGTATTGCCGGACGTTCGACGGGACCTTCATCAACCGCATCGAGGACACCAACCCCGAGAGGATCGACCCCGCCGCCTACGACATGATCCCGGAGGACCTGGAATGGCTCGGGGTCAAGGTCCACAGGACGGTCGTGCAGAGCGACCGCTTCGAACTCTACTACGACATCGCCCGGCAGCTCATCGAGCTCGGGAGGGCGTACGTGTGCACGTGCCCCGCGGAGGAATGGAGGGCGCTCAAGGAGAAGGGAATGCCATGCCCGCACAGGGAGGAGGACGCCTCGACCGCCATGGAGAAGTTCGAGCGGATGCTTGCCGGCCAGTACGGGGAGGAGGAGGCGATCTTCGTGGTCAAGACCGACCTTGCGCACCCGAACCCGGCCATCCGGGACTTCGTGGGGCTGCGCATCGTCACCTCGACCCCCCATCCGCTCAAGGGCAGCAGGTACTGCGCCTATCCGATGATGAACTTCAGCGTGGCGGTGGACGATCACCTCCTGGGCCTCACCCACGTCCTCAGGGGGAAGGACCACCTGAACAACACCTTGCGCCAGGAGTACATCTTCAACTACCTCGGCTGGAAGCGGCCGCACTACACCCATTACGGCCTGGTGCACGTGCCCGACGCCATCCTGAAGACCTCCACCGTCGGGAAGGGGATAAAGGCGGGAGAGTATGCCGGGTGGGACGACGTGCGCCTAGGCACCGTCCGCGCCCTGGCGAAGCGCGGGTTCCGCCCCGAGGCGATCCGGCGGTTCTGGGTGGACTGCGGCGTGAAGGAGACGGACATCGAGTTCTCGTGGGACAACCTGTACGCGTACAACAAGGACATGGTGGACGGGACCGCCAACCGCTATTTCTTCGTCTGGGACCCCGTGCCGCTCGAGGTGCACGGGGTGGAGGAACTCCGCGCCAGGGCGCCGAGGCATCCGGACCACCCCGAGCGGGGGAACAGGGAGTTCCACCTCACGGCCCCGATCACCCTCTACGTGGTGCGGAAGGACCTGGAGGCGGCCATGGAGGCCGGGAGGGTCCGGCTGAAGGACCTGGGGAACGTGGAGGTCCGGGACGGGAAGGCCTTCTACCAGGGGAACGACCTCTCCGTGCTGAAGGAGGGG
>JAJFUR010000071.1 GCA_021372335.1 Methanobacteriota archaeon
CTCGAGATCAACAAGGAGAACCTCTATGTCAAGGCGCAGGCCGGATGCACCTGGAAGGAGGTCTACGATGCGTGCATGGAGCAAGGTCTCCTCCTCGGCGGCTACCCCAGCTCCTTCCCCTCAGCCACCTTGGGCGGCTGGATATCCGTGAACGGGGTCGGCGTCGGCTCCATGAAGTACGGGACCTCGGGCGACCTCGTCCGCAACATGGAGGTCGTGATGCCCGATGGCACAGTCGTCCAGACCGGATACGATCTCATCGTTGACAACGAGACAGGCTACAACCTCAACCGCCTCATAGTGGGCGCGGAGGGCACCCTCGCCCACATCTGCACGGTCACCTTCAAGCTCGAGCCCGCCCCCGAGGTCATGCGGTCCCTGACATACTCCTTCCCCACCCTCAAGGAGGCGGGGAAGCCCCTCATGGAGATCTGCCGTTCTCGCGTCAGGCCCCTGCACATTGGGTTCAGCGATCACAACCACTTTGACCTGCTCCGGAAGGCCGGCAGGCACACCCTTCCAGAGGGCCATAACGTCCTAAACATCCAGCTGGAGGGGGACAAGGAGATCGTCGCCTGGGAGGAGAGGAAGATCGACGAGATCATGGCGAAGTACGGCGGCAAGAAGCTTCCCGATGAGGTCGCTGCCCATGAGTGGGAGGAGCGGTGCTATGAGTATCGCTGCCGCGAGATCGGCATAGGGAGCATCCCGGGGGAGGCTGTGATGCCGCTGAACACGTTCGAGGAGACGGTGGACGCCTGCTACAACCTCCTGAAGGAACTGAAGCTCACGGGAGCCATCATCGGTTCCATCGTCGACCGCAACACGGTCATGTTCATGCCCTATTACCTCTTCAACCCGGATGAGCTGCAGAACCTCACCTCCTTCGGCTTCAACGCCAAGTTCGCCAACTATGCCCTGTCGATCGGCGGGCGCCCGCTGGGATTCGGAGCGTTCTTCGCATCCAATCTCGATGCGATCAGGGGGACGGGGGCGAAGTACATCAGGGACATCAAGAGGCTCATCGACCCCGATGACATCATGAACCCCGGGAAGCTCACTGGCACGACCCTGCGGTATGGGATCAGGATCCCGCCAGCCCTGTTCAACCTGGGCATGGGGGCAATGGGGGTCATAAAGCGGGCGTTCCCCACCGAGGACGAGGTGGCGGAACGACAGGAAGCCTATGCCCAAGAGCGCGCGAACAAGGCCCGGGACGGGAGGCACAAGGGCCACTGATCGTTATAGGCGCGATCCCCTTTCTTATCGAAGGGTCCCCAGTTGAGCGGGGGGCCTTTCGGCACTTTCCCCTTCCATCGATCCCCCGGTCCAACTATCTGAAAAGGGCTTCCTTCGCATTCAGACTACCATGCCGCTCAGCCCGATGGCATGGCGGTCTGGATGGCATGCTCATCTCTCAGAGCCGAGTATAAAGGATGGGAAGTGGTTTCTTTTCACCCCTTTACGTACTTATCAGGGCTCGCATCGAACTTCTTCTTACAGCCAGGGGCGCAGAAGTAGTATCGCTTGCCCTTGTACTCGGAGGTCCATTTCGCGCTCTTCTCATCGACCTCCATCTTGCATATCGGGTCTACGGCCGTTCAATCACCTCCTTTTTCTTGATCTCCGGAACATAGCGTTTCAGCAGCGCAGCGTTCGTCACCACGGACACGGACGAGAAGGCCATGGCCCCAGCCGCGATGATTGGAGAGAGCAGGATCCCGAAGAAGGGGTAGAGTGCACCGGCGGCGATGGGGATCCCGGCGGTGTTGTAGGCGAAGGCCCAGAATAGGTTCTGTCGTATCTTGCGCATGGTCTGCCGGCTCAACTGCACGGCCGCCACGACATCACGCGGGTCATCCTTGATGAGGACTATGTCCGCCGCCTCCACCGCCACATCCGTGCCTGAGCCCAGGGCGATCCCCACATCGGCCTGCGCCAGCGCAGGGGCGTCATTGATACCGTCGCCGACCATGGCCACCACCCTGCCAGATGACTGCAGTTCGGCCACCTCCTTCGCCTTATCCCCCGGGAGCACCTCCGCTAGCACCCTCTCGATGCCCAGCCTTCTCGCGACCGCCTCCGCCGTCCTCCGGTTGTCCCCCGTCAGCATCACCACGTCGATGCCCATCCCCTTCAGCTCGGATATGGCCTCCGCCGAGGTTGGCTTGATCGCGTCCGCGATGCCTATGGCCCCGCATGGCTTCCCATCAAGGAGCACCATCGTGACCGTCATACCCCGTTCCTCCAAGGCAGCGACGACCGTCTCCCGCTCCCCCAACGGAACGTTCAATTCCTCGAGGAGGGCGCGGTTACCTACGGTCACCAGGCGACCGTTCACGGTCGCCCTCACCCCCTTTCCAGCCAGGCTCTCGAACCCGCTGATATCCATGAGGGGCATCCCATCGGCCTTCGCCCTGCGGACGATGGCCTCTCCCAACGGGTGCTCGGACCCCGCCTCGACGCTGGCCGCCATTACAAACATGTCCGGGCACGATTCATCGAAGCGTAGGATTTCCATCACCTCCGGCTGCCCCTTGGTCAGGGTCCCCGTCTTGTCGAAGACGACCGTGGTCACCCTTCCAGTCACCTCGAGCGCGTCCCCTCCTTTGATGAGAATGCCGAGTTCGGCCCCCTTTCCCGTCCCTACCATGATGGCCGTCGGGGTGGCCAATCCCAGGGCGCAGGGGCAGGCGAACACGAGGACCGTTATGAAGATGGTGAGCGAGAACGCGAACCTCGGTTCCTCCGGGGCGAGGGCCGGGACCCCAAAGACGTACCAGAGGGCAAAGGCGGCCAGGGCGATCACGATCACCGTCGGTACGAACACGGCCGCCACCCGGTCCGCCAGCCTCTGGATGGGGGCCTTGGCCACCTGGGCGTCCTCCACCAATTTGACTATCTGCGCCAGGGCGGTGTCCTTACCGACCCTGGTGGCCCGGACCTTGAGCATTCCGTTCCTGTTGATGCTCGCCCCAATGACCTCCGAGCCCTCCTCCTTCGGAACAGGCAGGCTCTCCCCCGTTATTATGCTCTCATCCACCGAGGAACGCCCCTCGATGACCACCCCGTCGGTCGGGACCTTCTCCCCCGGGCGAACCACCATCACGTCCCCGACGTCAAGGTCGTCCACCGGCATCTCCACCTCCTCCCCGTCCCGAACGACCCGGGCGGTCTTTGCCTGAAGCCCGATGAGGCGCTTGATCGCCTCGGACGTGCTCCCCTTGGCCTTGGCCTCCAGGTACTTGCCGAAGAGGATAAGGGCGATGATCATCGACGAACTGTCGAAGTAGACATGGTCCACAGGCACCGCTCCCGGGAAGAGGACCACGGCCACGCTGTAGAAGTAGGCGGCGGAGGTCCCCACGGCAATGAGCGTATCCATGTTCGCCGTGCGGTTGCGGAGGGCCTTGTAGGCGCCAACGTAGAACTGGCGGCCGGCGATGAACTGCACCGGCGTGGCCAGGGCGAACATGAGCAGGCCCCCCCATTCCATCAGGAAGTGATGGGCGATGGACGTGAGGTCCATCAGCAGCATGATGGCCATCGTGGGGACCGCAAGCCCGACCGACAGGAGCAACATCCGCCTCTGCCTACGGGTCTCCTTCTCCCGCATCTCCCTCTCCACGTCCAGGGTCTGGGCCTCGATGACCTCGTACCCCGCATCCTCCACTGCCTTCTTGATCTGGGCGACCCGGACCCGCTGAGGATCGTAGCGGACCGTGAGCTTCTCGGTCGCCAGGTTGACCGAGGCGGAGAGGACGCCGTCCAATCCCCCCACCGCCTCCTCGATCGTCCTGGCACATGAGGCGCAGCTCATTCCCCCTATCGAGAGGGTAAGCTCGTTGACGATCGCTCCATACCCCGCATCCTCCACCGCCTTCTGCAGCTTTGACACATCGACCTTGTCCGGGTCGAAGGTGACCGACGCCCTCTCGGTGGCCAGGTTCACATCTGCCTCGAAGACCCCCTCCAGCCCGTTCAACGAATCGGCGATGGTGCCGGCGCAAGTGGCGCAGGTCATGCCCGTCACGGAGAACGTTGCCCTCTTCCGCCTGCCCTCCGGGCTCTCCTCCCTTTCCCCGCTCATCGAACGCTCAACCCAGGTCCTGGGTGAAAAATGTTTTCACAGACCTATCGCAAGGCGATCACGTCTATCTCGACCTCCCCGCCCTTCGGCAGGGCGGCCACCTGGATGGCCGTCCTGGCAGGGAATGGGGGCTCGAAGAAGTCGGCATAGGCCTTGTTGACCTCAGGGAAATGGGCCAGGTCGGTCATGTACACCGTGACCTTGATCGCTCTGTTGAGGGAACTCCCCGCCGCCTGCAGGATCGCTTGCAGGTTCGCAAGCGCCTGCCTGGCCTGCGCCACAGCCCCCTCGGCCATCGCTCCCGTAGCTGGGTCGAGCCCGAGCTGCCCCGAACAGAAGACCAGGTCCCCGCATACAACCGCCTGGGAATAGGGGCCAACGGGGGCGGGGGCGCCGTCCGCCCTCACCTCCCTCAGCATCCCCTCTCCAATATCTCAGGGAGGTCGGCCACGCTGCTAATCACCATTTCTGCGCCCAAACGGTCCCACGCCCGCTGGTCGTTGCTCCCCGTCAGCACCGCCACGAACGGGCTCCCCGCCCCTTTGGCGCACCGTAAGTCTATCTCATGATCGCCAATGAAAAGGCATTCCCGGTTCAATAGGCCCAGGGCGCTGTGCACCCTCTGTAGCGCCAGGGGGTTGGGCTTGGCCTCTGTCAATGGATGATCGTCCCGGCAAACGACGACATCGAACCAGCCTTCCAGGCCGGAGGCACGGAGCGCGCGCGTTGTGTATTCCCGACTCCCTCTGGTCAGCACGGCCGAGCGCATCCCTCGGGACCTTAGACCCTCCAGGACATCCCCGGCCCCCGGGACCTCTACGCTCTCCTCCACCCTGGCCATCTCCACCTCGGCGGTGACCCGGTTGAGGTCCAGCTCCAAGGCTTCCGCCCTCTCTTCCCGACCCTGGGCATGGAGATAGGCATAGGCCCGCGCGATGCTCTCGTTCACCCTTCCGGAGGGATCGAGCACGGCCTTAGGAAGCCCGTGCCTCAGCAAGGTGTCCATGACCGCCCGGTTCATCGCGTGGAAGTCTATGGTGGTCTGGATCAATGTCCCGTCCATGTCAAATATGACCGCCCTAAGTCCGTTCGGGCGAAGGGCGCTTTTCATTATCAGACTCATGGTCGAAGCCTATCAGCCCCCCTTGACTATTAATTATTATGGCGACCTCAGGTCAAAGGTTCCAGTTATTTCAGACGATATCATTCGCTATAATACAGCTATTAATACTTTTCTGTAGCATGCTCAGGGACCGTTTTTATATGCACAAAACCAAGATGGTTCAAATATAATCAAAGGTGCCCTTTATGATGATAAAGAAAAAAGTATTGATCGGTGTGGCGGCCCTGGTCGCCTTCGCTGCCTGCGCACTGCTACTCGGATCGTCCATTGGCCTGACGACCGGGATCCAAGCTATCCCGTTCATCGATCCCCACTCGATCCCATTCATTGACCCGCATGCCATCCCGTTCATAGACCCGCATGCAATCCCGTTCATTGACCCGCATGCGATCCCGTTCATCGATCCCCATGCAATTCCGTTCATAGACCCGCATGCCGTAGCCCTCTGAGCGCTTGAACGTAAAAAAAGTGCGCCTCAGGCGCACAACCTTTCCCTGTTCTCTGCCACTTTCTCCAGAAGTTTTTGATGGCCTATCCTGCTCGCAATGTCATAGGCCTCGTCCAAAAGGGCGCGGGCCTGGTTGACCTCGCCATGGTCCACGTAGACCTCGGCGATCTCTATCAGCCATTGCCCAAGCCGGGTGGGCATGTCGATGCCCCTGAGGATCTCCAAGGACCTGTCGAAATCATTGCAGGCCACATCCCACTGCCTGCGGCTGGTGCGGATGTATCCGCGGTGGAACAGCAGGGTCGAGGTCATGAGGGGATCGTCCAGCTTCGTCGAGATTGGAAGGCAGCGCTCGACAAGTTCCTCCGCTCCCTCCAGATCCCCTTGGTTCAGTTTGCAGCCGGCCGTGTTCGATAGGGCATAGCCCATGGTGCTCAGGTCGCCCACCGCGTTGGCCAGTTCGATCGCCCTGGCGAGGAACGTCATCCCCTCGGCGTTCCTGCCGAGGATGCACAGGTCGTTCCCGATGCTTATGGAGGCCTTGGCCATCATGGTCACGTCCCCCCGGCGCTCCAGGATCGCCATGGCCTCCTTCTTGTAGGCGATCGCCCGCTCATAGTCCCGCAGGGTGGCGTAGGCTCTCCCCAGCCCATAGAGGGCCTTACCCAGCGCCAGGTCGTCGGCCAACTCGATGGCTATCTCGCGTGCCCGCTGGAAGCGCTCGACCGCCTCAGAGTGCATCCCACGCCGCTCCATCACCCCTCCCATGTCATACAGGATATCGGCCGTGGTGGAGCGGTTCCCGCTCCTGGTCGCGATGTCGAGCCCCTCCTGGAGGAGGGCATCGGCCCTCTCGTAGTCGGCCCGGTTGAGGAGGATCACCCCCATCATGCGGTCCACCTCGCTGAGCATCCGGCCATCCAGCCTTCCCGGGGGGCCTTCCCGCAGGGACCTCAGGACCTCCATGGCCCGGTCCCACTCGCCCTGCAGGTACAGGACCTCCCCCTGCAGGAGGAGGATCTCCACGAGGTCCTTGGGGTCCGCCGTGCGCATATCTCGCACAAGTCGGTCGAGCAACGGGGCGAACTGCGTGGCATACCCCCTGCTTATTATGGTCCGTCCGTCACCCGCGGCGATGGAGGCCGCCGTTTGCAGGTCGCCCGCCATCAGGGAGTGGTAGAGCCCCTCCACCCTCGCCGGGGCCGAGCCGTCCTGCAGGTAGTAGCGGGCGGCCGCCCTGTGGTACACCCTCCTCTGCCTGGGCGTGAGCCGCGACAGGGAGAACTCGCGAAGGAGATCGTGCATGCCGATCAGCCCCCCCACCGACTCGTAGATTATGGCCTTGGAGAGCAAGGAGTCCACCGCCTCGTAGCTGACCGCGTAATCGACCCCCTCCAGCTCCACCCGGTCCATGCCCGCGGCGAGCTGGATCTCCTCTTCCATCGTGAAGAAGGCGTCGATGAGCACCGGGTATCGGAACACCGCGGCGATGCTCATGATCTTGCGCTCGGCCACCCCCAGCCTGGAGAACACCTCCTGCTCGATGAATATCCTTATGTTCTTTCCCAGGGCAAGCTTGGGGTCGTCGATGAGCTCCAGAAACAACGGATGACCGTTGGTCACCCGGAAGATCTCGTCCACGTCCTCGGCGGCAAGGCCCCGGGCGCGGATCATGCGTTCGCTGCTCCCCCGATCCAGCCCTTCCAGGTTCAGCTCCTCCACCAGCCCGCGGAACACGGCGCTGCGGGAATAGAATGTGGGAAGCTCCCTGGCGGTGCACACCGCCCGTACATGCTCCGATCCTTCCATTATCGTCAGCAGGGCCGAGAGGAACTCCAGGACCGCCGGCTCGGCCTTGTGCACGTCATCGAATATCAGAAGGGCTGAGACGTCCGTAAGGTCCGTTTCCAGGATATGGGCGGCCTCGCCGACCAGGGGGGCTTCGGTCTGGTTCAGGTACATCTCGAGGTTCCTGCGCCCCAACTGGGACAGGAACTCGGCCATTGGCCTGAGCAGCGCCTTCAGGTTCGCCCATTCATGCACCTTGTACCAGAAGACGTTGGTGCTCTCCCTGACCGTCTGGGCGAACTTGGCCAACAGTGTGGTCTTTCCGATCCCCGGGATCCCATTGATGACCACCATCCGCTTGGTCTCCGAGGTCAGAAGGGCGGCCAGGACGTCCAATTCCCTTTCCCGGCCGAAAAAGGCCCTGACCGCCGGCTTCTTGTCCGTAAAGTCCACGTACCGCCGCTCCTCCCGCATGCGGTTCGCATGGAAGGCACGGCAGTCTAGGGTCCCCTGGACAATGCCATTGACCAGCTCAAGCAGGTCATATCGCTTCGGGAGGTAGTTGCCCAGCCTGCCTATCTCATCCCGGTGGCGCTCCCCCTGCAGGTCGATGACGTCCACCACAGTGGCCTCCACCTCCTGCTTGATCGCCTTCGCCACCGCCTGGCCTTTAGCGCTCAGGAAGTACACCTTGCGCACGGTGGGGAGCCCCTTAACATGCCTGGTGAAGGTCTCCACCGTCCCTTCCCTGCCCATCTCCGCCAGGACCTTGGCCACGTTGTTCCTTCCGACGTCCACCGCCTTCGCCACCCCTTCCTGGGTGACCGACTTTGGAGAGTCCGAGTCGAGGGCGAAGCGCTGCTGGAACAGCAGATGCAGAAACACTCTCTCCTTCACCGTAAGCAACGACCTTCCCGGACCTTGGTTCACAGATAAAAATCACCTTTCCCATATCAATATTCTTCCACTCCCCTGTTTGCTCATTCGGCGAAAGTAGCATGCTCAAATCCCCTTTAAATACCGTTAAAACGAAGATAGGGGAACGGAGGAATGCATACGGCAGAAATGAAGGAGGCCAGGGTCAAGCTGTTGATGGATGGGTATCCCCGGAAGGGGTTCTCGATTTTCTCGAGCTACCTCGGAAAGGAGCGGGGGGTGTGCATCACCCGCCTTCACCCGGAGTATGTGAGGGAGAAGTACGGGCTGGAAGGCTCAAGGTTCCACTGGTTGAGCGGGGTGAAGCAGGAAGGCGCCCTTTCCCCGAAAAACATCTCCGGTCTGGTCAAACAGGTCCGGGGGGAACTCAAGGGCGGCAGGTGCAAGTTCTTCCTCGATGGCGTAGAGTACCTCCTCCTTTGGAACGACATGGATAGCATCGTGGCCTCGCTGAGGGAGATAGAAAGGGAGCTGGAGAGGGTGGAGGGATGTATGATCGTCTCCATCGACCCGCTGACCTTCGAAGAGAGGGACCTGACCCTGCTGAAGGGGGCGTTCCCCGAGATGCCAGTGCTC
>JAJFUR010000027.1 GCA_021372335.1 Methanobacteriota archaeon
GATGCAGGGAGAACACCACGACCTCCCCCAGCTCATGCACCATGTAGAAGTCCTTGATCTCCTTGATGAGCCCCTCCACATCGTTGGCCTTCATGCGCGTGGAGATCTCCGCTCCCATCTGCCGGCCGATGTCCTTTAGCACTGGGTCCATGTTGAACCCTATCGCCTCCATGCCGATGACGATGGAGCGGATCGTGCCCTTGAGGAACGTACTCGGGGTCCCTATGGAGCGCCCGATGGTGTTGGATACGGCCTTCTTCAGCTCCTCCCGGGGGACCACCGAGCTGCCCATCGGCCGGGAAATGATGTAGAAGATCTTCCGGCGATTGTCCTCTGGATCGTCCCTGTATCCGATGAGGCCCTCCTTGACCATCTTGTCCAGATGCACGGACAGGGTGCTCTGCGCCTTGCCAGTGAGGACGGCTATCTCGCTCAGGCTGAGGTCCCTTCGCTGCAGCTCGCTCAGTATCTTCTGGCGGACCGGGTTGGAGATCTGCCTCAACCCGGTGGTAGTGGAATAGACGTCGAAGTCCGTGGTCCTGCTGGGCAGGGATATCGCCGGATGACCGATTATGGCTCGGTCTAATTAAACCTATCGTAAGGATACGAACCATCGGGCCCTGCATACCTTAATTAGATTGCGGCCCCTCCACTCAGCGAACGCAGATGAAGCTCAGGATAGACGGCAAGGTCAGCGAGGTTCGGGCGATCTGGTGCGACGAGGGGGTGGTCCGCATGATCGACCAGAGGATCCTTCCGCACAGGGTGGAGGTCCTTGGGTTCCGGGACCATCATCAAGTGGCCGAGGCCATCCGGGACATGGCCGTGCGCGGCGCGCCGGCCATCGGCGTGGCCGCGGCCTACGGGATGATGCTGGCGGCCAACAACGGCGAGGACCTGGACGCGGCGGCCAAGGAACTCAAGGCCACCCGGCCCACCGCCTTCGACCTGTTCTTCGCCGTGGACCACATGCTCGCCCGCGTTCGGGAGGGGGACGATCCAACTGAGGCGGCGGAGGAGTACGCCAACACGATAGTGGAGAGGTGCCGGGCGATCGGGGAGCACGGGGAGCGCCTGATCAAGGACGGTGCGCGCATCATGACGCACTGCAACGCCGGGGCCCTGGCCACGGTGGACCACGGGACCGCCCTGGCGCCCATCCGCGAAGCCTGGCGGAACGGGAAGAAGGTGTTCGTCTACGTCTCCGAGACGCGGCCCAGGCTACAGGGCATGAAGCTCACCGCGTTCGAGCTGCTGAATGAGGGCATTCCGCACGCCATCATCCCCGATGGCGCCTCCGGTCATTTCCTGCGGGAGGGGGTGGACATTGTCATCGTGGGGGCGGACCGCATCGCCGCCAACGGCGACTTCGCCAATAAGATCGGTACGTTCGAGAAGGCAGTGCTGGCCAAGGAGCTCGGCGTGCCGTTCTACACCGCCGCGCCGCTGTCCACCTTCGACCTCTCCCTTAAGCGGGGGGAGGACATCCCGATCGAGCACAGGGGGGAGGAGGAGGTGACCATGATGGATGGGATGCGCATCGCGCCTCAGGGCTGCAAGGCGTTAAACCCCGGCTTCGATGTCACCCCGGCCAAGTACGTCACCGGGATCATCACCGAGAGGGGAGTGCTGAGGCCAGAGGACATCGCGCGGAGGCTCAGGGGGGCGAGGCTGTGAAACAGGCGGGAATGGATGTCGTACGCTACGGCAGGCTGCTGTATGAGAAGGGGTTGACCAGCGGCACGGGAGGGAACATCAGCGCCAGGGTGGGGGATGTGATGATGATCACGCCGTCCGGCACGTGCAAGGGCATGCTGGACCCCACGGAGCTGGTCACGGTCGACATCGCCACTGGCAGGGCGGTGGGCGGCAGGCCATCCATGGAGACGCCCTTCCATCTGACGGTGTACCGGGAGAGGCCGGACGTGCGTGGAGTGGTGCACACGCATCCCCGATTCTGCACGGCCCTTGCCTGCGCCGGCATGACCGTGGACCCGGCCTTGACGCCCGAGGGCCTGATGGTCCTGGGAAGGAAGGTGCCCCTCGTCCCCTACGCCACGCCTGGCACGGAGGCCCTGGCCGAGGCGCTCAGGCGGGAGGTCGGGGGGGCGAACGCCTTCCTGCTGGCGAGCCATGGCGCGATCTCGGTGGGGAAGGACCTTAAGGACGCCTTCCATCGCATGGAGACCCTGGAGGCCCACGCCGAGCTGCAGTACCGGCTTGCGCTGCTGGGGAAGGGAAGGCCGCTTTCGGAGGAGGAGGCGGAACGGGTTCTGAGGGAGCGAGCATGATACTTGTCACGAAATGGTTCGGGGTGTTCCTCTGTGAGGGGGAGGAGGTCCGCCGGTACAAGCTCTTCGAGAAGGACCCCAAGCTGGTTGCCCGCAAGCTCGCGGCCGTCCAGCGTGGGGAGGTCCTTCCGGAGGAGCGGGAGCTGGCCGTCCGGCGCATGAAGGTGGCGGACCCCCGCCTCAAGGCGCTCGGGAAGCCGGCGGTATTCGATTCCTCGTTCATTCGGCCGGAGGCGTACGGGCTGACCGCGGAGCACATGCAGCGGGTGATGCTGGAACTCGGAAAGATTAGGGTTCGGGAGCCCCTCAGCGAGGACCGCTCGATCGCGCAGGCGATAAGGGCGACGGACGACCTCATCGAGGAGATCAACCTGCTGAGCGAGCGACTGCATGAATGGTACGGCGTGTACTTCCCGGAGCTGGGCGACCTCGCGAAGGACGCGGAGTACGCCCGCCTGGTGTGCGAGCTGGGGGAGCGGCAGGCCATATTGGACCACCTGGGAGTGGCGTTGGAATCGGTCGGCACCGACCTCGTCCCCAGGGACCTCGAGGTGGTCCAGGGGGTCGCCCGCACCCTACTGGAGCTCTACCGGCGGAAGGAGGCCCTGGACGCCTACATCCTGGAAGGGATGGAGCGGGTGGCGCCGAACCTGTCGGCCCTGCTCAGCCCCAACCTTGCCGCCAGGCTGATAGCGCTGGCGGGAGGCCTCCAGCGTCTGGCGCGCCTGCCCTCGTCCACCGTCCAGCTGCTGGGGGCGGAAAAGGCCCTGTTCCTGCACCTGCGCTCGGGGAAGAGGCCGCCGAAGCACGGGGTGATATTCCAGCATCCCTGGGTGAACCGTTCCCCGTACTGGCAGCGCGGAAAGGTGGCGCGGAGCCTGGGCGCCAAGATAAGCATCGCGGCCAGGGTGGACGCCTACCACGGCGAGCCCATCGCCGACCAGCTGAAGGAGCAGATGGAACGGAGAATAGCGGAGATCCGGGAGAGGTACCCCGACCCACCGAGGCGGGAGCGCTCCCAGCAGCGCCCTGGTCAGGGGCACCAGCGCCCTCAGGGCCGTCGGAGGTAAGAAAATATATAAACGCCCCGATGATTCCCTCCCAGGGTAGCTATGTCGTGGACTCAGCAGGAAGTCAGGGAACTCAAGGAGGGCAGGTACATGCTCATCGATGGGGAGCCCTGCAAGATCATAAGCATATCCACCTCCAAGCCTGGGAAGCATGGAGAAGCGAAATCCAACATCGAGGCCATCGGCGTCTTCGACAATAAGAAGCGAAGCATAGTCCATCCGGTCAAGCACAAGGTGCAGGTGCCGATGATCGACAAGCGCAAGGCGCAGGTCCTTTCGATAACCGGGGACGAGGTGCAGCTCATGGACCTTGAGACCTACGAGACGTTCCACCTGCCCATCCCCGAGGAGTACAAGGGGCAGATAACCGCGGGGGAGGAGATCATGTACATGGTCGCCATGGACCGCCGCAAGATCACCAAGGTGTGATCGGCCAGAGGCCTCATGGCCCGTAGCGACGCGTTCGCCCTGGCCAACTCCTCCTTCGAGGAGGCGGAGTTCGTTATCATTGGCGTCCCGTACGACGGCACCACCCGCCTCCGCTCAGGCACCCGCAAGGCGCCCGCCGCCATCCGGAAGGCGTCCCGCCTCTTCGAGCCCTATCTTTTCGAGCACGCCCTGGACACCTCGGCGGTGAAGGTCCACGATGCCGGGGACATAGACTGCGGTCAAGCGTGCGAGGACATGTTCAGGGCAGTGGAGAGGGAGGCCGCCAGCGCCGTGAGGGCGGGCAAGTTCCCCATCCTCATGGGAGGGGAGCGCAGCATAACCTATCCCTTCGTCAAGGCGTTCCGTGATATCGGCGTCATCTCCATCGACGCCCATCTGGACTTCCATCCGCAGGGGGACAAGCGCTTCGACCACGCCTGCACCATGCGCCGGGTGGCGGACGAGGTGGGCGTCGAGAATGTGGTGGTGTTCGGGGTCCGCTCGATGTCCCGGGAGGAGCTTGCGCAGGAGCTGCCCAACTATGTCGATGCCTTCCAGATCAGGGAGGTGGGGGCGGTCGCCTCCTGGAAGCGGGTGCTGAACATGATGCGGAGGGAGCGCGTCCTCCTGAGCTTGGACATGGACAGCGTCGATCCCGGCTTCGCCCCTGGGACCTCCCGCCCCGAGCCCTTCGGGCTCAGCGGGTACGAGGTGAAGCGCTGCATCGACATGCTGGGAGACCGCATGGTCGGGTTCGACGTCTCGGAGGTCCTTCCGTCCCATGACCCCGGGGCGACGGCGGCCTTGGCCGCGCGGATGATCATGGAGGTCATCGCCATGGTGCACACCCGCCGAGGGGAGCGGTGAGGGGTAGCGATGGAGTTCGCCGCGCTTATCTCCGCCTTCGTCCTCATCTCCCTGACGGAGCTGGGGGACAAGACGATGATCGCAGTCATCACCCTCTCCTCCAAGTACCCGAAGCGGGCTACGTTCCTAGGTTCCTACATAGGTTTGGCGGCGGTCACCGCAGTTGGGGTCCTTATCGGGGAGGTCCTCTTTCAGCATGTGCCCCCCTGGATCGTCGGTCTCGCCGCCGGGGCTGTCTTCATTCTCTTCGGTGTGGTCACCCTCCTTCGCAAGGAGGAGGAGGGGGCGGAGGTGCGCGGGAACGGCAGGTGGGGCGGGCTCCTCACCTCCTTCGGCTTCGTAGCGCTCATGGAACTGGGAGACAAGACCCAGCTCTCGGTCATCGCCCTCTCCGCCGAATCGGGGGCGGCCCTGATGGTGTTCCTGGGGGCGGCGCTCGGCTTTCTCTGGCTCACGGTCCTGGAGGTCGCCCTTGGCAAGGCCATCGGGGAAAAGGTCCCTAAGGACTACATCCGCATAGGGAGCGGGCTGCTCTTCATCGCCTTCGGCATAATCTTCCTGGTCCAGCAGCTGCTGTGATCATTCCTCGAGCAGCTCGCGGACCACCTTCTCGCATTCGTCGCCGCAGCGCTTGGCGGTCGCCTCGTCCTTCCCTTCCGAATAGATGCGGAAGATCGGCTCGGTCCCGGAGGGGCGCATGAGGCTCCAGCCCTCCTCGAAGTAGACCTTGACGCCGTCGGTCAGGTCGGTCCGCCGGTCGGCGAAGTAGGCCTCCACCTGTTCCAGGACCCACGCCTTCTTGTCGTCCGGGCAGGGCAGCTTCCGCTTGTCCAGGCTGCGGCAGGGGACCTCCTTAAGCAGTTCGGACAGGGGGCCCTTGAGCGCGATGATCTCCAGCATCTTGGCAATTGCCATGGCCGCATCCCTGCAGTATTGGTGCTCCGGGAAGATCAGCCCGCCGTTCTCCTCCCCCCCGAACACCGCCCCGATCTCCATCATGCGGCGCGCGACCGTGGGCGCGCCCACTTTCGTATAGATCACCTGGCCATTGTGCCTCCGGACCACCTCCTCCAGGCAGGAGGAGGTGCTCACCGGGGTGACCACCGTGCCGCCCCCGTGCTCCTGCACGATGTGCGAGGCCACGACCGTAAGCGATTGGTCCCCGGGGACGTACGTCCCCTTGTCGTCCACGAATATGGCGCGGTCCGCGTCCCCGTCGTGGGCGATGCCCAGGGCGGCGCCGGTGGCCTTGACTGCCGCCACGAGGTCCCTCAGGTTCTCCGGGGTCGGCTCGCTGGGATGCCCCGGGAAGGTCCCCTGTGGATTGCAGTTGAGGGTTATCGCCCTCACCCCCAGGGCCTCGAGCAGCCCGGGTGAGGTGATGGAACCAGCGCCATTGGCGCAGTCGAGGACGACGGTGAGCCCGGCCTCCTGGACCTTGAAGCGGTCCACCGCGCGCCTGATGGCGTTGGTGTAAGAGGAGGCTACCCCGTCCATGCGCGCGATGCGGCCGACCGCGTTCCAGGCAGGGAGGGCGAAGTCCCTCTCTGAGTAGATGCGCTCGATCACCTCCTCCTTCCGCCGAGGCATCTCCGTCCCGTCATGGTCCACGCACTTGATGCCATTGAACTCCGGGGGGTTGTGGGAGGCGGTGATCATCACCCCTCCCTTCGCCCCGGAGTTCTTGACGTAGTACTGGAGCGCGGGCGTGGGCAGCATGCCCAGGTCGAGCACGTCGGAGCCGGCGGAGACGATGCCGGCGGAGACCGCCGAGCGGAGCATGTCCCCGGAGGTGCGGGAATCGGTCGCGATGGCCACCCGTCCGCCCATGAACGTGCCTATCGCCCGGCCGACCTCCAGGGCGAACTCGACGCTCATGTCCTGGTTGACGATCCCCCGCACTCCATTGGTGCCGAACAGTCTGGTCATCCTATCACCTTGGCCGGTCGCGCTGGGCAACTATGAGGATGTGGATGATGTCCGCGGAGTCCTTGAAGTTGTCGGCGGAGTTCTCGACGCCGTGCAGCATGTCCCGCATCAGGTAGAGCGCCCGGGCGTCCAGGTCAGAAAGGAAGAACTCCTTCTTCATTGCGAAGTACATGTCGTCCATCACGTGCTCGGAGTCCTCGATCTCCTTGCGGGCGCGCAGCACCAGGTCGTTGTTCACGCCCAGGTTGTCCACGCAGACCTTCAGGGCCTTGGCCATGCGTTCCAGTTCCCGGCTCATCTGACAGAACTTGCTCCAGATGGCGGGGGGAACGGGGATACCTATCTCCAGCACGAGCTGCAGGTTCATCCCGGCCTCCTTGCACCAGTCGGCCGCGTAGTCCATGCGGCGGGCGAGATGCATGAGGTCCTCCCGGTTCTTCTCCTCGAGGTCCCCGCGCGAGAGCTCCTCGGACATTGCCTGCTCGCGGTAGTCGGCGGCCTTCTCGGCCAGGAAGGAGCGCTTCAGCGCGTCTAGGGCCTGCTCCTTCTCCCCGCGGCACAGCGCACTCATGGCACGGTTGAACTCGATGATGGTGTCGCCTACGTCCTGGGCATGCCCCCGCATGTTCCGGAAGACCATCGATTCCCTACGCGAATAGAACCATTCCAGCAACGACGTCCTCTCACTCAAGCCTGATCGCCTCCTCCACTCCATCTTCCGGTCTGGGATACAGTACCGCGGCCTTCGGGTTCACCGCTAAATACACGTCCTTTCCGATAGTTAAAAGGTTCCCGTCGAGGGTGGCCATATCGAAGTCGACCTCCTCGTCGTCCTCCGTTTCGGCCTTCACCCGCCAATAGGTGCCCATGTACGTGATCCCTCTGACGACCGCCCGCATCCCCTCATCAGCGGGATACATGAACTCCGGACGGACCGAGATGACCACCGCATCCCCTACGGAATGGTCTGTCTGGTGCACCTCCACCTTCCCGCCGTTCCTGAGCTCAATGACCGATATCCCGTCCCTGATCTCCACCACCCAGCCCTCCAGCAGGTTGGTCTCCCCTATGAAGTTGGCGGTGAAGATGTGCTTCGGCCTCGCGTACAGCTCCTCCGGCGTGCCGGTCTCAACTATTGCCCCGGCGCGCATGAGGACGATGCGGTCCGACACCGATTGCGCCTCCTCCTGGTCGTGGGTGACGTGGATGGTGGTGAGCCCGAGCTCCTTGGCCAGGCGGCGCAGCTCGTAGCGCAGGTCCACCCTGACCCGGGAGTCCAGGGCGGAGAGCGGCTCGTCGAGGAGCAGCAGCCTTGAACCGGATGCCAGCGCCCTCGCGAGGGCCGCCTTCTGCTGCTCCCCTCCGCACAGCTCGTCCGGGAACATCCCCATCCTGTCCAGGAGCCTTACCAGCTCCAGGAAGCGCCTCGACACCCGGAGCTGCTCCTCCGGTGGGAGGGCCCTTGCCCTCGGGCCATAGGATACATTGTCCTTTAC
Source organism: Methanobacteriota archaeon (assembly GCA_021372335.1). GTDB lineage: Archaea > Thermoplasmatota > Thermoplasmata > Methanomassiliicoccales > UBA472 > UBA472. The sequence continues at coordinate 8,083 of JAJFUR010000027.1, forward strand.
GGTCAGATGCGGGAACAGGGCGATGTTCTGGAAGACGTACCCGATGTCGCGGTCCTCGATGGGTACCCCGGCCATGTCCCTTCCGTCGATGTACACCTTCCCCTCCGTGGGCTCGATGATCCCCGCGATCATCCGAATGAGGGTGGTCTTGCCGCATCCGGACGGGCCGAGGACCGTGACGTACTCCCCGTCGTGGACCGTGAGGTGGACATTGTTCACGGCCGTAAGGTTGCCATACCGCTTTCCAAGCCCCTCCAGGCGTACCTCGGGCATCATTCCACCTTCAGCTCGCTCTCCAGACCGTTCGCCGGCATGGAGAACACCGTTCCCTTCTCTTCCTCCCAGTATATACCAACTGTGTCGCCCACCGTGATCCTGCCCTTCTTCCATGAGGGGAGCTTGGCCGAGAGGCGCTGCCCGCCCCCCGTCATCATGTCCATGTGGAGGTTGCGGCCCTCGAACAATATTCGCTCCACCTTGGCCTGAAGATATCCTGGCCGTTCCTTGGACAGCTCCGTGCTCCCGATCTTCACCCCCATCACCGCCTGCGTTCCTGGGATGAGGTCGGAGGACCGGCCCTTCAGCACCGTTCCATCGGGCGTGCGCAGCAGGGTGCATGGGCTGGACTGCAGGACCTCCCCAATGAAGAAGTTGGACTGTCCCAGGAAGTTGGCCACGAAGGGCGTCGCCGGCCGGTCCCACACCTCCTTTGGAGTGCCCACCTGTATTATCCGGCCCTCCCTGATTATCGCCACGCGGTCCGCCATGACCAGGGCCTCGTCCTGATCGTGGGTGACGTGGATGGTCGTCATCCTCAATGATTTGACCAGCGATCGCAGCTCCGTCCGCAGGGAGATCCGCAGCCGCGCGTCCAGGGCCCGTAGCGGCTCATCGAGGAGCAACATGTCCGCCCCGGATGCCAACGCCCGGGCCAGCGCGGTGCGCTGCTGCATTCCCCCGCTGAGCTCCCGGGGGAAGGCGGTCGACCGTCCCGACAGCCGCACGAGATCCAGCATGCTGATGAGCACCTGCTCCTTCAGTCTATCATCCGCCCCCCGGATGTCCAGGCCGAACGTGATGTTCTCCTCGACCGTGAGCTGCGGGAACAGGGAGTACGTCTGGGGAAGCAAAGCGGCCTTGCGCTCCTCCACAGGCGTGTTGGTCACGTCCTCCCCGTTGAAGAGCACCTTGCCCTCGTCCGGAGAGACCAACCCGGCTATCATGCGCAGGGCGGTCGTCTTCCCCGCCCCGGTCGGGCCGAGCAGGCACAGGTACTCGCCGTTCCGCACCTCTAGGTCCAGCCCGTCCGCGGCCTTGATGCCCCCGAAGGCCTTCCGCAGGCCGATCAGCCGCACCGATGGCATCAGCGGGCCCTCCTGTTGGTCACATAACGGAGCGCCAGCATGAACAGGAAGGAGATGACTATGAGCATGATGCACGCCAAGCCGGCGGAGTAGTAGCCTGCCGCGGTCTCGAGATTGATCAGGTCCACGATGTACACCGGGGCGGTCTGGGCGTTGGCCACCACCGCCTGGGTCGCCCCGGTCTCCCCGAGGCTGCGGGTGAAGGCCATGATCGCACCGGCCAGGATGGAGCTTTTTACCATGGGGTACAGCACCCTCCGGAAGGCCTGCACCGGCCTTGCGCCCAGGGTGCGCGCCGTCTCCTCATAGGCGGGGTCCACCTCCTCCACCGCCCCGGCCACGTTCCTGACCACCAGGGGATAGGTGAAGGCCACGTGGGCCAGGACTATGAGCAGGACGTCGTGCGTCGGGACAATCTCCTGGCTGGCCCAGAACACGCCGAGGGAGTAGCCGAGGGCGGCGGTCGGGACTATGAGGGGGACGTTGACCAGCACGTCCAGCGCCCCGGCCAGCCTTCCAGAGCGGTTCTTGGCGATGTACAGGGCCAGGGGAACGCCGAGCGCTATGTCGATGCCGGTGACGACGCCCGCTATCAGGAAGGAGTAGAGAAGGCTGCGGATGAAGGGGGCCCAGTCGAAGGCCGTCGGCTCGACCGAGCCGACGTAGGTGAAGATGAAGAAGGAGGGGACGAGGACGAACACGACGAGGAAGAGCACGGCCAGGCCGTCCTTGACCTTCGGGAAGACGCCGCGGGACAGGAGCCTCTCCGGCCGGGGCCATATCCTCCCCATTGGCAGGTGCACCCTCATGACCACCAGCTTGATCACCACCAGGAGCGCCAAGGAGAGCAGGATGAGCAGGATGCTCACGAAGGCCAGGGGAGCGGCGAGGTCCGGTTGGGAGTCGAGGGCGTCCTTCCACTCACCGATGAGCGTGGGGCCCGTGGCGAAGCCTCTCGCGTTGGCCATGGTGGCCAGCGCGATCATGGTCCCCCCGGTCTCGCTTAGGCTGCGGGCGAAGCACAGGATGATGCCTGTGACAAGTCCGGCGCGGAACAGCGGCAGCGTGATCGTCCTGGCTGCGGTGAGAGGGCTCGCCCCCAGGGTGCGCCCGGCCGTCTCGTATGTCTGGTCTATCTGCACCAGGATGGCCGACAGGGAGCGCACCATGTAGGGGTACGAAAAGACGACGTGCAACAGGATTATCAGAAGGTAGGGGGAGCCTATGGTGCCCAGGGCGAAGGACGGGGCTTGCAGGCTCTCATCGGTGATGGCGAAGAACATCGCGCTGGAGAACCCGAGCGCGGCGGTGGGGACCGCCAGGGGCATGTCGATGAGCGTGTCCAGGAGGTTCTTTCCCCTAAAGTCCTTTCGGACGAGCATCCAGGCCATGGGCAGTCCGGTAACGATGTCGATGACCGTCACTATGCCCGCTATCTGGAAGGAGGCGCCTATGGCCCCCCAGATGAGGTCCATCCTCCCCTGGTCCTCCAGCAGCGCCTCGATGGACCCCCATTCCGTGAACGCATAGCTCAGGATGTAAATGGTGGGCAGAATGACGAAGAACAGGAAGAAGAGGATGATGAAGGCCGTCCAGCCGGTGAGGAACCTCTTTCGGCTGATCGCCGCGACCAAGGGATCCCATTTGATTCTCGCCAGACCTTCACCTCGGGAACGGTTGGAGAAAAGGATGATGGAATAAATACCTAGTGCAATCCCGCCTGCCTACCTCGAAGGGGGGCCAATGCCCTACCCTGAAGGGCGCTCCCATCCTTCACCACCGTCCCTGGGCCGAGCAGGCAGGCGCGCACGGTGCATCCCCTTCCAATCGTGGCGCCCTCCATGAGCACGGAGCCCTCGACCGTGGAGCCCTCCCCTATGGACGCGCCGGGGAGGGCGCATACGAACGGCCCCACCCGGCACCCGCTCAGCGATGCCCCGTCAATGTAGTTCGGGCCGATCAGCTCGGAGCCGCGCACGATGGCGGGGGCGACCTTCGTCCGCCCTCTTTCCAGGAGCGCCCTCTGGGCCTCCAGGTACCCTGCGGGCGTGCCGCAGTCCACCCAATGACCATCGAACCGGTACCCGTAGAGCCCGCGGTCGAGCACGTTCGGGAAGACCTGCCGCTCCAGGGACACGACCCCGGGGGGGATGTGCTCCAGCAGCTCCGGCTCGAACACGTACACGCCGGCATTGATGAGGTCGGAGATGGCCTCGCCGGGGGCTGGCTTCTCCTGGAATACCGTGATCCGCGCTCCCTCCAGCCCTACGACCCCGAAGGCCGAAGGGTCCTGCACCCTCCAGAGGGCCAGGGTGCCGATGCCTCCGTGCCGGCGATGGAAGGCCAGCATATCGTTCAGGTCCAGCAAGCTGATGATGTCCCCGTTGAAGCAGAGGAAGGTGCCATCTAGGTACTGGCGCACGTTGCGGACCGCTCCGCCAGTGCCCAAGGGCTCCTCCTCGTTGACCAGGACCACCTTCCGGCCGCAATCGTGCTTGAGGAAATAGCCTTCGAGAAGGTCCTTCATATAGCTGACGGCCAACACCACTGTGTCCACTTCCGCGGGCAGGGAGTCGATGATGTGCATGACCATCGGTCTGTCGAGAAGCGGGAGCAATGGCTTGGGCGTCGAGAGCGTCAGAGGCCTGAGCCTGGTCCCCATGCCCCCGGCCAGGATCAACGCTTTCATGAACGTTATCAGAGCGGGGCGACGCTGACGACGTTATTGCCCCGCAGGATGACCGTACCCAGGCGCCGGGTCTGGTCCGCGGTGCGTTCCTCGGTCTCCTCCAGCACCATGTTCATGTACTCGTCATAACCGGTGAGCTTACCTTCCAGGACGCGGCTGTCCTTGAGCAGGAGGGACACCTTCTTATTCAGGGTCTTCTCCATGAGAGCGAGGGGCATTACCATTTAGATCACTGCCGTAGGCATCGTGCGGTCACATTTAAACCTTTTCGCCTGGATGGGGCCCTCAGAGCTTCAGTGCCAGGAGCTGGCCTTCTGACAGCCTGCTTCGGGCACAGCCCACGAAATCCTCCTGGAGGACCACATCGGAGACGCATACCAGGGACAGCGGGCCGACGCGGTCGCCGTACCTGGAGGACGCCTTGGGCGGGATGCGGGTGATGGCCCAACCCCGAAGGGCCATTCCTATTGCTCTCTCTGCTTCGATTCCATCCACTCCTTGATCTCTTCCTTCGTCGTTCCCAGTCCGAACCTCTCGGAGAACTGCCGGGTGGTGCTGAGCAGGAGCGACTGCCCCATATGCTTGCCGGTGACCAGCCCCATCTGGCGCAGCGTCCTCACCCGTTCGTACACCCCGGAGCCGAGCATCTTCACCAGGTCGCTTTGGAGGATCGGCTGGTTGTAGGCGATGATGGAGGCGGTCCTGAGCACGTCCGGCGGGATCTCCATGGCCGCGAAGGGGAGGGCGTAGTGCTCGTACCCCTTCCTGAGCTGGAGGGAGTACCGCTGGCCTATCTTGGCGATCTCGTAGGCGGTGCCGCGCTCCTCGTATTCCTTCGCCAGCCGCCTGAGCTCCCTTCTCACGGCGTCCGGGCTGACGCCGCAGATGTCCGCGATGTCCGAGGCCCGGAGGGGCTGGGACGCCGCGAACAGGACGGCCTCCACCGCCCGGTCCACCTCACATCACCATCTGGGCGTGGACGGAGAGGGCCTGGGCCTCCGCTTCGTCCACCAATTTGGCTATCTCCCAGGGCAGCTTGATCTCCAGGTATATCTGGCCATAGGGAAGCTCCTCCTGCCAGAGGGAGATCTTGCCGCTGCGGGCGAGGAACAGCAGGGAGACGAACACCTTGATGCGGTCCTCCTTGCCGCCCTCGAACAGGTCCTCCAGGGCGATGGGCCCGGAGCCGCAGCGCTCGATGCGCACCCATACCTCCGCAGCGTCCTTCTCCTGGTCATCGCTGTGGCTCTTGCCGTCGAACCTTTCCCCGGCCCTCTGCAGCCTTTCCCGGGCCCTCTGGCGGTTCAATGCTATCTCCACCTCCTGCTGGGCCGCATCGAAGGCGTCGAGCAGGTCCACGAGCGACACGGGGCGGGTGCAGCGGTGGCGGACGACCTCGGTCAGCTCCACGCCCTCCGGGACCCCCAGCTCGACCTTCGGAAGGGGCTGCTCCACGAACAGGTCCATGCCCTCCATGTCCCACCCTTCGCAGATGAGTTCCTCCCGCGCTTCGTTGAGGGAGAGCACCTCCCGGGACTGCAGGTGCAGGATGCTCCAGGCCATGTACATCAGTTTGCCGGCGACGATGAAGTCGACCTCCTCGCCGTGCATCCTCTGGCCATAGAGCTTGGCGAACTTCATTAGATCGATGTCCCAGGGGTCCAGGTCGTTGGTGAGCACCAGCTCGAACACGAGCTGCAGGGCGCGGTCCAACGGCTCCCTCCCGGCGACCTGCCTCTCCTCCTCGGCGGAGCGCAGCAGGGCCAGGTAGCGGTCGATCTTCTCCGAGCCCCGCCCTTCGTCGATCATAGCCTTATGGAACATCAGATGCCCCAACACATTGTCCAAGCTCGCAGCGTCCATCATGCCAATCCCCTCCCGCCCTTCTCCTCGGGCAGCTCGATCTCCTTCTCCAGCTCGCTCAGGTCGCCGATGTTCGGCTTGAATATGATGCTCGAGGTCCCCCCGGCCTGCTTGGTGACCCCGATGATGTGGTCCGCCTTGTTCAGGGTGACCTTCCTCAGGGATATCTGCACGAACTGGGCCGTGGCGCTGCTCTTCTTGACCCGGCTCGCCACCATCTCGGCGTTCACCGCGTCCAGGAACATGTCCACCTCGTCCAGCAGATAGAAAGGGGAGGGCTGCCACTCCTGCAGCGCGAAGATGAAGGCCAGCGCGGTCAGGCTCTTCTCCCCCCCGCTCAACGCCTCCAGTCTGAGCACCTTGCCATTGCGGGGCCGGGCCTTGATCACCAGCCCGCCCTGGAACGGGTCCTGCGGGGCCTCGAGGAGGAGTTCCGCCTCTCCCCCGCCCGAGAGCTCCGCGTACACCTTGCGGAAGTTGGCGTTGACCGCCTCGAACACCTTCAGCAGGTTGACCTTCTTCCTCTCATTGAGCTGGTCGGTGAGGGCCATCAACTGGTCCCTCTGGTCCTCCAGCCTCTTGGTCTCGGCGCGCAGCTCGGCATGCCGGGCCTTCTTCTCGTCATAGTCCTCGATGGCCCTGAGGTTCACGGCCCCCATGCCGCTCAGGGCGTTCTCACAGAGCGTCATCTCGGAGCGGATGTCGTCCATCGAGGGCAGCGGATAGCTGACCACCAGGTTGGTCTGGGAGATCTCCTGCGCTATCTCCTTCAACCTCTCCTCGGCCAAGGCCTTCTTCGTTCCTAGCCCTATCAGGAAGTCGTTGGCCGTCTCCAGCCTTACCATGACCTTCTCCCGCTCGGCCTGGGCCTTCCCCTTCTGCTCCACCAGCCTCTCCTTCTCCTCCCGGAGGGCCGTCATCTCCTTGCCCATCGAATCCTCGATCCTCTTGAGGGCCGCCAGTTCAACCTTCAGCTTCGTCTCCCTCTCCATGGCGGCCCTTCCCTGCGCCTCGAGCTGTACGCCCCTTTCCCTGTACTGGGCCTCGAGCCCGGCCGTCTCGTTCAGGCGCCTCTCCAGCTCGGTGACCTGAAGCCGGATGGCCTCGTGCGCCGCGCGTCCCTCTGCCAGTTCCTGCGACGCCTGGACCACGGAGGACTGTATTTCCCTCAACCTCTGCGAGAGTTCGGCGGGGGCTATCTCCAAAAGCCGTTTGGAGCTTGCCTCCCTCTCCTCCCTGAGCTTTGCGAGCCCTTCCTCCAGCTTGGTGACCGCCAGGCCGACCTCGGCCGCCTGGGCTATGGCCCCCTCCCTCTCGGCCTGTTTGGTCGCAAGGGTCTCGGCGACCCGCTTTGAGCGGGCCCTCTGCTCCGTCAGCTGCCGCTGCAGCCCCTCAAGCTCGATGCCCTTCCCCCGGTCGGCCCCTCCGAGCTCGTGGATCTTGGCCTCGAGGTCGGCGACCTCCTGCCGCACGGCCGTGAGCTCCATTGCTACCTTGTCCGCCTGCTCGGTGGCCTTGCGCAGCTCCTCGGCCACCTCGTCGGCCTTTCCCCTGCCTGCACCGAAGCGCACCTTGCTGCCCTCGACCGTCCCCCCGACCATGGCCCCGGAGGCCTCGATGAGCTCCCCGCCCACGGTCACCAGGCGCACCCCGCCCATCAAGCGGCGGGCCTCCTGGAGGGTGTTGACGACCACGGTGTCCCCGAACACGTACCAGAATGCCGCCCGGTACTTCGGGTCGAAGTCGATGAGATCAATGGCGAACCCTTCGGCCTCCTTCTCGGCCAGGAGGGCCTTGCCCCTGGGCTTTCCGTCCAGCATCTTGTTCAGGGGCAGAAAGGTCGCGCGGCCGAGGTCGCCCCTCTTCAGGAAGGCGATGGCCGTGGAGGCCACCTCGTCATCGTCGACCACGATGGACTGCATGCGCCCCCCCGCCGCCACGTTCAGGGCGACCTCGTACTTGGGATCGACGTTGGCAAGCTCCGCGATGGTCCCGTGGATGCCCTTCATCTCCCCGCGGTCCCGGGCTTCGAGCACCGCCCTCACCGCCCTGGTGTACCCCTTGGCCACGTTCGCCGCGGCCTCCTCCTCCGCCCTCAGGTGATTGTACTCCCGGGTAAGGTTCCTCACCGCCTGCTCCAGCTCGTTGGCCATCCTGGACAGCTGGGATTCCCGGTTCTTCATGGCGTGGAACTGCTCCTGCAGCGATCGCAGGGAGCCGCTGGCGTCCTTGCCCTGCTTGCCCAGCTCCTTGACCCTCCAATCCAGGTCCTTGACCTCGAACTCCGCGGCCTCCTGCTCCTGTCGCAGCGTCTCCAGCTCGGCCCTCAGGTCCTCGGCCAGCCTTTCCAGCCTTTCCTTCTCAAGGACCTTGGCGTGCAGGGCATCGGCCCTCTCCCGGATCCTCTGGTCCCGCTCCTTGATCGCCCTCTCCAGCGTGGATAGCTCGGAATCGTAGGAGCTGAGTTCGCCCTTCAGCTTGGCCTCGTCCCTCTGCAGTCCCTTGACCTTGTCCTCCAGGGCCTTGAGCCTTTCGCTTGCCGAGGCCAATGCCGCCTGTTGGGCGTCCCTTTCCTTGAGCAGGGTCTTGTGCTCCTCGAGCAGGGCCGCGAGCCCTTCCTTGACCTCGGAGGCCTGGTCCGTGGAGCGCTCCTTCAGGTCGGCGGCCCGGGCGACCTCTATCCGAAGGGCGTCCATCCGCTCCTTCAGCTCCAGGAACTCCGCTCCGCCCTTCGCCTGGAGCTCCATCTCCTTTCTTTGATAGAGGTCCTCGATGGAGCGGACCTGTGCCTCCAGCTCGGAGCGGCGGAGCTTCAGGGCCTCGATGTCCTTGGAATAGGAGCCTATCTGCTCCCCTATGCTCTTGATCTCTGCCTCCGCCCCCTCCCTGCGCTTGTGGGCCAGGCGGGCCTTCGCCAAGGCCAGGCGGTCCCTCATCTCCAGGTACTTAAGGGCCGCCCCCCTCTCCTGCTCCAGCTGGCGTATTTGCTTGTCCAGCTCGCCCAGGATGATGGAGATGCGCTCGATGTTGTCCTGGGCCGAGAGCCTCTGCCCCTCAGCCCTGGCGATCTCCTCGTCGAACTTCGCTATCCCTGATATCTCGTCGAGCACCTTCCGCCGTTCGAGGGAGGACATCTCCACGATGCGGGTCACGTCCCCCTGCTGCACGAGGTTATAGCCCTCGGCGCTGATGCGGGCGCTGGCAAGCAGGTAGTCGAACTCGGCCAGGGTGGACTTGCGGTCGTTCACATAGAAATAGGAGTTATAGCCCTCTCCGGCATCGGACAGCTTGACGTACCTGGTGAGCTTGACCATATCCTCGTTCAGGGGGATGGTGCGGTCGGCGTTGTCAAAGACCAGGGACACCCTCGTGTAATTGGCGGGGGACTTGGTGCTGCCGCCATTGAATATGAGGTCGGTGAGCTTGCCCGCGCGCAGGGCCTTGGAGCTCTTCGGACCCAGGACGAAAAGGATGGCGTCGGATATATTGGACTTGCCGGAGCCGTTGGGGCCAGTGACGGCGGTGAACCCGTTCAGCATGGGTATGGTCAGCTTCTTGCCGAATGACTTGAAGTTCTCTACCTCTATCTGCTTTAGGTACATGCAACACTACCTGGGGTGCGAAGGTGCTCTCTCCCACCCGCCTTCGCTCGAGCGCGTCCCATCCCGAGTCCGACATATGTCGGACATATTATGTATATTATCCTCCGTATATATATTTTGTCACCATAGGGACGATGGCCAGAGACCGGACCGCCATTGGATCCGAGGCAGGTTGAGGGCCTGCCTATTCCACGAGACAGACGTTAGGCCTTTTCCACCAGGGCTTGGCCCTCTGCGACGGGCTTTGTGCGACGGAATGTCTGACAGAGTTCCTTCTTCACGCCAAAGGGCGGCGCCTCCGGGCCAGCCCATGCCCGACTGGCCCTCAAGGGGCTTTTATACTGTAACACAGATGGAGGGGGGATGCTCGTATCCATCGTCCTCAAGGTTCGGAACGAGGAGGATAACATCGCCGATGCCCTGGAC
>JAJFUR010000054.1 GCA_021372335.1 Methanobacteriota archaeon
CCTTCTGCAGCGATTCCAGGTTCTCGAACATCTCCCGCGCATGCTCCCTCCCCTCGATCCGCCGCAGGGCGCATTCCGGGGGTACATCCACCAGCAGCAGGCGTGGGGGGACCAGAAGCACCTTGCTAAAGAGTTCATACCCCTGCCTGTAAAGCGAACCAGGAAGGTAGGCCACGGCCATGATGTAGCGCACGAAGATTACCTTGTCATACCCCTTCCAGCTCCGAAGAAGGTGGAGGGAGTGGAGGACATCGGCGATGAAGAGGACCGAGGCCAATGCCCGCATCGCCCTGCCCTCGGAGGCAAGCGCGCGTCGGGTCAACCGGCCGAAGATGGAGGAGGAGGGATGGGTGCGCACCAGCACCGTCTCCCCTCGCCGGCGGTAATGGTCGGCGAGCCACTCGGCCACTGTGCTCTTCCCCGAGCCATCGATGCCGTCGACCACTATCAACTCCATGTCTTTCCCTCAGATGCCCGCCAGGGCCATGATCAATGCGGTGGTAATAGGGATGACGAGGTTGTCGTACTCCCCGGGGGTGTACAGCTCCACGATCGCCACATAGGCCCCCAGGGCCACGGCGGTCAGTGCGCTGAGGGGCAGGGCTATCGTCCTGGTGCCGTAGAGCCCGAGGGAGAACAGAAGATTGTAGTAGTTAATAATAAGAAAGATCCCCAGGACGGAGAAGAGGAATACGGCCAGCGTCCCTTCTACTGTCTTGTTCCCGCGAAGCTTCCGCCTTCCAAAGGCCTTGCCGATCAGCCCGCCCATCCCATCCCCGTAGGCCATGCAGACGATGCCGACCGAGGCCACCACCAGGTCCTCGAAGGCGAAGAAGGCCAGGAGCGTCCAGGAAATGGCATAGTAGACCAGGCCCAATTGATGGCCTTCGTGCGAGGCGGTGGTGAGGACCGAGCCCTTCGGTCCGGCAGTCGACCCGTCCCCTTCCCCGGCCTTTCTCGAGAGCAGGAGGAGCAGGGGGATGAAAGGGGCGGCCGCCAGCAGGGCCATTACATACCTGGTGTCGAATACCCACCAGAACAAGGCGATGTTGCCGACCATCACGTGGATGAACTTCCTCTGGAGGGACCGTTCCCTTAGGAAGCGCCACCTGGCGGCGAGCGCCGCTATGGCACCGACATAGGTGTAGACCATGATCAGCCCGAGGGCGTCGCCACCTAGCAATACGATCCCTCCCCCATCTCGCTCTGGATATTTAATAGAGAATGGACTCCACGCGGGCTTTACCAGCCCGCAGGGTCGCTATCAATTCCAATAAGCACCAGAAAGTAGCTAAATACCCTTGACCATGCTACCAGGGACGGACGTCCATGAATGCCAGGGACATGCGCCAGTACGAGAACTTCCGTAGGCAGCTCGGGCCTGTCCCACGACCCGGGCTCATGGTGCTGGACGTCAGGACCACCCAGTTCGTGGTCGTGGAGCTGGTCCTGCTCAAGGCCCTCATCGGCGATGGGAATCCAGGCCTGTTCGTCTCGGTGGACCGGCCGCATCAGTACATGGTTCATCTGCTGGACATGCATGGCATCGAGCATACCAGCGTGACGTTCATCGATACTGTATCACAGTTCGCGGCCACTGATACGTGCCGGCAGGCTAGGGTAGGATTCTTCAAGGGACCAAACAATATCGACATGCTCCCCAGCGCCCTGCGGGAGTGGTCCTCAAAGGACCAGGGCTTCGACCTGGCCCAATGCCGGTTCGCGCTCATCGACAACATCTCCAACCTCCTGACGTTCAATGGCCATGAGAAGGTCCAAAGGTTCATAAGGGAGTTCAATGACCTACTGGGGGACAGGGCCGCGGTCGTGCTTGTAATCGACAGGCAGAGGAACCCGAACCTCTACCATTCGGTCCTGGCGATGGGCGGGACCGAGCTGAGGCTTGAGGCCGAGGCATGCGACGGGAGCGGAGAGGGAAGCTATATGGATGGCGGGACGGATGGCAAAAGGGGGATCGACCGTGGAAGGCAATGAGAGGGACCGGGCGGGGCTGCAGAGGATCCCGTCCGGAGTGCCGGGATTGGACGAGCTAATAGAGGGAGGGTTCCCCTTCCCCTCGGTGATATTGGTCTCCGGGGCCGCCGGGACAGGGAAGACCACCTTCTGCCTCCGGTTCCTCTGCGAGGGGGCGGCCAAACGCGAACAGGGGCTGTTCTTCACAACGTTGAGCGAACCGTCCCATTGGATGCTGCGCTTCTCCTCCCAATTCGACTTCATGCGACCCGAGTACTTCGGCGATGCCATCGTCTATGAGGACCTGAGCGCCCTTCTCCGCTATGGAGACCAGGACAAACTGCTCGAGGCGATCGATCGGCGCATCGCGGAGGTGATGCCGCAGCGCATCGTCATCGACCCCATCACCGTGGTCGGGGAGATGCTCAAGGACCAGTACCGCAGCTTCCTGTTCGACCTGACGAACAGGCTTAAGCACTGGAACGCCACCACGCTTGTGACGGGGGAGGTCCCCCCCGGGGAG
>JAJFUR010000069.1 GCA_021372335.1 Methanobacteriota archaeon
GGGAGCGTCATCATGGACCAATAGAGCGGTGGGCGTGATGCTATCGGGATCAAGCCCCTGGTCCCCCTCCATGCTTGGGCCTCCCTTCCCTTTCACATACGACCTGAAGCGTGCTCTCCGCCATCCTCAGGATGTTGAACCTCTCCACCACCTGCCTGCGACCATTGCAGCCCATGCTTCGCGCCAACCCTGGGTTCGAAAGCAGCGATCGTATCGCCCTCTCCAGTCCATCCACATCCATGGGATCGACAAGGATACCGTTGTGCCCATCCTGGACAACCTCGGGGACGCCGCCCGTCCTTCCTGCGATCACAGGCTTTCCATACGCTCCGGCCTCCGCATACACCAGGCCAAACCCCTCGAAGCGATCCGAGGGGCGACTTGGCATGATGAAGATGTCACATAGGGCATAATAGGCCGACAGCTCCCTCTGGGACACCTTTCCTGCGAAGACCACGTTGCTCTCCAAGGAGGAATCTGTGACCTGGGCCTTAAGGCGACCCAGGTCAGGACCGGCCCCAACGACCACATACCTCAGGTCGGGCATGTCAGGAGCGATCCGAGAAAGGGCCTTCAGCACATTGTCGATCCCCTTCTCGGGGATCAGGCGTGCCACCGTAAGAAGGACTGGCCCCGGTGCATCTATTTTGTTCCTTAGTCTGCCGACCTCCTCCTCGGTCACCGGTGGGAAAGCATCCAGGTCGATCCCGTTATGGACCACTGCAACGCGCTCACCAAGGGCGGGCAACTTGTACAGGAGCGCTTCTTGGGTGGCTCGGCTCACGCAAACGATCGCTAGGGATCGGGCGAAGAAACGCCGAACGACGGGCATGAGAAGCGCCTGGGGCCTTTTCCTGCGCCCGATGCCGAAATGCCACTCTATCTCTGAGCCGTGAACGGTGATGCAGTATGGCGCATGGAAGGGAAAGACCAGCGAGGCCAGCGAAGCGGCCAGTTGTGCGCCAACGTCGGTCACGAACGTCATGTCCGGCCGTAGGTGCAGCCAGGCCCGAATGAGCCCAATGCTTCCAGCCAGCACGGTCAGCCTTCCCCCTGGTAGCAACATCCGATCGACGGTGTACGGTTGCTGGGCATCCCATTGGGCAATGGCCTCTTCGTAGGCAGGCGCCACCACCGTTACCTCATGGCCAAGCTCGGATAGCCCTTTGGCGAGGCCTGCTGTGTAGACGCCCGCTCCCCCCGCGAAAGGCGGAAATTCGTGGGTATACAGGAGTATTCTCATTGTTGCCCCTTACTCAGCGCCTTTGTTGAACGGAAGATCCTCCCGGATGGTATTCTGGTTGGAGATCGCCCCGACCGGAGGTCGGCCCCCTCCCTCAGGATAGGAGCCCCGAAGCCCCTGCCCCCAGGAGCTCCTGAGCGATCCGCGCCGGTCCATGACGATGCATGCCCCCTTCTTCCGACGTACTGTTGAAGCTATACCCCATGAAATGCGGACCCATTATTTACTACCGTGGGATTCAATGTGGCCGCGGAGGGCGCCGGTAGACCTCCAGGGAGGCTTTCCTGCAGGTGCCTTTGCCCTCTTAGCTGAGGCGCCTCGTCGTTCACGCTCCCATGAGCTTGGGTGTTCATGCATGGGGACGTGCCCATCCGGGCCTTGGCCGCCAGCATGGCCCCTTGAACCACCGTGGAGAGGACGCTTTGGCGGTTTCAACGGGCTTGAACCGCCGGTCCATCCAGCGATCACTGGGCCTGGGGATCGATCGAGGGGCGTGAAGGGGCCGAAGGACGCGCCGCCTTCGACCGCGCCTGCGCCCACATGGGCCGGGCTGACGATAGCGCGCTCAGTCCCTCATGACCTGGTTGTCCCCGGCGATGAAGTCCTGGTAGATGTAGATCAGCTCGTTCTCCGAGAGCGACCGCTTCAGCGCGATCGAGTTCGCGCGAACCTGGTCCAGGATCCTCTGCGCCAGCTCGTCGTCGATCTCGTACCCTTTGTTGGCCAGGATCTGCTTGATGGTGTGCCTTCCGGAGTGCTTGCCGATGACGATCTTGCGGGTGAGGCCGACCTCCTCCGGGGTGTACGGCTCGTAGTTCGAGAGGTACTTGATCACCCCGTCCGTGTGGATGCCCGCCTCATGCGCGAAGCAGTTCGTTCCGATGATGGGTTTCCAGCCGGGGATCTCCCGCCCGGCCGCCTTGGCC
>JAJFUR010000024.1 GCA_021372335.1 Methanobacteriota archaeon
ATGCGAACGATGCCCAAGAGCCTCAGCACCTTCGTGCACACGCCCATCCATTCGCAGAACTCCCGGTAGGACTTGCCCATCCATTGCCGGAGAACGAGCAGCACCAGGTGCTGGTGCTGCGTGTACAGGTGGTTCGATCTCCCAGTCCGGTACAGGGGGAAGGCCAGGCGTACCAGCCTGGCCTTCAGCTCCCTCACCGCCCGAAGTATCTTATTCTCGGTGGATCTTCCTCTTCTCCTCGACACCCAGGCATCCCATCCCCGGGGGGAGGTTTGTCTTGCTACGATCGGGCCTGCCCCCAAGGGACTGGACAGTGTCGAGGCTAATTAATTTTATCATTATTCGTTCAATAAAATGCGATGGTTTCTACAGAGCAGGCGAAGGGAAAGGTACATATCCGGCGGGGGCCGAGAGGGAAGCAATAAATCAGGAAAACGGGTTGGTGGCGGCGATGAGCATCATGTTCCAAGCGAGGGGCGGGGCCTCGGAGGAGATAGTGAGGGCGGCCAGGGCCGAAGGGGCGGACCCGGAGTGGGTCCGGCGCATGGTGGCCACGGGCCGCGCCGTCGTTCCCTTCAACCCCTTGCACTCGCCCGAGCCCTGCGCCATCGGGGAGGGGCTCGCCGTGAAGGTGAACGCCAATGTGGGCACCTCCCGGGACCTTCCCGACCTGGGGCCGGAGCTGGAGAAGGCCCGCATCGCCGTCAGGTATGGCGCGGACGCGCTCATGGACCTCAGCACGGGCGGGGACATCGACGAGGTCCGAAGGACCATCCTCAAGGAGATGCGGGTGCCGGTGGGCACCGTTCCCATCTATCAGGAGGGCCTCCGGGCGGCCCGCCGCAGCGCCGTGGTCGACATGGACGAGGATGACATGTTCAACGGCATCGAGCGCCACGCCAAGGACGGCGTCGACTTCATGACCGTGCACTGCGGGATCACGCTGGAGTCCGTGGCCCGCCTCCGCAGGGCGGAGAGGCTGACGGACGTCGTGTCCCGCGGAGGGGCCTTCCTTACCGCCTGGATCCTGCACAACGAGCAGGAGAACCCGCTGTACGAGAACTTCGATTACCTGCTGGAACTCGCGCAGAGGTACGAGTTCGTCCTGAGCCTGGGGGACGGCCTGCGCCCCGGATGCGTGGCGGACGCCACCGACCGGGCGCAGGTGCAGGAGCTCATAGTCCTGGGGGAGCTGGTGCAGCGGTGCCGGGAGGCCGGCGTGCAGTGCATGGTCGAGGGGCCCGGGCACGTTCCCCTTTCCCAGATAGAGGCGAACGTGCTCCTGGAGAAGCGGGTCTGCGACAGCGCGCCGTTCTACGTCCTGGGGCCGCTGGTCACGGACATCGCCCCCGGGTACGATCACATAGTAGGGGCGATCGGCGGGGCGGTGGCCGCCCTCGCCGGGGCGGACTTCCTCTGCTACGTCACCCCCGCCGAGCATCTCTCGCTCCCGGACGGGGAGGACGTCAAGGAAGGGGTGATCGCCAGCAAGATCGCGGCGCACGCCGCGGACCTCGCGCTGGGGCGCGGGGTGGAGCGCGACCAGCGCATGGCCGTGGCCCGGAAGGCATTGGACTGGGAGGGGATGTACCGGGAAGCGCTCGACCCCGAGAAGGCCCGCAGGTACCGGAGGCGCGGGACGACCGCCGAGAGCGAGGGATGCTCGATGTGCGGCGACGTATGCGCGATAAAGATGGTGAGCCAGTACCTGGAGAGGTGAGTGGAGCCACTGGAGGGTTTTGAACCCCCGGCCTGCGGTTTACGAAACCGCCGCTCTATAGCGGCCCCGTCCTAGGGGCTACCGCTGAGCTACAGTGGCGTCAGGGCGACATCAACCGCTCCGGCCATTTAAAATTTGTTGTTCCTGCGGTCCTTCCCCCGATTCAGACAATTATAATATCTGGCATCACCCTTTGCCATCCGGACATGATCTCTGAGATGCGGCTCCCGGCGGCCGAGAGCAAGGAGGAACGCAAGGGCGGGCAGGCGTCCCTGCGCGAACTGCTGGGCACGATCAAGGCCAGCGCCTTCACCGGCTATCTGCGGACATCCCTCACGCTGGAGGGGGATACCTCGAACGGCGTGCTCGTGTTCGACCAGGGGCGCCCTACGGTCGCCTTTTACAGCTTCAAGCCTTCCGGGAGCAACAGCGTGGAGATGATGTACCGCGGCGAACGGGCGGCGGAGTTCACCCTCGGCGACTCGATCTTCCCGGACACCTCGATCAGCCTGATGAGGGTCTCCGACCCGAACGCCCTCACCTCCCTGGTGGAGGACCATCGGCAGGACAGGGCCCCGGACCTCGCCGAGCTTGTCGCGCACTTCTACCGCGACAACCTGCGGACGGAGGTGAAGGAAGGGGTGAGCGAGGGGGGCAGCATCCTGGAACTCAAGCAGGCCATCATCAAATATCACAGGGAGAGGTCGCTGGAGATGGCCGGGAAGCGCGACCTCAGGGACGTGGAGGTGGAGCTCGAGGAGGGGGAGAGCTATCTGGTCGAGGAGCGGACCCGGGACTTCTCGCATGGCATGTTCGTGTCCTACCTCGCCAAGGGGTACGCTGGGCTGGCCATCTCCCGGACGAACCCGCGCATGCTCCGCCGGGCCTATAAGGAGATCGACGCCGAACTCATCTGGCTGACGGACCATGAGTCCGAGGAGGAACGGACCATTCCCCCCTCCCTGGAGAAGATCGTGGTGGTGCTGGAGGAGTTCCTTGAAAGGCAGGGGAAGGCCGTGATCCTGATCGACGATCTCCAGTACCTCATAAGCAGTAATTCCTTCGAGGGCGCGCTGCGCTTCATCCGCTCCCTCGTGGACCGCATCAGCGAACGGCCCGCCCTGTTCCTGCTGTCCATCGACCCGGCCAGCCTCAGCGCGCAGGAGCGGTCCATCCTGGAGAGGGAGATGCGCCTGGTCAGGGAGCGCTGATCAGGTCCGCTTGAGCTCGGTCCTGAAGTCTAGCAGCAGCTCCAGGGCCACATCGTACCTTTCCCGGTTCATCGCCACCCCGGCCTCCTTAAGGACCTTCACCAGGGTGCGCACGTCCTTCCCCTCGGCCTTGGCGTCCAACAATTGGTTCTTCGCCTTGCGCATCTCCGTCCGGGTGACCTCCGGCAGGGAGCGGGCGAGCTGCTCGCGCCCCTTCCGGGCCAGTATGCCCATCATCCCCCAGTCCCCATGGTCCCCGGCGTCCCGGGCCTCCTGCAGCATGCGCTTGGCGTCCCTTACGTCCAGGTAGAAGCGCTCGCAGACCTCGATCAGGCGGGCCAAGGATTCGGCCATGTCGTTGGCCTCCAGGAACTTGGCGCTGCTGCGCTCGGCGGCCTTGCGGCCCTTGACCGCGGCCTGCAGCGCCCCCTCGATGTCCCCCTCCTCCCTCAGGGAGCGCAGGGACGCCAGGGCCTTGGCGACCTCCCCGGGGTCCGCTCCCGCGCGGGAGACCACGCCCACCGATCGCTCCAGGCTACCCTCCTCCATTTCCAGGCGGGCGTCCAGGGCGGCCCGGATGGAGGTCCGGGCCTCCTTGACCATCTGGACCGCTGTCCCCAGGTCCCGCTGCTTCCCGGCCTGCACCGCCCTGTCTATCAGGCGGCGCCCCTCCCCCACCTCGACCTCGTAGTCCTTGGCCAGGATGAGCAGGGGCTTGACCTCCGCCACCAGCCGGGGGAACTCCTGGCGCAACTGCTCGTCTTCCTCGGCCACGATGGGCTTGCCGCAGGAGGGGCATGTCGCGGCCTCCGGGGAGCACTCCTCCCCACAGGAGGGGCACTCGATGACCGGGACCTCCTCGATGATGAACTCCGTCCCGCAGCCGGGGCATCTGGCCGCCTCACCCACTATGTGCCTGCCGCACGCGGGACAATCGAACTCGAAGACCTCTTCCCCCTCGGCCTCCCTTTTTGCACCTGGCATATGACCATCCGCCTTGGGCCATTATTGCCTTGACATTATTTCAACCTGCGTACTTTTCAGTACGCGTACTAGCCCCCGCCGTCCAGATAGCGCCTGATCGCCCTGGCGTCCTCCATCGGCGCGGGGGACTCGCAGATGACTGTGGCCTCCCTCCCGCTCCGGCGGAGGGCGTCCAGCACCATTCGGTGGTCCAGACCCTCCCCGAGGCGCAGATGCCTCCGCTCCCCGGCATCGCCGCCCTCGATGCCGCTGAGGTGGCAATGGAGCCGGGGGACGTCCGCGAGGTCCGTCAGGAGGGTGTCCAACCGCTCCCGGTCCAGCGGCGGGCCTCGCGCCTGCAGGTGGGCGAAATCGACCACCGGGAGGACACCCTCCACCTCCTCCATGACCGTCCTTATCTCGGCGAGCGTGCCCCAGGCTGCCCTCCGGCCCATGGTCTCCAGGCCTATGGCGGCGCGCAGCCCCTCCTCCTCGGCCGCCCTCCGGATCCGTCTCAGCGCCCCTATGACGTTCCGGGTAGCCCCCTCCCTGTCGTCGCCGTACATGGCTGCGTGCACCACCACAACCCAAGCCCCGAACGCCTCCGCCCCGCGCATCGCCCGAAGCGCCCACGCCTCGCTCTTCCCCACGGTGGCCTGGGACGCGGAGTTGAGATTGATGTAGTAAGGGGCGTGCACGCTCAGCGTCACCCCGCGCGCCTCCGCCTCGCGCCGGGCCTCCTCCGCCCTCTCGGGATTGAACCGCACGTCGCGCACGAACTGGACCTCCAGCGCGTCCAGTCCAGCCTCGCTCACCTTCCGCATGGCGTCGGCGGGCGTCCTGGAGCCCTCGGGATAGCCGGCCGGACCGATGCGGAGCATGAGGCGTATTCCCCTTCCCGCCTTAAGGAGCTGCCGGGGCGTACAATGTAAATATCCGGCCGAGGATTGGTGGACTGGGAGGGAAATGAAGCAGTACAACGTGCCGGTGGAGAAGCCCGTGGACGTGAACATTATCATCGGCCAGTCCCATTTCATCAAGACCGCCGAGGACCTTTATGAGGCGATGGTGACGGCCGTCCCCTCTGCCAAGTTCGGGGTGGCCTTTTGCGAGGCGTCCGGGGAGCGGCTCGTGCGGGTGGAGGGCAACGACCCCGAGCTCAGGGAGTGCGCGCAGCGCAACGCCCTGAAGGTGGGGGCGGGGCATACGTTCTTCATCGTCATGCGGGACGCCTATCCGCTCAATGTGCTCCCGAGGATCAGGCAGGTCCCGGAGGTGTGCTGCATTTTCTGCGCCACGGCCAACGAGCTTGAGCTGGTGGTGGCGGAGAGTGCCTTGGGGCGGGGGATCGTGGGTGTGATCGATGGCCAGATGCCAGTGGGGGTTGAGCAGGATGCAGATGTCGAGAAGAGAAGAGGATTCCTCCGGAAGATCGGATACAAGCTATGAGGAGCCGGACCTCTACGAGGTCCTGGGCAAGTACTACGACGTGTGGTATGAGGACCAGGTCGAGGACACCCAGTTCTACCTGCGCCTGGCGGAACAGGTCGGCGGGCCGGTCCTGGAGTGCATGTGCGGCACCGGCCGGACATTGGTCCCGTTCGCAGAGAAGGGGTACGAGATCTGGGGCTTCGACCGCAGCCATTCCATGCTGGACCGCCTCACCGCCAAGATGGAGCTGTACGATGAGGAGGTCCAGGCGCGGGTGAGCGTCCATCATGCGGACATGCGCACCTTCCGTTGCCCCCGCAGGTTCAAGCTGATAGTCGTCCCGTTCAACGCGTTCCTGCACCTCCTGGAGAGGGAGGGGCAGGAGGCCGCGCTGCGCAACGTCGCCGAGCACCTGGAGGAGGGGGGGCGCTTCGTCATGAGCGTCTTCAACCCCCGCCTGGACCGCCCGGAGGAGCTGGTGCGCCATCGCGGGACCAGGACCATGCTCAACGGGGAGATCATCTCCAAGTTCGAGGCCCAGACCTTTGACAGGCAGCGGCGGCGCACCACGGTGCACTATTTCCTCGACATCTCCCGCCAGGACCGGGAGATGCGGCGCGTCACCGCCTGCTTCACCATCAGGTACCTGGCGCACCAGGAGGTGCTGGAGCTTATGGCCGCCTCCGGCCTGGAGGTGGTGGCCACGTACGGGGACTGGCATGGAGGCCCCTTCACCGAGGAGAGCGACATAATGGTGTTCGTGGCCAAGCGGGCCCATGCTCCTTGACCTGGACCACACCCTCGGCTGCGGGCAGGTGTTCCGCTGGCGGAAGGAGGGGGGCCTTTGGAAGGGCATAGTGGACGGAAGGATGGTCGTGCTGGAGCAGGACGGCCCGAGGGTGGCGGTCCGCTCGGGCATGGGCATGGCGGAACTCGAGCGGTACTTCCGATCGGATGACGACCTTGAGGCCATCTACGGGGCGCTAGGGGCCGATCGGTACCTTTCCTCCTGCTTCGAGCGGTACCGGGGCCTGCGCCTGGTCCGCCAGGACCCGTGGGAGTGCATTGCCTCCTACGTCCTGGCGACGAACGCCAACATCCCGCGGATCCAGGGCATGGTCGAGAGGGTGTGCCGCACCTTCGGGACGGAGAGGGACGGGTATTACGCGTTCCCCACGCCCGGGCAGCTGCTGGACGGGTGCGGGCGGGTGGATGGATGTGGGCTTGGCTACCGGGCGGGGCGGTTCATCGAGCTCGCCCGGCTGGCGTACAGAGGGGCGATCGACTTCCAGGCGCTCATCGAGATGGAATACGAGGACTGCTGGCGGGAGCTGGTCAAGCTGCCTGGCGTCGGCCCGAAGGTGGCGGACTGCGTCAGCGTCTTCTCGTTGGAGCATCTGGAGGCGTTCCCGGTCGACGTGCGCATCCGGAGGGCGATGGCCGAGCTGTACGGGATCGAGGGGAGCTACCGCCACGTCAGCGCCCTGGCCCGGGAGAGGTTCGGGCGATGGGCGGGCTATGCTCAGCAGTACATCTACCATTCCTATGGGCGCTGATCACTCGCACTGTGGGCAGACGCACGCGGGGGCGCGGAGGCCGGTCTGGGCCTCGTAGATGCCGACCAGCATGCCGCTCCTCTTGACCATCTCGCAGATGCGGCAGGTCTCCACGACGATGTCGGAGCCGTTGATGATCCGGATGGCGGAGGTCTCCACCTCGCGCTTGAAGTCCTCGTACTTCCCGCTGTTCTCAAGCTCCTTGTTCGTGCCCCTCTTGGCCTTGAGGTACTGGGAGATGGCCGCGTCGGTGACCCCGAACCTGCGGGCCACTTCCGCCTGGCTGAGATGGTGCTTCTGAACAAGCTCCCTGGCCAACTCGCGCCGGATGGAAGGCAGCACATACCAGACGATAAGCTCGCAGGGGATCTTCATCGCCTAATCAATGGCTTAACGATTCTTAATACTTGCTGTTCACTGGACCGGTCCATTCCCTGCGGGGTCGACGGGCGCGCGCCCTCCCGGTCCCCTGGAGGGGCGGGAACATGTCCCTTGGAACGGGAACGGCCCTGGACCAACGGAGGGGGCGCCTGGGGCGAACGCGCCAGGGGCCTCGCCGGGAGGAGGCGGTGGCCGGCCCCGTTCCATCCATCGGCAGGGGTGGGCCTCGGGCATGATATAAATAAAAAATGTTCTTTACCTCAATCGCTCGGCCGAGGGCGCGAGAGGCATTCCAATGGAGATCGACGAGGTTCTGGTCACCCGCAAGATAGTGGAGAGGTACACCGAGGAGTTCCTGGAGAACGTGGACGTAGACGTCGTCATCGCCGGCGCCGGCCCGGCCTCATTGACGGCGGCGCGCTACCTGGCGAAGGCCGGGCTCAAGGTCGTTATCTTCGAGCGGAAGCTCACCCCCGGCGGGGGGATGTGGGGGGGAGGCATGACCTTCCCGGTCATCGTGGTGCAGGAGGGCAGCAAGGCCCTGCTGGAGGAGATCGGGGTCCGCCTGAGGGACGCCGGGGACGGCTACTACACCGCCGATTCCGTGGAGGCGTCCGCCAAGCTCATCGCCGCGGCGGTGACCGCCGGGGCCCGCCTCTACAACACCGTCTCCGTGGAGGATGTCATGATCCGCGGGGACGGCATATGCGGGGTGGTCATCAACTCCAGCGCCGTGGAGGTAGCGGGCCTGCACGTCGACCCGCTGGCCATCCGTTCCAAGTACGTCATCGACGGCACGGGGCATCCCGCCGAGGTCGTGCACGTGGTGCAGCGGAAGGTCGGCCGCCTGAGCACGCCGACCGGGCAGATCGAGGGGGAGCGGTCCATGTGGGCCGAGGTGGGGGAGCAGATGACGGTGGAGAACACCCGGGAGGTCTACAGGAACCTCTACGTGACCGGGATGGCCTCCAACGCGGTCATGGGGGCCCCGCGCATGGGCCCCATCTTCGGCGGCATGCTGCTGTCGGGCAGGAAGGTGGCGGAGCTGATAATCGCCCGGGAACGGGAGAGGTAGTTCAACCTTCCTTGCCCATCACCTTCCCCAGGAACTCCTGGATCTCCCAGTCCGGGATCTCCTTCGACGTCTTTTCCCTCACCGTCCATCCCAGCTCCGAAACGAACCCCTTGACCACCTCCTTCGCCTCCCTGCCCCCCTGCAGGTCGATGATCGTGAGGTCCCTCCCGCTGTGCTTGGAACGGAAGCACCCTATGATATGCGGCCCGCGCATGACCAGGCTGCCCATCCCCCCGCACCTCTCCCTGATCTCGTCGTAGAGGTAGTGGGCCATGTTGTCGAACTGATAGAGCACCAGCTCCCTGTCCGCGTCCTTCCTGCCGATGCCGTCGAGGTCCTCCTTGAGCGCCCAGTGCACCGCGTCGCTCCCCCGCTCCAGGAAGCCCTTGGCCAGGAACCCCTCCTCGGTCAGCTGCGCCAGGAGCGAGCGCAGCTCGCGCATCGGGACCTCTCC
Organism: Methanobacteriota archaeon; assembly: GCA_021372335.1. Taxonomy (GTDB): domain Archaea; phylum Thermoplasmatota; class Thermoplasmata; order Methanomassiliicoccales; family UBA472; genus UBA472. The sequence continues at coordinate 8,792 of JAJFUR010000024.1, forward strand.
GCGCAGATAGCGGGACAGGTTCTCGGCGGTGAAGGTCCCGAAGTTGCGGAACAGCAGCCGGAGCAGCTCCAGGCGGGCCTCCCTGGCATCGAGGCCGGAGGAGGGCACGAGCGTGATCCGGTTGTTGCGGCCGTACGCCACGACGGTCGCACGGACGAGCTCCCGGAGCGCGTCCTGCGTCCGGCCGGGGCCGAGCACCGAACGCTCGAAGAACGCCCTCCTCGGCATCGGAAGGTTCCGCTCCAGCATCCTGACCATGGCCTGCGCGTCCTCGCTGAGCTCCCGGGCCTTGGCGTCCCGGTAGAGCGAGGCGTGCTGCATGCTCGTGTACATCATGTGCTCGGGCAGCCCGGTGACCACGTAGAGCAGCCCCTGCTCCACCATGCGCTTCAGCGGGACCTTGACCCGGCAGCGGGCGAAGGCCGCGGGGTCGCCGCGGAAGCCGCCGGTGCGCTTCACCCCCTCGATGACGTTCGGGTAGGCCGGCCTGGGGAGGAGGCCTTGCCGGCGCATGGCGTAGCGCCGCAGCTCCTCCCGCTCATACTGGCGCGGGACGCCCCCGCGGGCCCACATCCCCTCCAGATGGACGAAGCCCGCGGCCTCCAGGGCGTGGGCGGCCTCGCCCTGCACCTCGTCCGCCGCGACCCCGAGCACCTCCTTCACCCTCACCATGTCGAGCCCCTGGGCCGCCTGGAACCGGAGCAATGGTTCCAGGGCCTGCAGGGCCATCGGCAGGCGGGAAGGCTCGTCCAGGTCGATCGCCCGCAGCTCCACGCAGCCGCCCACGTCCCACTTCTCCACGCCCCCGACCACCGTCCCGTCGCGCAGCACCGGGAACACCCAGGAGTCCCCGAAGCGGGCATTGATGTCCGCCCAGTGCGGCTGGGCCGCCGGGTCGTACGGGCTGACCACGCTCCATTCCTCGCTAGGGGGCGAGAAGGCCCGCAGGGCGTCCAGCTCATCGGCCATCAACACCATCTCCGTGGCGGCGTCCCCCACGACGATCCTTTCCACCCCCAGCCGGTCCAAGGCCCCCTCGACCGCCTCCGGAGGGAGCCCCGTGTGCATGCGGACGGCCATGGGCGGGACCGGCCCGTAGGCCCGGACGAAGCGGCGCACGAGCTCCTCCGCCGGGTCCCCCTCATACTCGGGCGCGTCATACGCCTCATAGACGTTCTCCCGGGACCAATCCTCGCCCTCCTCGTACCTCCGAACGATGTACATGTTGCGGTCCAGCCGGTCCAGCGAGTCCTTGATTGTCTCCTTGGCGTCCGGCAGCCCCTTGGCAAGCTCGCGCATGCTCGCCCCCCCGAGCTCCCTTATCCTCCGCAGCACCCGCTGGTCCGTCTCGCTCAGGGCCATCGCGCGATAGGCCTTCACGTACATCGGGGCGTCCTCCCTGAGCACGTAGCGCACCCTGCCCCGGACGAAGCGCCCGCTGAGCACTGTCCCATCCTCTCGGAGCCGGCGCCACTCCTCCAGGTCGAAGCCTTTCACCCGGCGGCCTATGTCGTAGAGGAGTCCCATCTCCCCGAAGTGGTGGAGGCATTCCTCCACGCTGTCGAACTGGCGCTCAAGCTTGGCCCGCTGGTACCCGTCGACCGTCCGGTGGTCGAAGACCTCCGAGCCGTGCCTCAGCCGCAGGTGGTCCCGCTTGAGCATGTACTGCTCCTGCTCCCCGGTCACAAACCGCCCCTCCTCGACCAGCCCGTCCTCGGTCAGCTGTCTGAGGGCGCGGCGCACCTCCTCCTCGGGAAGGTGCAGCGCGAACGCCGCCTCGTCCGCCGTCGCCGGCGCCCAGTGCTCCAGGTGCCTGAGCAGGGCGGTGGCGACGGCCCTCTCCCGCGGGACCCTAGGCACGCCCCTCGCCCGGTAGGTGAACCGGCCGTTGACCTGGGCCACCCGCCCGACGAGGTTCTGGGCCTCCAAGGCCCGGAGGACCTTGCCCGTGTCCTCCCGCCCCTTTCCAAGCGCGGCCTCGAGCTCCGCGGCCGTGCGGCCTTCCCTCAGGAGGGCGAGGGCGGCGGCCTCCTCGGCCCCGATGGCCCTGGGCTCGCTCAGGGAGGCGTAGGTCGGCAGATGCTCCGCCGCCACGTACTGCACGTCGTCCAAGTGCACGGAGGCTATGCGCCCCTCCGCCAGGAGCTCGGACGCCCATTCGTCCACCTGTTCCCGGCCCGGGCGGCAATAGGGATACACGCTCCTCCCCTTCTCCCGGAATATGTGGAAGGGGCCGGCGCGGGCGATCAGATCGAACAGTGTCTCCTTGTCCTCGGCGATGCCGCGCTTGGCCCGGAAATACGCGGAGACCGCCTCGTCCTCGAACTGGAACCGCTGCCCCTCCCCGAGGACCTTGGACAGGACCCTGCGGTGCAGCTCCCGCAGCAGGGAGGAGCGGTCCTCCATCATCACGATGTCGGAGATGCCGGCCAGCACTATGCTGTGCCCGAAGGGCGACGGGACAGGGGAGTAGGGGACGGTGGTCACCGTCATCTCCCCCGCCTCCATGGCCTGGACGACCTGCTCGGCCCTCTGAATGTCCATGACGTCCTCCAGCACCTCCCGGTAGGTCTCCTCGATGACCGGGACCGACTCCTGCTCGGCCAGGTAGTCGAGCAGGTACTGGGAGCGCACCTGCTGCCGGTTCACGGACACCTCCCGGCCCTTGTAGTTGCGCAGGACCATGAAGGACCGGGCGGCCACGTGCCGGAAGCGCTGCTTGAAGATCTCGGAATCCTTGACCGCCCGGCGCAGGACCCCGCGCAGCTCCCCCGAGCGGAGCAGCCCGGGGAGCGCGGCCAGGTCGATGCGCTTTGAGGCCATCAGCAGGAAGGCGTCATCGGAGATGGAGACGGAGATGTTGCACCCCATGCGCTGCGTCAGCAGGAAGGCGTAGGCGCGGGACAGGGCGTCGTTCACCCTCCGGCCGAAGGGGAAGTGGAAGATCACCCCGCTGTTCCCTTGGGCGTCCAGGTACCCCTCGACGAGCAGGTGCCTCTGGTTCGGCACCCCGGCGGCCGCCCGCTGCTCCTTGAAGTAGTGCAGCAGGGACAGGGCGGAGCCGTGGTCGATGGAGAAGTCGTCCATGAGCCATTGCACCACCTCCCCCTCCGGGGCGTCCAGCCTCGGCTCCATTTCCCCGCGGAAGCGGGCGATCTCCATGGACAGGTCGAAGGAGCGGGGCAGCATCTCGCCGGTCCAGGAGGGGACGGTCGGCTTCCTCCCCGGGGCCGAGCGCACGTAGACGCGCATCCCCTTGGCCCGCACGAACTCGTAGGGGCGGCCCCCGAGGACGAACACGTCCCTGACGGAGAGGCGCTCCACGAACTTCTCCGAGAGGTCCCCGATCAGCCCCCCGCGCTCGTTGAAGACCTTGTAGGCCGCCTCCTCCGGGATGGTCCCCAGGTTCAGGAAGTAGATCATGCGCGCCCCCTTCTTCTTGCCGAAGGCGCCCTCCTCGGGATCGTACCAGAGCTTGGAGTACACGCCCTCGAAGGCGTCCTTGCTGCCAAGGTACCTCAGCGTCTGCAGGAGCTGTTCCTCGCTCAGGCCCCTGTAGCAGTAGGAGCCCCTCACCAGCCGCAGGGCCTCCTCCACCGTCCACCGCCTCTCCAGGGACATCCCGACCAGGGTCTGCGCAAGGACGTCCAATGCGTTCTCGGGGACCGTTACCCGGTCGATGGCGCGGCGGTGCGCCGCGCGGCACAGCACCGCGCATTCGACCAGATCGTCGAGGTCGAGCACGATCATACGCCCCTTCGGGGTCCTCCCGACGGAGTGCCCGCTCCGGCCGATGCGCTGCAGCCCCTTCGCCACGCTCTTCGGCGAGCCTATCTGGCACACGAGGTCCACCGAGCCTATGTCGATGCCGAGCTCGAGCGACGTCGAGGAGACGACGCAGCGCAGCTCCCCCCGCTTCAGGCGGTCCTCGACGTCCAGGCGCGTCTCCTTGGAGAGGGAGCCGTGGTGCGCCTCGATGCTCTCGATGCCCCTCTCCCGGAGCTTGTACACCACCTGCTCCGTGCCGGACCGGGTGTTGGTGAAGACCAGGGTGGTCCGGTGCGCGTTCACCATGTCCCTGAGCATGTCGTACATGCGGGCGTTCACGATCTCGTACGGCAGGGCGGTCATGTCCTCCGTGGGGCACATCACCTCCAGGTCCAGGTCCCGCTTGGTGAGCACCTCGATGATCTCGACCGGCCGGACCTTCCCGTCCTGGCAGCCCACCAGGTAGGCGGCGATGTCCTCGATAGGGGCGAGGGTGGCCGAGAGGCCGATGCGGGTGATCGGCCGCTGGCATAGGGCCTGCAGCCGCTCGAGCGTGAGCGAGAGGTGCGCCCCCCGCTTGGAGTCGCATATCTCGTGGATCTCGTCCACGATCACGTACTCCACCTGCGAGAACTTCTCGCGGAACTTGGGGGCGGTCAGCACCAACGCCAGGGACTCGGGGGTCGTGATGAAGATGTGCGGCGGCTTCCTCAGCTGCCTCTGCCTCTCCGCGGGGGAGGTGTCGCCGGAGCGCACCCCCACGCGCACCTGGGGGAACCCGTAGCCCTTCCTCGTCGCCAGCTCGTGCATCTGGCCCAGCGGTTCCTCCAGGTTCTTGTTGATGTCGTTGGCCAGGGCCTTGAGCGGGGACACGTACACGGCGTAGATACGGTCCTCCAGCCGCCCCTCCTTGGCGTACTTGAAGAGCTCGTTGATGATGGAGGTGAAGGCGGTGAGGGTCTTTCCGGAGCCGGTGGGGGAGGACACCAGGACGCTCTTCCGCTCGTGGATGAGGGGGATGGCGTACGCCTGCGGCTCCGTCAGCCCCTCGAACCGCGAGTCGAACCATTCCGCGATGAGCGGATCGAGGAGGGAGAGCACCTCCTGCTTGCTTGCCCTTTTCCTTACCCTCTGCATGCGCGCACCTTGATGGAGCGCTTTCTATCTGATGCGCCTCTATTATTAGTTTGCCCTACGACCATCGAACGCAGGGGCGGGAAGATAGGTTTAAGGGGGCTGAGGGGCAACACAGGAGCGGTGCGGGGATGAGGTGGTTCAGCTTCGGGAAGGAGGGCGCCAGGCTGCCCTGGGGGGAGTGGGGGAGGGCCACGAGGGACCCGGAGGACATGCTTGCGAGCATCGCGCTGGGGGAGGCCGCGTACCGGAGGTGTGCGAGGGCCGCGGGGCTCCGCCCGGAGGAGGGGGCCGAGGGCGCGCTCACCGCCTTCGCCCATATCCTCCACCATATGCTCGACGAGCTGGATGAGGACCGCGTGCTCGAGCTCCGCTACCACCTGCAGGAGGGATGGATGCGGACGGAGCCATGGCTCTGGGAGCGGCCGGAGGAGGTCCTCTGGCCGATGGGCGGCGACCTGCGAGCGGAGCTGCTGGCCCTGCGGCATGGCCTGGAAAGGGCGGTGGGCCCGGAGCTGCTCCGCCTGGCGTGGAGCGGCATGGCCGCCTCCGGGAGGCGCATGCCCCTGGGCCCCGCGGCCCTCGGCACGGCCGTCCCCTTGGCGCTGCTTGACAGGATGCTGGTCGAGGGCATCCCGCCGTTCCTGGACGAGGAGGAGCGCCGGGGGATGGCCTTCCTGCGCTCCGGGCTGCGCCTCAGTGATCGGGCCTCGACGGAGGAGCTCGCCGCGGCGCTGTCCGCGCAGGCGCTCGTTCTCCACAAGGGCGGGGTGCACCTGGACGGGAGGCTGGGCGGAGGGGGATGGTATACCGGGAAGGAAGTGCTGGAATGGAGGAGGAAGGGGCTGCGCTCCTGCTGCCTCCTCATCCCCTTCCGGGCCATGTTCCTTGCCTCGGTCACAGGGGCGAGCGGCCCCTTACGGGTTACCTTTCCTGATTAAGGTTAAATCCTCGCTTCTCCCATGCCCTACCAATATGCGCAAGTCGGCCGTCGCGCTGCTGGCCTTGGCCCTCGTGCTCTGCTCGGCCTGCGTCCCCGGGGGGACGGAGGCGGCGGGGGTCGCAGGAACCGATATAGCGGGCAGGGTGGTGAACGAGACCGGCGCAGCCTTCCCTGGCGTGGAGGTGCGCGCCGTCAACTCGGCCTCTCGCACCGTCTACAGGGCGTACAGCGGGCCGGACGGCAACTACACCATGCCTGATGACTTCGTGCAAGGAACCTACGCCGTCTCCGCCCACTTCACCAACTACTCGGCCAACATCACCTATTACGATGTGCGGGTCGGGCTGGGCCAGGTCCTACGCCTGAACTTCACCATGCGCGAGGTCCTGTGCACCCTGACAGGCTTCGTGACCAATGGCACCACTCCCGTCTACGGGGCCACGGTGAGGCTGATCGGCGCCGGGGGCAACTACTCGGGGGTGTCCCAGCTCTCGGGGCAGTACAGCATCACCGGGGTGAAGCCCGGAACGTACACGGTCGTTGCCATCAAGGTCGGCTACTATCCCTCGGACCCCTTGGAGCCGGTAGACATGATCAGGGGCAATACCACGAACATCGACCTCGTCCTGAGGGAGCAGCCCGCCGAACTCACCGGGATGGTGAGGTACGACGGGGACGGACTGTCGGGGGTCAAGGTGCGCCTGTCCAACGCCCAGTTCACCGCGGAGACCATCACGGACGCGGAGGGTAACTACACCTTCACCCAGGTGCCGTCGGGCTCCTATACGATAACGTTCAGCAAGGACCAGTTCCTCACCGTGGAGATGAGCGTCGGGCTGGCGCCGTTCGAGGACCGGGAGCTGAACGTCGAGATGGAGTACGACAGCGCCAACAACACCCAGACCTTCCTGCTGGGGCTTGATCTGGCGCACTCCCTCATGGTCGTCGGGGTGGGGGTCTCCCTCGTCATCATGGCCGTGGGCCTTTTCATCGACTACAAGGTCCGCCGCCGCCCGGACGTCCTTGAGCGCGAGGAAGAGGGGACGGAGGAAGGCTCAGAGAAGGGCTGACCGCTTAGCGACGCCCTCCTCCACCTCCTTGAACAGGCTCCTTCCATGGGCGTCCATGGCAACGACCATAGGGCCGAGGCCCTCAGCCCGGAGATGCCAGACCGCCTCCGGCATCCCCAGGTCCTCCCAGTGCACATCGATGACCTCCGGGAGGGCCTCCGCGGCCACCACCGCCGCCCCTCCGGGGAACGCGAGGTAGGCGCAGCCGACCTCCCGCATCGCCTCGAGGACCTCGGCGGACATGCCCCCCTTCCCGATGATCAGGCGAGGCCGCCCCAGGCGGATAAGCTCAGGGGCCAGGCGGTCCATGCGGGCGCTGGTGGTCGGGCCGGCGGCTATGACCCTCCAATCCCCGTCCCGGCGCACGATCGGCCCGCAGTGGTAGATGGCCATGCCCTCCAGCCGGAACGGGAGGCCTTCCCCGGTCCGAAGCATCCGCACCGCGCGCAGGTGCGCCTCGTCCCGGGCGGTCAGCAGCTCCCCGCTCAGGGACACCAGTTCCCCGGCCCGCAGTGCCCTCGCCCCCTGCTCCGACAGGGGCGCCTTCAACTCCTTGAGGGTCACCATCCCCCCTCCTGGCGGAAGGAGACCGTTCCATCGGGCCGGACCCGCGCGAACGCCCTTCGCAGGGCCCAGCAGCTCAGGGAAACCGCCACTGGCAGGCTGGCTGTATGGCAGCTCGCCTTCTCGATGAGCACATCGAGGCAGGTCGTCCTTCCCCCCAGCCCCATCGGGCCCAGGCCCAGGGAGTTGAGGTCCGTTAAAAGGGAGGTCTCCAGGGCCGCGAGCGCGCCGTCCCCGTTCCGCGACCCCAGGTCCCTGAGCAGCGCCCGTTTTGACAGTAATGCGGCCTGGTCCGCCGTCCCCCCGATGCCCACCCCGACCACGGTCGGCGGGCAGGGACGGGGGCCGGCCCTCACGACGCACTCGAGGACGAAGCGCCGGACGCCCTCCATGCCCTCGGCGGGGTTCAGCATCCTCAGGGCGCTCCAGTTCTCCGAGCCCGCCCCCTTGGGCAGCACGGCGAGGTCCAGGTGCCTGGCGTCGGAGGGCTCGAAGTGCACCGGCGGCATCCAGAGGCCCAGATTGTCACCGTGGTTGGCCCTGGAGACCGGGTCCACGGTGTTGGGGCGCAACGGGACCTCCTCCGTCGCCCGCGCCACCCCCCGGCGGATCGCCCTCTCCATCCTCGGATCGTACCTGCCGCGGACGAAGAACACCGGCAGGCCGATGTCCTGGCACATGGGGACCGTCAGCTCGGCCGCCATGGCCGCATTGCGCAGGACCACCTCGAGCTGGGAGCGGGGCAGCATTTCCGGCTCGTTCTCCAGGGCGGCGCTCAGGGCGGCGCGCACGTCGGCCGGCAGCATGCACTCCGCCTCCCTCAGCAGCCGGACCACCGCCTCCTCCACGATCGCGGACGAATACATCTCATCGCCTGGATTGATGGAGGGGGAGTTAATCCTTGGCCCGGTCCCGTGGTTAATATATTATAGCACCTTATGAATCAATGCCCGATTCCGATGGAAGCGCCCATTCAGGTCCAAGGCCTCACGAAGGTCTACGGGGGAGGGTTCAGGGCGGTGGACGCGCTCGACCTGAGCGTGCCCAAGCGCGCCTTCATGGGCTTCCTGGGCCCCAACGGGGCCGGGAAGACGACCACCATAAAGATCATCACCAACATGCTCGCCGCTACCTCCGGGGAGGCGTACATCAACGGGGTGAGCGTCAGGAAGGACCCCAAGCGGGCGCTGGCGGACGTGGGGGCGGTCGTCGAGACCCCGGAGTTCTACCCCTACCTCACCCCCATGGAGACGCTGCAGTACCTGGGCTCGTTGCGGGGGATGCCTGCCTCCGAGATCGCGGCGCGGGGCCGGGACCTGCTGGATCTGGTCAAGCTCACGGAATGGAGGGACCAGAGGGTGGGCAAGTTCTCCAAGGGCATGAAGCAGCGCCTCGCGCTCGCCCAGGCCCTGCTGCCCCAGCCGGCCGTGATCATCCTGGACGAGCCGACCTCCGGCCTGGACCCCCGGGGCATGGTGGAGGTGCGGGACATCCTGCGGCAGCTGCACAGGATGGACGTCACCGTGCTCATGTCCTCGCACCTGCTGAACGAGGTCCAGGAGGTGTGCACTGACGTCGCCCTCATCAACCGGGGCAGGCTGCTGCGGGCGGGGAGCGTCGCCGACCTTCTCAACGAGGTCAAGGCGCGCAGGATCGACGTCCGCACGCTGCGGCCGCTGACCCCGGCCATGTTCGACCGGGTGCGCGCCGTGCCGGGGGTGAAGGGCCTTACCATAACAGGGGACCTCTCCTTCGCCGTCGATTTCGAGGGGGAGGAGGAGGCGCAGGCCCAGCTGCTCATCGCGCTGCAGAACCTCGGCCTCATGGTCGTCTCGTTCAAGGAGTCGGGCGTGGCCCTGGAATCGCTGTACATGTCGCTGATAATGGACTCGAGGTGAGCTGATGGAAGGAGAGACCATAAACAACAGGGAGCGGCTTCCCTCGGACCTGCAGCAGATCATGACCGTCGCCAGGTACGATGTCCTGAAGCACCTGCGCTCCAGGCGGCTGCTCGGCCTCCTCGCCCTGGAGGCCGTGCTCATCGGGCTCACCTTCGGCCTGCCCCTCCTGCTGGGGGCGGACACCCCGGACGACCCCACGGAGTACATGTCCGGGTTCGTGGGCTGGGCCAACCTCCTGGTGGTCATTGGCGCCACCATGTTCGCGGGCGACGCCATAGTCTCCGAGTTCCAGGCGCGCACCGGGTATCTGCTGTTCCCGAACCCGGTGAAGCGGAGCGCGATCTTCATCGGGAAGTACCTCTCCACGCTCGGGATCATAGTCCTCATGCTCGCCGTGTACTACGGCGTCGCGGCCGCGCTGACGTTCGGCATGACCGGCGGGGCCTCAGGGCTCTGGGCCTACTCAATGCTCCTGGCCTTCGCCTATGGCGCGGGGGCGGCCGCGCTCGGCTTCCTCATCTCCTCGGCGCTCAAGGGCTCGACGGGGGCGCTGGTCCTGACCTTCTTCACCCTGCTGATGATAATGCCGATGATCGCCCAGATGCTCCCCCTCGGGGACATCAAGCCCTGGTTCATCCTGACCTTCTGCGGGCAGGCGATCTCCACCGTCCTGACCGAGCCGTACCCCGTCGACACGCTGGAGTCCATCCCCCTCGGGAACGGGCAGTACTTCGAGTACTGGATATACTACCCGGAGATCGGGGTGTCGCTGGCCGTCATAGCCGTGTACGTCGTGGTCTGCCTCGGCCTCGGGCTGTACCTGTTCAGGCGGAGGGAGATGGTCTCCTAAGGCTGCCTGAGGTCCATCGGAACGCTCGCCCTAGGCGCCGCGCGGCTCATCCCTGGAGGGGAAGCAGGTAGAGTTCCTCCTCGTCCTGGAAGACCTTGACCGTGTCGCCCTTGCGCTCGAATCTCGGCGGCTTCCGCAGATCGAGGACCCTGAAGGTGCCAGGGTGCAGGACCTGCACCTCGCGGTCCGTCTCGGTGACCACGACCGCCTCGAGCACGTCCTCCCTCCTCCCGATCACCTTGGCGGAGGTCATGTCGCTGTTGCTGACCATCAGGGCCTGGGCCGTCCTGAGGTCGGTGAGCTTGGTGGAGCTCGCCCGGAGCGCCCCGACGAGATAGAGGCGCCCCTCGTACCGCACTATGTCCCCGAAGCGGTACGCCGGTAGGCGGACCAGGAACGTCACGCGGTAGAGGTCCCTTCCCTGCTTCTGGGTGACCAGCTTGGCCGTCTCCCGCACCTCCGCCGCGTACTGGTCCGCCAGCTCGTGCGCGATCGCCCTCCCTACGACCGAGGACGACAGCACCACGTCCACCCCGCCCTGGGCTGTGTTGAGGCGGTCGACCTTGGAGACGAAGAGTTCGCGGTCCGCCCTCATGTGCGCCTCCATCAGGCTTTGGATGCGGGCGATGATCTCCTCACGGAGCCCGTCGGGCATCCTGCGGTCCCGGGTGCGGACCTGCAGGGTGCCCTCGTAGTAGTTGCCCATGAGCCTGTTGCACCTCGGGCAGGAGGTGTTCTTGAAGCGGACGATGGTGGTGTGTGCCTCGTCGACCTCCAGCCCCTCCACGGCCATGCCCACTTCCACGTCCACCCGGTAGTTCGCGTCGTCGATCCTTTCGGCGCGCTCCCCGGCGCTCACCGGCTCGGCGCCCTTCTCCAGTAGGACCGCCAGCTCGGCCGCCCTCTCCGCCACCTCCTCCCGGGCCTCTATCCCCATCCATTTCCCGTCCAGCAGGTAGTCGCCGCAGTGCCCGCACCGGGGCACGTCCACATGGTCGGGAAGGGAGGAGAAGTGCTTCCCCTCGAGGAAGCACCGTTCGCATAGCGATCGATGGACGGGGCCTTCGGCCCCGCACCTGACGCAGAAGGGCATCTCACCACCTCACCATCTGGGCATGCGGAACCCCCTCGATGCGGATGACGCTCGCCATTTCGATGTAGCCGTGCTCGGCGGCGATGCGGCAGACGTCCTCCCCCACCAGGTTGGCCACCGTGGCCATGGCCAGGCGGCCGAGCAGCATCGCCTCGCCCCCCTGGTCCCCGCCGTAGAACTCGCTGCTGACCTCCAGGCGCAGCTCCCCTTCCCTGAGCCTGCGGCCGAGGAGACCGCTGTCGCACGCGGCGATCACCGTGTCCCCGCCCCGCCGGTGCACCTTCACCAGGACCTCGCACATCGGATGGGAGTCATAGGGCAGGGAGATAAACCTTTCCTCTGTCGTCAGCTGAGGGTGGTGAGCTTGTAGTGGCCCGCCTGGGGCTCGTAGATGTCCCCGCTCTGCTTCAGCTTGGCGATGGCGGCCCTCAGCTCGGCCTCCGTGAGGTTCCGGTCCGCCGCCCTCTGGATGAGCGTGATCTCGGAGGCGCCGGTCCCGGGCTCGGAATTGTCGTGGATGAGCTGCCTGACGAGCGCGATGCGGTTCCGCTCGTTGCGCGTCGTCCCGGTCATGAGCTTGTCCACGTCGATCGTCCCCTCGTCCGAGGCCATCTTCTTCAGGTAGTGCTCCACGATCCTGATCGCCCGCTCGGCGTCCTCCGCCTCGACCACCTGCGAGAGGCGGATGCGGGCGGACGCCTCCGAGAGGCGGATGAAGGCCTCCAGCTGCCTGGCGGTAATCGGAACGGAGGAACCGGCCTTCTCCCCCAGCTTGCGGATCGCGAGGTACTTGTCGATGATCATCTGCCTTGCCTCGTCCCCGAGCACCGGCGTGTAGCGCTTGGCGAAGGCGACGTACTTGCGCATGAACTCCCGGTCGTAGACGGGGCGGAGGACATCCGTCTCCTCCATTATCCGCTGGTAGTCGATGCCCTTGATCTCCTCGGGGTTCGGCACGTTCATCAGTTCCCCGCGCACGTGCCCCTTGAGGATGTGCTCGGCGATCTTCTGGTCCCTGGCCGCGTTCGGCTTGTCCGTGAGGGCGAAGATGAGGTCGAAGCGCGAGAGGAGGGCGGGGGGCATGTTGATCTGGGAGGCCAGGGCCTCCGCGTCGTCGAAGCGCCCCAGCTTGGGGTTCGCCGCCCCCAGCATGGAGCAGCGGCACTGCAGGGAGGCGGTGATGCCGGCCTTGGCGACGCTCACCCGCTGCGACTCCATCGCCTCGTGCATGGCGGAGCGGTCCTGCTCCGTCATCTTGTCCAGCTCGTCGATCGCCGCCAGCCCCTTGTCCGCGAGGACCAGCGCCCCCGCCTCCAGGGTCCACCGCCCGTCCCCGAACTCGTCCTTGACCGCGGCCGCGGTGTTGTGCACGAGAAACCCGTTGGCGATGAAGCTGTGGGCCCCCTCCACCGTCAGGTCGTAGACGAACGGCGGGAGGGCGGCGCGCGCCTCCGCGACGCTCTCGATCCTTCCGAGCGAGAGCCCCCCCTTCGATGGGCCAGATGGGGCCTGGAGGACGTGGTCGCCTGCCAAAATGTCAGACGCCTTGACCCATCGGGGACGGCCACCTCTTTGGGCGCGGACCATGGTCTCCGGGGTGACTCGGAGGGTGTTACCAGCCTCGGTGCGAAGTTCCACAAGAAATGAAGGGGTCCGTAGCCGGAAGACCGAGATCACCGGTCGGACGTCCGTATGACGGTCCCCCGTCGCCGTGGCGACCCCGTTCACCCGGACCTCCTGCCGCCAGACCCCGGCCTCGACCTCGAGCGGGGAGCGCATGCGCGCCTCGACGAACTCGCCGATGGGCTGCGCCCTCCCGTCCACCTCGATGAGCGTTTCCGGCGCGACGCACAGCCCGGCGGCGGACGAACTCTTCCCGGAGGCGTAGATCCCGCGGGGGGCCATCTCCGACATGTACCGGAGGAGCTGGCTGTTGTGCGAGATGATGCCGTTCGCCACGAAGATGTGCGTGTCGGCCACCTCGATGTCGTATACGAACGGCGTCTCCGCCCTTACCTCCTCCTTCCTCACGACCTGGTCCCAGCCGATGCCGCGGTCGAAGCCGCAGTAGTTGCCCTCCGGGGCCACGTCCGACGCCACGGCCAGATAGTTGCCCTCGACGATCTTGCCGGCGGGGCGCTGCGCCAGGAAGTAGGCGTTCTGCACGAAGAGGGGATGGGTGGAGGTGACGGTCAGCGTCCGCCCGCCCTCGGTGGTGAACCGGAGGAGGCGCCGGGGGGAGTCCCTCCTCCAGACCCGGACCGCCCTGCCCTTCTCCAGCCGCCCCTGCGCTGTGAAGGTCATGACCTCGAAGTCCGCCTCGGCGTACTCCCCGTCCTCCACCTCCTTCGCCCCGTTGACCGAGAGCCAGTGCTCCACCAGTTCCTGGATGTTCCTTTCCGTGCGGTCGCCCATGAGCACCATAGCGTCCCCGGTGACGCACTTGGCGACCCCGGGGTCGCCGACGAGGAGGATGTGGATGTCCCCCCTGATCTTCGTCCCGTCCTCGAGCTGCTTGGGGGTGCCCCCGAACAGCTGCAGGGCGATGCTCTCCTTGACCTCCTCGTAGCCGTGGATGGCCGGGGCGATGGAGCCCACGATCCGCTGGAAGACCTCGGGGGCCTTCGCCTCCCTCTTTATCGCCTCCTCGTCCTCCTCGGAGATGACCACCTCCTCGTACTCGTGCTGCTCGAACTCCATGGAGAGCACCGCGAGGTCGATGTCGAACAGGGTGGACTTGATGCGGTCGCCCTTCTGCTGGCTCCTGAGGACGCCGTTCAGGACGACGCGGTCCCCGGGGGAGAGCGCCCCCGCCAGATCGTCCTCGAGGAAGGCCGTGAGGCGCTCGGGCTGGGCCCCTCCCCTCAGCCCCTCGGGGGACTCCTGCACCTCCACCTTCTGCGTGTCGATGTACACGGACTCCTCCGTCAGCAGCTGGAACTTGGTGCTTCCGGCCGTCCTCCCGCACCCCTCTTGCTCCTTGTAGCACTCCATCGGCTCCCTGAAATAAAGCCCGTCCTGCGGCTCCAGGATCCGGGCGGGGCAGCGCATGCAGCGGAAGACGCCGAGGACGAGCCGCGGGCGCACCTCGGTGGCCTTGCGGACCAGCCCCTCCACCGAGATGAGCCTCCCGAGGTGCTCGCTCCTCAGGTTGCGGATCTCGATGCGGCTGTCCCTGGGGAGCTCCTTGATGCGCAGGTGCACCTCCGCGGTCGTGCGGGCGGCGTCGCTGAGCCGCCGGACCACCTCCTCGCCCTTTCGCAGGGCGCGGTCCGGGTGGCCCAATATGAAGCTGGCGAAGTCGGGGTCGAACCGGTCGATCTCCGAGTAGGTGAAGGTCAGGCTCCGCATCTCAGGAAGCCTGTCCGTGAGTTCGAGCAGCCTCAGTCGGTTCTCCTCCGCTTCCAGGAACTCCTCCCAGCGCGCGGCTATGTCCTCGTCGGTGTAATCGATAGGCAAAATCATCTCCCCGTTGATGATGTCGATGCAGGGATGCGGCCGAGGCCGCATCAAGGAGGTGAGGTATTCCCTAGGGCCATTTTTACCTTTACCCTTCGTCCCGTCCGCCGCCCTCGGGAGGGGGGCAGTAGTCCCATTGGACCTGGACCACTTCCTGGCTGGTGCGGGCGGCCGCGTACCGCTCGAGGGGCTCGCGGTTCAGGGCGAGGAACTGCCCGCCCCAGGTGAACTTCGAGAGGACCTCCCGCGCCTGTCCCTCCTCCCCGACGATGTAGAGGGCGGCGGCCACCGCCTCCGCGCTGGTGAGCCGCAGGGGCTTCCCCCAGTTGACAGGGTTGGCGGCCAGCAGATAGGGGAGGGCGCGGTGGGCACCCCCGCGCACCTTCGGGAACCGCTCGATGTTCTCCCACGAGAGGTCCATGACCAGGATGCCGTGTTCCCTCGCCCTCGCCCCGTCCTCGTGGGAGATGGCCCTCTGGGCGAAGGGATCGAGCACCAGGACGCCGTAGGGCGCCGCCCTTAGGCGCGGGAGCTCGGTGGCCAGGTGGAACCGGACCATCTTGCGGGCGGTGCATTTCTTGGGGTCGCAGTCCCCCTCGTCGTACACGTAGACCTTGCTCATGCTTCCGGGCCGAAGGTGCTGTCGATCCAGCTGATGATATCGTCCCGCGTCCTCCTGTGGACCGCGAGGAGCTCCTCCTCCGTGCCTCGGGCCTTGCAGGGGTCCTCGAAGTTCTTGTGGATGTAGTCCTTCCCGCGCAGGAAATGGGGGCATTCCTCCTCGGCCTCGTCGCAGAGTGTGACGACGTAGTCGAACTCCTTGCCGTAGAACTCCTCCACGCTCTTGGAGCGCTGCCCGGAGATGTCGATCCCGATCTCGGCCATTACGGCCGCCGCCCTGCGGCTGACCCCCTCCGGGCTCAGGCCTGCGCTGCTCGCCTGGTACCTGTCGCCCATCCTGGCGTTGACGTACCCCTCGGCCATCTGCGAACGGGAGGCGTTCCCTTTGCATATGAAGAGTATCGTCCGTTTGCTCCCCGATCCCCTATCCCTTCTCCTGGTCATGTGATCGTGCCTCCCGGGCCTTGGTTATCGCCCCGCAGTGGGGGCAGCGGGAGATGGCCCAGCTCCCGTTCGCGTCCCGTCCATGCCTGGAGGCCAGGATGCCCTTGGCCCCGAGCCTGTACCTGGCATGGCACCTCTGGCACTCGTACTCATATCGATCCGTGACGGTCACGGCCAGCAGGACCGCGGCCGCCGCGAGCGGTATCAGCCACAGGGCCCACAGGTCGGTGAGGAGGAGCCCCGCTATGCCGATGGCGGCCAGCAGCCCGCCCGCGATCGCCTTGGGTTCGACCTTTCCATTGAGCATGAAATGACACCTGACGGCGGCGCCCATGACGGCCCGGAGCCTTCGAGCGCCGACGGGACGCTTCGTTCCTCTTCGCTCGGCCGGATATCGCGTTCCCAAATATAAGGGAGGGTGGCGGTGGTTCGCAACGAGCGCGGGCCTGTCGGAATAGCTTTATCTCCGGGGGGAGCGATGGATGGGCGCCACGATGATGATAGACCCAGCTCTGACAGGTGATGAGAGACGGGCGAGCTGAGTGGTGAAATTAATTTTTCTGCATAAAAATAAAATAGCGCGAGCCATATATACCTCAGGGATGGAGATGCCGACCGGGTACGATCTGATAGGGCACAGCCATGATTTCCGCATGCACCTGCTCAAGCGGCTGGCGGCCTGCATGGTGGACGTGGCGGTGGTTTTCGTCCCGGTCACCGTGGCGATCTACCTCTTGGACCTGGAGCCGAAGGAGCTGCTGGCCGGGGTGCTCTCCGGCTTCGTCTGGTTCCTCTACTCAGCGGTGGCGGAGGCGCGCACCGGGACCACGCTCGGCAAGAGGATCGTAGGACTTGTGGTCGTCTCCAAGGAGGGGCCGATGACGCTGTCGAAGGGAATCGTCAGGAACGTCCCGAAGATGTTCTGGTATTTGTTCCTGCCATTAGACGTCCTGATCGGATTGGCGATGACCGGAGATCCGAGGCAGAGATGGGCAGATTGCGTAGCTAATACAGTAATAATAAAAAAATAAAAAAAATAAAATGCGTTTCGATTCGTTTATACATCAATGGCTACGCTGTCGATGACATCGCCGGTAGGTTCATAAATTAGATAGAATGTTGTATCTACGGTAATACCGGTGATTACAATTTGATCGCCACTTGATGCCTGGCCATCATTCGCAATATCATTTATCTTGACGTGGTTAGTGTCTGCTGTAAGCGTAAGATCCGCGGCGTTCTCACTCCCGAGCTTATAATCTAAATCCGCTATGGGCGTTGAAGGGTTAATCGATATGATAGTTATTGTAACATTATAATTATTGGCTGTTCCATTTTTAGTTATTTGGGGAACACCGAGTACACCATTCGGCGCGGTTTGTTCCTCCCCGCCGAAGCCCATGACCATCACGTACAGCACGGCGGCCAGGACGACGGTGATCGCGACCATCAGGATGGTGGCGATGACCGGGGACACGGCCTTCGTGTTCTTCTTCCACATCTTCTTCATCATATGCTTTCAGTCTCCTGGTAGGTTTCCCTACCAGCCCCTGTTTGCACTTCTCAGGATAAATAATTATCTATGCCGGAATCATAATAAAGTCGACCCACCGATGCGGTCCGCGGGGCCGGCGCGTTATTTACGATGCTTCGCTCCGAGCCCTGCGCCCTGTCCTTCGCCTTGGTTCTTCTCATTTCAAGGTGATGATCTGGTCGCAGACCAGCTGCAGCATCTCGTGGACCTCCGGCTTCATCTGCTCCCCGATGCTCAGCAGCACCGGGTACGCGCCCCTGCTCTTGACGCTGGCCATCAGCACCTGCATGAACTCGTAGAGCATGCGGACCTCGTTGTGCGCCGCCAGCGAGTTCACCGAGTCCAGGATGACCATGAACCGCTCCCCCTTCCCCTTGCGGAATAGGTACTCCACCTTCAGCACGATGTACTCGAGCATGGCAGGGCTTTCCACGAAGACGGTCTGGGCGTCGTCCGAGGGTGCGCATTCCATGGTGGCGAAGGAGATGCAATCGACGAACCGCAGCCTGTCGGTCGCGATCTCCAGGGACCCGAGCGCCGCCTTGATGGTCGAGGCGGGGACGGTCACGGAGATGTAGATGCACGTAAGCTGCTTTTTGTTGCAGAAGCGGTCGATCAGCGTCGTCAGCGTGTCGAAGTACGCCTCCACGCTTAGGTTCAGGTCCAGGGAGACCGCCGGCCCGAGCTCTTCGAGCCTGCCGAGGACCTGCGGGGCCACCTCCTCCATATCAGAGCCCCCTGAGCATCGGGGTGACCAGTATGCCCTCCGAGGTCATGTCCATCACGTACTTCGCGCGGGAATGCGCGACCCCGGCCATCTTGACCACCTCCAGCACGCGGTAGTTGTCCCCCCGCCGCACCGCCGTCCCCAGCCTGATGATGCCATCGGCCATGGTCTGCTCCAATCCCTGCATGTCGTCCCCCTCGGTGATCAGCAGCCCGGTGCACTTGGCCTTGAACAGCAGTTTCGACAGGGACACGAGGAACGCCCTGGCCACCCAGTCCTGCATCTCCAGCATCAGGGGGTTGGTGGCGTCCAGCACCAGCCGTTGGGCCTTGCTCCCGTCTATGGCCTCCGCGATGTCCTCGACGATGGCCGAGGCCTCCGGCCGGGTGATCTTGCCGTCCTCCCTCTCCCCCGAGCCCATGTCGTCTATGTGCTTGATCGCCAGCCTTCCGTCCTTGAACGGATCGCCCTCGGCCCGGTCCAGCCTCGGCATGGAGGCCAGGAGCTTCTCGGGGCTGTGCACGGTGGAGATGTACACGCCCCGCTGCCCGGCGAGCGCCCCGCGGAGGAGGTACTCCATGGCAAGGAACGTCTTCCCCGAGCCGCAGGGCCCGCAGACGGAGACCATCCCGCCCACGGGGAGCCCCCCGCCCACCAGGCGGTCTATGCACTCCATGCCGGTGCAGAGCTTGGTGCCCGGGGATGCAGCCATGCGATGATGATGCCCCTATGCGGATATATTGTTTTAGGAAAGGATTAGTATCCTGGCGGAGATTGCCGTTCCATGAAGCCGGTCCTGCAGGTCGCCTTGGACCTGATGCATCTTAAGCGCGCGCTGGAGATCGCCCGGGAATCCCTGGAGGGAGGGGCGGACTGGATAGAGGCGGGCACGCCGCTCATCAAGAGCGAGGGGGCGGAGTGCCTGCGCGCCCTGAAGCGGGAGTTCCCCGGCAGGACCCTGGTCGCCGACATGAAGACCATGGACGTCGGGGCCTTCGAGGTGGAGATCGCGGCCAAGGCCGGCGCGGACCTCGGGACCGTCCTGGGGCTCTCGGACGATGGCACCATCTCGGAATCGGTGCTCACCGCCCGGCAGTACGGGGCGGCGGTCATGCTCGACCTGATCAACGTCCCTGACAAGGTCGCCCGGGCCAGGCGGGCCGAGGAGCTCGGCGTCTCGTACATCTGCCTTCACGTGGGGATAGACGAGCAGATGAAGGGGGAGGGCTCCCCGTTGGACGTGGTCTCGGAGGTGGCCGCGGCCGTCAGCGTCCCGGTGGCCGTGGCCGGGGGCATAACCGCGGAGACGGCCCCGCGGGTGGTCGAGCGCGGGGCGGCGATCGTCATCGTCGGCGGGGGGATCATCAAGACGGGGGACGTCCGGGCGGCGGCCAGGGCGGTAAAGGACGCCATGGCCACCGGGAGGGGGCTCCCGAACGCCCTGGCCAGGAAGTACGGGCAGGAGGAGCTGTTCGAGGCGTTCTCGAAGGTGTCCACCTGCAACGTCGCCGATGCCGCGCACAAGCGCGGGGTCATGGACAACGGCATCGTGCTCCGCACCGGCCACGGGGTGAAGGCCGTCGGGAGGGCGCTCACCGTCCAAACGGCCAAGGGGGATTGGGCCAAGCCGGTGGAGGCGATCGACCGCGCGAAGAAGGGGGACATTATCGTGATCGACGCTGGAGGAGGCGAGATCGCGGTCTGGGGGGAGCTGGCGGCCAACAGCGCCCTGGTGAAGGGGGTGGCCGGGGTCGTCATCGACGGCGCGGCCCGCGATATCGACGGGATCGTCGACCTGGGGTTCCCCTGCTTCAGCAGGCACGTTTCCCCGCATGCCGGGGAGCCGAAGGGGTTCGGGGGGATCGGGCACGAGATCGTGTGCGGGGGGCAGATGGTGCGGACCGGGGACTGGATCGTCGGGGACGAGAGCGGCGTTATCGTAATCCCGCAGGAGCATGCGGTCGAACTCGCGAACCGGGCCGTCGATGTCTTCGAGCATGAGGAGCGCGTCCGGGAGGAGATCAGGCGGGGCGGCACCCTCTCGAGCGTCCAGGAGCTGGAGAAGTGGGAACAGGTCAAGTGAGGGCGGCCGGCGTCCTCCGTCGGCCATCGTTTCCGCCGTCCCAATGCTTTATATCGGGAGCGCCATAGGACGGGTCGATGACTCCCCGGCCGAACCTGCATACGCATACGCTCCATTCCGACGGGGACTTCACGGTCGAGGAGGTGGTGCGGGCCGCGGCGCGCGCCGGGCTCACGCACGTTGCGATCACGGACCACTTCGAGACGAGCAAGGTCGCGCACCCTTTGAGGCGGGCTTCCCTCGAGCGCTACATCGGGGAGGTCCGGGCGGTGGGGAAGGCCTATGAAGGAAGGGTCAAGGTGCTCGCGGGCGTGGAGATCGACACCAACCCGGAGCGGTGCGCCCTCTCCGAGCTGCCCTTCGCCCTCCTCAACCGGCTGGACCTCGTCCTGTTCGAGTACGTGGAGGACCCGTTGCAGGGCGGCGTCCCCCTTTCCGAGCTCCGCCCTCTCTGCGAGGCGCTGACCGTCCCCTTCGGCCTCTGCCATTGGGACATGGACCGCATCTTCCGGGGCAGGCGGCCGGAGTGGCTGGCGGACCGGCTCTCGGCCCTGGGCGCCTTCGTGGAGGTGCCCACCTCCCAGCACTACGCCCGGGACGGGCGCTTCCTTTACGAGCACTCGGAGCGCTTCTACCGCGCCTTCGCCGGGAAGGTGAGGGTGTCGATAGGGACGGACACGCACCATGCGTTGGAGGAGGTGGGCAACATCGGCCGGGGGATGGAGTTCCTGCGCGCGAACGGGCTGTGCGGGCAGCTGCTGTTCAACGGGCAGGGATGAGGGTTCAGTACTGGCCCATCTTGCTGGCCATCTGCCGCAGCCGTTTGATCCGCTCCTCCATAGGCGGATGGGTCATGAACAGGGTGACCATCCCGCCTCCCCGGAACGGGTTGACGATGAACATGTTCGAGGACGCGGGGTTGCCGAACTTGAGGGGGTCTCGCCTGTTGGCCGCCTCCAGCTTCTCCAGGGCCCTGGCCAGGTACAGCGGCCTGCCGATGAGCTTCGCTCCCTCGTAATCGGCCTTGTACTCCCGGTTGCGGGAGATGGCCAGCTGCACGATCATCGCCGCTATCGGGGCTGTGATCGCGATCAGGATGCCGACCAGCAGCCCGCCCTCGTTCCGGCGGTCGCCGAACAGCGCGCCGTAGTACGCGAAGCGCGCGGCGAAGGAGATGGCCCCGGCGATGGTGCTCGCCACGCTCATGACCAGGATGTCCCGGTTCTTCACGTGGGCCATCTCGTGCGCCATCACGCCCGAGAGCTCCTCGTCGTCAAGAATGCGCATCAGGCCCTCCGTGGCGCACACCACCGCGTTCTTCGGGCCGCGCCCGGTCGCGAAGGCGTTGGGAGTGCTCGTCGGGATGATGCCGACCTTGGGCATGGGCATGCCGTTCATGGCGGCGATGTTGCGGACCGTCCGGTAGAGCCGGGGCGCCTCCGCCTCGCTGACCAGCCGCACGCGGTACGACCAGAGGACGATCTTGCTGGAGAAGAAATACGAGATCGCGTTGACCAGCGCTGCCAGCACCAGGAAGACGATCGCTCCCAGGAGCCAGTCCCCGAGGAAAAGCGAGCCCACAAGCCAGCCGATAGCCTTGAACAGCCCGATCATGAAGGCGAACAGCCCCAGGGTCCTAATGGTCGCTCCCATGCCTATATCACCTGGAGGCGATGATGTTGGCCGCCCTATTTAAGATTTGTTAGAGGTTCTATAAAATGGCTTGGGAATGCGGCTGCCCCTTCCCCTCGCCATGGAGGCGGTGGAGAGGCGGGGGGCCCAAGCAACCATTAATACAGCGTAGACATTCCCCGAGGCAGCATGAAGGCTGTGGTCACCGGGGCCGCCGGGTTCATTGGGAGCACGCTCACCGACCGCTTGTTGGCCGAGGGGCACGAGGTGGTGGCGGTCGACAACTTCGATGATTACTACTCGGGCAAGATGCGCTTCCTCCGCCGGCACCTCGAGAACGAGCGGTTCCGGCTGCTCGAGATCGACATCCTGGACCTGGACGCCCTCCGGCGGAGCTTCGAGGGCGCGGACGTGGTCTTCCACATGGCCGCGCAGGCGGGCGTCCGCATCTCCGTGAGGGACCCCTTGAAGGCGCACCATGCCAACACCACCGGCACCCTGCACGTGCTGTTGGCCGCGAGGGACGCGGGGGTGCGCCGGGTCATCAACTCCTCGTCCTCCTCCGTCTACGGGAACGCGGTCCGGCTGCCTGCGAGGGAGGAGGACCCCACCGTCCCGATCTCCCCCTACGCCGCCAGCAAGCTCGCCGCCGAGCATTATTGCAGGCTCTTCCATTCGCTCTACGGGTTGGAGAGCGTGTCCCTGCGCTACTTTACCGTGTACGGCCCGAGACAGCGGCCGGACATGGCCATCCGGATCTTCACCGACCGGGCATTGGACGGGAAGCGGCCGCAGATCTACGGGGACGGGGAGCAGACCAGGGACTTCACCTTCATCACGGACGTGGTCGACGCGATCATGCGGTGCGCCGATTGCCCGGACCTCAAGGGCGCGCCGTTGAACATTTGCAGCGGCTCCACCGTGAGCGTGAACCAGGTCGTCCATGCCATCCTGAAAACGGTGGGGAGGGAGGACCTTACGCCGGAGCACCTTCCGCCCCAGCCCGGGGACGTGGACCATACCTGGGGCGATAATACCAGGGCCAGGGAGCTCCTCGAATGGGAGCCGAGGGTGGGGATCGAGGAGGGGCTGGCCCGCTTCATCGAATGGTACAGGACCGTGGGGCGTGCCTAGAGGGCTACGTACACGACGCTGCGGCCCCTCTGCTCGGCGCGGATCGCCCCTTTCTCGACCAGCTCCAATAGCCTCTGGGAGAGCTCCTCCTCTTCCATCGGCACGGCCTTCAGCAGCTCGTGGAAGGTCCGCCCCTCCCTCAGCTGCTCCATCAGGACCGCGCGGGAGCGCTCGGCCCGGAGCTTGGCCTCGGCCTCGGCCACCTCCTCCTGCCGCTCGGCGATGATGGCATCGAGGAACGCCCCGACCCTCTCGTGGACGGCGGCCTTGAACGCTTCGACGTCCTTCTCGAGCAGGCCGCCCAGGTCCACCGGGTCCATGTTGAGCTCTCGCAGCCGGGCGAGCCGCTGCCGGTAGCCCGTTGCGGGCTGGCCCTCCATCGCCCCCAGGGTCGGGACGTAGCGCACGCCAAGCCCCCTCAGGGCCTCGTGCAGGCCCTCGAGCACCTGGGCCAGCTCCGTCTCGTTCAGGACGTCGATCTCATAGCCGGGGACCCCGTGCACCTTCTTGAAGCCCTTGCCCTGGAAGACCTCGTCCACTTTCCCAGGGGAGCCGCCTTCACCGGAGTATATGACCCTGATGTACGCCTTCATGCCGATCGGGATAAAATATTAAGGGTTGTCTATATAGTTTGGTATACCGGAAGAACGGCGGGGATGCCCATCACAACTATTTATCCGGCGGAGGCCATGGGGAGGGCGTGAGCAGAGAGGCCGAGTTCGCCACGGAGCTGTTCCGGGACTACTACCGGAGGGCGCCCCCGCCCGCCCCGGCGGACCTGGGCGCCCGCGAGTTCGGCTTCATGTTCTTCGAGCGGGACTTCGTGCGGCGGCACCTCGGCTTCGCGGAGGAGAACGACCTCCGCCGCTTCCTGGTGAACCATGTGCCCTCCCATGTCTACTGCTCCTCCGCCCTGTACGACCGCCCGGCCGCCCCCACCATGGACCTGAAGGGGTGGAGGGGGGCGGACCTCATCTTCGACCTCGACGCCGACCACATCCGGGGGGCGGAGGGGCTGTCCTACGAGGGCATGCTCGCCCTGGTGAAGAAGGAGGCCATGGCGTTGGTGGACCGCTTCATCCTGGGGGCGTTCGGCTTCGACGAGAGGGACGTGCTGATCTGCTTCTCGGGGGGAAGGGGGTACCACATTCACGTCCGGGACCCCCGGGTGCGGGGGCTGGGCGCGCACGAGCGCGGGGAGATCATCGACTTCGTCACCGGCACGGACCTGGACGTGGGGATGCTCTTCCCGTCCGCCGCGGTGATGAGGAAGGACCTCAAGGAGAAGGTGCGGGTGGAGCGGGCCTTCAAGGTCCCCGGCAAGGACGAGGGCGGCTGGCGCCTCTTCGGCCGGGAGGCGGTGGAGCGGGTGGCCAAAGAGGTGGCCGTGATGAGCGCCCAGGGGCTTCGGGAGCGCTACCCTTTCCTGGAGAGGGCCAAGGACGCCACCTTGGACGAGATGCGGCGCTCCCTGCACGACCGGCGGGGCGAGGCCACCGGGCTGGAGCTCATCCTGCGGGAGGACAGCCTGGAGTACATCACCTCCGATCGGGCGAAGGAGCTGTTCATCGAGATGGTGATGCGGACCCTGAAGGACCGGATGGCGGGGCAGATCGATGAACCGGTGACGCGGGACGTGAAGCGCCTGATCCGCCTCCCCGGCTCGCTGCACGGCAAGACCGGGCTCCGGGTGGTGCCCCTCCGCCGGGACCAGATGGACGCTTTCGACCCCCTCAGGGACGCGGTGCCCGAGACCTTCCCGGACGCCCCCACCAAGGTCGTCCTGAAGGAGAGGACGGACATCAGGATCCGGGATTGCCACGTCCGGGGGGCCGGCGAGGTCGAGGTCCCAGCCTACGCCGCCCTCTTCCTGGTGCTCAGGAAGTGGGCCACCCTGGCCTGATGCGCCCGGCCCTTACAGGAACCTTTATTAAGTGGCCAGGGAATTATTTGCGGGTTCCCATGAAATATGACAGCGGCCATTTCGAGGGCGGGTATCGCCTCATGCACATCCACCGCACCAAGCGGGACCTGTTCCTCGTGCAGGCCGTCCTGGTCCTGGTCTTCGCCGCCTACCTTGTCTATGCAGGCGGGGGCTTCAGCGCCAAACCGTTCTACCTGGGCATCGACTCGTTCCTCTACTTCGTGCTCATAATGGCGCTCCTAATGATGGTGGAGGCCTACGTGTTCACCGTCCTGGAGATGAGGTTCGTGAAGAGCGCGAGCGCCAAGTTCATCATCACCCAGCGGGCGTTCCGAAGCGCGCTGGCCTGGACCCTGGTCTGGGTGGTGGTGCTCATGGTGTTCGCCCTGCCGTTCGTACCCGAGGCGGTGCAGGACGCTACGAGGAGTCGAGGGGAGCTGGTCGCGGGCCCGTCGGACGCGCCCGGGCAGTTCGAGCTTTTCAACACGGACCTCTTCGGGCTCACCGAGGTCTCGACCATCAATGTGCGGGCGCAGGAAGCGGTGGAGGTGTTCGTGCTCACCGAGCACAACTACCTGCTCTTCAAGGACGACGGCATGGACATGCTTGCCCTGTACCGCGTGAACGTCAACGACCACCTGGCCGCGCCCGACCTCACCATCGATTTCCCGGACATGCCCCGGGGCAGGTTCTATGTGTTGTTCTACTCGGTGAGCGGGGGCCCGGTGGAGGTGGAGTACACCATCGAGCATGAGATCGCCAACAGCCTGATGGACTACATGCCGCTGATGGCCATCGCGTTCATCGCGGTCAACGGCGTGGCCGCGGGGTACATGCTCCTGCTCAACCGCCAGAACAGGCAGGGCATCTACCGGTGAAGGGCGCAGCACACCGGGCGCTCCTCCAGCGCCCATCCTTTCTCAATGATCGCCCGGACCGTGCCCTCCGTGGGGTTGGCGATCCCCGCGGCCCCGGCCTCCAGCGCCGTGATCTCCACGTCCGGGCGGCCTCGGGGCCGCATGCAGCCGAGCAGGACCGGGGGGCCGTCGGCCCCTTCGCGCACCGCGCGGAGCAGCCGGGCCTCCCATTCGCCCACCCTCCTCCCCATCAGCATCAGGAGGACGACGCATGCCGCGTCCCTCCGGCCGGCGGCGCGCACCGCCTCCAGCTCGCGCTCCTCATCCCCAAGGCCAAGGAGGATGTGGGGCGCCACCCTGCCGGGGGCGGCCCGGCAGAGCGCGTCCAGGGAGTCGAGGTAGTCCTGCGGGGACCGGGCGAGGTGCATCTGCGTCGCAATGGCCACGGGGTCCAGCACGAGGTCGAAGGCGATGCGGTCGGCCCGGCTGGCCGCGAGCAGCCTCCCCTCCTGGGGAGAGACGAGCCCGGGGTGCACGTTCACCAGCAGGCGGGTCGTGGCCTTTATCTCCCTTATCGCCGGGAGGAACGGCCCGATCGGCACCCTGCCCTGTGCGTCGCACCCCCCGCTCAGGAGCAGCCCCGTCCCCCCTTCCCGCTCCAGTCGCGCGGCGAAGGAAAGCAGGGCCGGGGGGGACACGGCCGGGACCATCCCCCGCAGGAAGCGCCCTTGGCAATGCTCGCACATGAGGACGCAGTCGGCCCCCGTCACTGAGACGGAGGGGAACCGCTTTCCGGGACGGTAGACGGCGATGGTCCTCATGGCACGGGGATCGATGGCGCCCGAGGGCTTCGTTCTATTGGTCGGTGGATAACACACGCGGAGCGGAGGGACCAAAAGCTTTATTGGGCGAAGCCCGTTCCTCGGCCGAGGCAATCCCGATGAAGGCTTTCCAGGTGATCGGCTCCTACGATGCGAGCAGGGTTGGCTACCGCAAGAGCATCCAGAGGTTCAATGTACAGGTGGCGGCCGCCGATGAGGCCGCGGCGAAGGAGAAGGTGCTGTCCGACCTGGGCAGCAAGCACCGCAAGAAGCGGCCCGAGATAACCTTCACCGAGATAAGGCCCTTGAGCCCGTCCGAGGTGACCGACCCGGTCGTGAAGCACCAGATCGGTGAGGGGAGATGAACGAGCAGGAACTACGCCAGGCCATGAGCGCCATCGAGGCCTACAAGGCCCAGCTCGAGGCCGTCAACGAACAGTCCCAGCTCCTGCAGATGTCCCTGGAGGACCATTCCCGGGCCAAGGACACGCTGGAGGCCGTGGCCAAGGGAAGGCCGGGGGAGGAGGTGCTCATGCCGATAGGCGGGGGCGCCTTCGTCTACGCGGCCATAGCGAAGACCGACCGGGCGCTGGTAGGCGTGGGCAGCGGCGTTTCCATCGACCGGCCGATGGAGGAGGCCATCGCCGCGGTGAACGCACGCATCGGGGAGCTGATGGACGCCCTGAAGAAGGTGGGGGAGAGCGGCACCGTCCTGGAGGCCAAGATCGAGCAGCTCACCCAGGCCGTCGAGCAGGAGTACCAGAGGATGCGCAAGGGCCAGAAGTGAGCGGGCCATGTTCGAGTCCCTGAAGAAGCTCCTGGGCCTGAGCAAGAAGGAGATCGAGCCCACCGCCAAGGTGGAGGAGGTCGTCGGCGATTCCGGGAAGCGGATCTCGGAGCGGGACCTGGACGAGCTCCTCTGGGAGCTGGAGCTCGTTCTGTTGGAGGCGGACGTCGCCCTGCCCATCGTGGAGGAGATCAAGGCGTCCGTCCGGGCGGACCTCCTGGGAAAGCGGGTCGATCGCTCCTACAAGGTGGAGGACGCGATCGAGCTCGCCCTCAAGAACGCCGTGCGCGCCGTGCTGAAGGGCAGCGAGTTCGATTTCGACGCCTTCGTCGCCACGCATGAGCGGCCGGTCGTCATCATGTTCCTGGGGATCAACGGGACGGGCAAGACGACGGTCATAGCTAAGATCGCCCATCGGCTACAGGGGCAGGGGCTGAGCGTCGTGCTCTCCGCGTCCGACACGTTCAGGGCGGGGGCAATCGAACAGCTTGCGGTACACGGCGAACGGCTCGGCGCCAAGGTCGTGCGGCACCAGGCGGGCGGGGACCCGGCGGCCGTGGCGTACGATGCGGTGGAGCACGCCAAGGCCCGGAAGAGGGACGTGGTGCTCGTGGACACCGCGGGGCGCATGCAGACCAACGCCAACCTGATGGACGAGATGAAGAAGATCAAGCGCGTGGTGAGACCGCATCTCACGGTCTTCGTGGGGGATTCCCTGGCCGGCAACGACGCGATCGAGCAGGCGAGGGCGTTCGAGCGGGAGATCGGTATCGACGCGGTCATCCTGACGAAGATCGACGCCGACGCCAAGGGCGGGGCGGCGCTCTCCATCGCGCACTCCATCAAGAAGCCGATAGCCTTCCTGTCCACCGGGCAGGGGTACGAGGACCTGATAAGGTTCGACAGTCAGTGGATGGTGGACCGGCTGTTCGGCAATGGGCGCGAATGAGCCTCAGGCCTTGAACTGGCTGCCGCAGCAGAGCGCCGCCAGCACCGTGGCGTACACCTTGGCGTCGTTCACCAGGTTGTCGATGACGCAGTACTCGTTCGGCTGGTGCGCCAGCTCCTCTATCGTCTGCCAGACGTAGGCGTCCATGCCCGCGAGGCGGAAGAAGTTGGCGCACGTCCCGCCTCCGATGCCCACCGGCCTGGGCTCCACCCCGAGCACGCGCTGCACCGCCCACCTCAGCGCCCTCATCCCCTCCCCCTCCGGGTCCGAGGGGCGGCCGCTCCTCGTCAGCTGCACCGGCTCCACCCTTATCCTGGCGCCGGTCTTCTGCTCGAAGATGTCGGTGATGGCGGTGATGTCGCTTTGGACCGCGTCCAGATCGTAGCGGGGCAGGACCCTGCAGTCAAAGTAGAACACGTCCTCCCCGGGGATCGTGTTGACGTTCCCCACCGTCTGCAGCCGCTTGGTCGGCTCGAACGTCGACCGGTCAGGGGTGAACAGCGGGTCCCGCTCCCCGTACTTCCGCTGCAGGAACTCCTGCAGGAAGACGATGAGTTCGGAGCCGACCCGCATGGCGTTGATGCCCAGGTCCGGGCGGGAGGCGTGCACCTGCCTCCCGGTCACGGTGAACTTGAGCCAGAGGATGTGCTTCTCCGCTATCTCCACCTCGTCCCCCCGCGGGGTCCCGTGGTCCGGGACGAAGATGATGTCCCCCGGCTTGAAGACGCCCTCCTGCAGGAGGAACCGGATGCCCTTCTCGTTCCCCGCCTCCTCGTCCGCAACGAGGGCGATGCCCAGCCCCCTCTCCAATTCCACACCCGTGCTCATCAGGGTCTCGGCGGCGAAGAGGCCGGAGATGATGGCCTGCCCGTTGTCCTCCGCCCCCAGCCCGTAGAGCTTGCCGTCGACCAATCGGGGCGAGAAGGGCGGCGTGCTCCAGGCGCTCAGGTCCCCTGGGGGAACGGTGTCCATGTGCGCCACTATCCAGACCGTCTGGTCCGCCTTCCCTCTCCTCCGGGCGATGATGTTGGGCCTCAGCCTCAGCCGGACCCTCTCATCGAGGGCGTCGTACATCTCCACGTCGTCGAACTTGGAATGGTCCAGGATGTCCCTTAGATAGCGGGACCTCTCCAGCTCCCCGCTCCCCCCGCTCTCCGGGCCGATCGCAGGGATCCGTATGAGTTCGCTGAGGGCCTCGACCATCTCCTCCCGGTGGGACCCGACTTGGGCCAGTAGCTGTTCCAGGCTGGGCATTGAAATCGATAATGATTGCGATTGCCCATATAAGATTTATTTGGAGGCGGCCTAGGCGCGGACCACCATCGAGACGGCGTTCCCTCCGCCGAGGCACAGGGTGGCCAGGCCGGTGCGCTTGCCCCGGTCCTTCAGGGCGTAGACCAGGGAGGTGAGCACCCTGGCGCCGGAGCAGCCGATCGGGTGGCCGAGGGCCACCGCCCCGCCGTTGACATTGAAGCGGTCCTCGGGGACCCCCAGCTCGGAGCGCACGGCCACGGAGGCGGTGGCGAAGGCCTCGTTGTGCTCGAAGAGGTCGATGTCTCCGATGTCCATCCCCAGCCTGTCGAGGAGCCTGCGGGTCGTGGGGATGGGCGCCTCCATGATCCATTCCGGGCGGGTGCCGCCCGTCGCGTATCCGACTATCTCCGCCATCGGCCCTATCCCCTTGGCCTCGGCGTACCTGCGCGAGCAGACCACGAGGGCGGCCGCCCCGTCGCTGAGCTGGGAGGCGTTGCCGGCGGTGACGATGCCGTCCTTCTTGAAGGCCGGGGACAGTTTGGCCAACACCTCGGGGGTGGTGTCCGGGCGGATGCCCTCGTCCTTGTCGAAGACCGTCTCGCCCTTCTTCCCCTTCACCATCACCGGGGCGATCTCCCTGTCGAAGCGCCCCTCGCTCTGCGCCCGGTGCGCTTTGACGTGGGATTCATACGCCAGCAAGTCGGCCTGTTCGCGGGTGACGTGGAAGCGTTCGGCCACCGTCTCCGCCGTCATGCCCATGTGCACATCCGTGAACGCATCCCAGAGCCCGTCGCGCACCATGTGGTCGATGGCCTTGCCGTCCCCGAGCCGGTAGCCGAAGCGGGCCTGCGGGAGCAGGTAGGGCGCCGCGTTCATGTTCTCCATCCCCCCGGCGACGATGACCTGGTACTCCCCGGCCTTGATGGCATTGGCCGCGAGCATCACCGCCTTCATCCCCGAGCCGCATACCTTGTTGATCGTGGTGGAGCCGATCTCGACGGGCAGCCCCGCGCCGATCGCTGCCTGCCTCGCCGGGTTCTGCCCCAGCGAGGCGGAGAGCACGTTGCCCATGAGGCATTCCTCTATGTCCGATGGCATCAGGCCGGAGCGCTCCACGGCCGCCCTGATGGCGACGCTTCCCAGTACGGGCGCTGGAACGTCCCTGAGGCTTCCGTTGAACTTGCCTATGGCGGTCCTGGCCGTGCCTATGATCACTACGTCCTCCATGGTCCTCACCCCGCCAGCTGGCTTGTCTGGCTCGAGAGTCAAACGGCGAGGGGGTATAAATCAGTGTCGATATCGGCCTACGGCTGATGTCGTTACAGCCCCATGCGCTTCAGCGGCTTGCTGAGGTGGCGCCGGGCGCACACGGGCGGCTCGTACCATCCAGGGGCGACGGTCCTGGGCACCTCTGCGGTGACCGGGGGATCGCTCGTCCTCGCCCCACACCGCTTGCAGCGATGGCCCCCCGCCGCGCCCATGGATTTGGTAGCCCCTCCGCACACGGGGCAGCGCGGGTTGGCCACCTTCCTTCGCTCCGGGGCCGTGGCGATCACCTGGAGCTTCTCCAGGTTCAGCGTCCGCGGCTCCGCCCTAAGCTCCCCGAAGAGCCGGAGACGGTCCCCGGGGCGGAGGCCCCTGACCACGTCCCGGAACCCTTTGGTCGGCTCGTAGGCCGCGCATTCGAGCGGTCCGTGGGATGTCGTCACCTGGAACAGCACATGGCCGCCGGCAATGGTGCGGGGGACGGTGGCGACCGTCCCCAGAAAAACGTAGGAACGGTCGGGAGAGCCCGGCGCACCTTTGATGAGGTGGTCGTCCGTCCCCTGGTTGCTCAGGAACATGAGCCATCGCGCGGGCGGCTCGGACCGGATGCTGAACGCGGCGGCCATGAGTTCCCGGGGATCGTCCCCCCGCACCCCGAATAGCACCGGGCAGGGGGTGTGCGGGGCTATGGCCATCCTCCCGGTGCCGTGGTCGAAGCTGTTGAACGTGCTCGGCCGCTCGAGGTCCATTGCCCTGACCGAGAGGGGGTCGATCTCCCGGGGCGTCCCCCATCGTTCGCGCGCTCGGTACGTTATTATCTCGTAGGTCCGGTCCCGGGGCCGCCACGCCATGGCCGCCGTCGCCCCGATCAGCCCTCTTCCCCCTTCCCATCCGACGAGATCGGCGCCAAGGCGCTGCAGTTCTTGCAGGACGTCCGTCTTCTCCACTATCCCCCGGACGGCCTGCCAGTAGAAACGCTGCGCCGGTTTCTCTGCGCTGATCACCAGTCCGGGGCTGGCCCCTTCCTCGGTGCGGGCGAGGCGGCTGATCACATCCTCCGCCACGGTGAGCACGAACTCGGGGTCCGCCTCCTCGGCCGTGCGTCCATAGCTATACACTGGCATGTCGTCCAGTTCCCCTACCATGGTGGG
The DNA here is from genome assembly GCA_021372335.1 of Methanobacteriota archaeon. Taxonomy (GTDB): domain Archaea; phylum Thermoplasmatota; class Thermoplasmata; order Methanomassiliicoccales; family UBA472; genus UBA472. The sequence continues at coordinate 40,758 of JAJFUR010000024.1, forward strand.
CTCGCCTCGCCCGATCCCCAGCCGGAGGCAGAGGGCTCCGTTCCCTCGGGTCTTCCAGGGCACAGCCGGGTTCAACCTCACCAGGCGGGGAAGGCCGATGAGGTCGTAGACCCCGAGGGCTTTGATCAGCTCGGTGGCCAGGTACGTGGTGCACATCGATTCGAGGGAATCGGTGTCATCGAGGGCGACGAACATGCTGCCCCGGCGAGAGGGTTGGGGATAGAAGAAGCTTTCATTTCCAGGGTTCGCCGATGGGTGAAACGTTGAATAGTCGGGTCTTTAATTCCCCTTTCTATGTCTAAGCCTCTTACTGTGGAATGGGGCCTGGAGATCGCCGTATCGTTGATCGTGCTCGGCGCCGTGCTTTTGATCGTTGGTATCTTGGACGTTCTCCACCTTTACCTGGACCTTGGTGGGTGGGGTTTTTACAGCGGGGCCGTCGGCGTGCTGCTCTTGATCGTGGGGATCGTATGGATGGTCTCCATTCTGCAAAGGATGCGCAAGTTCAAACTCTTGTTTCAGGAGAAGAGCAAGGCGGTCTTCGTGCGCTCGCTCGATGAGCTCGAGTACACGGTATGGAGGCTTCCGTCCAAGTACGATGCCTTGCTTTTGGAGAAGAGGCGGGAGATGGGGCTGAAATAAGGGGGGGACCCCTTTCCTTCCACTGGAGACGATTTTTAAGGAATGTTGCTTGATTGATGAAGGGTTTATTGATCGGAACGGTCCGGGCGACCTTTAACTTTATTATATATTTTATATAAAAATCGATTAGTTAGTTATCATCAACAGCATCCGTTGCAGTGGAAACCCATTTCGTTCCAGGCAGGGAGCGCAGCCTTTCCGTGACCCGGTCCACCTCATCGGAAGCACATCTGAAGGCCACCTTGACATCATCACCGTATTCCACCGATTCCACGAAGAACGAATCATAGAGCCAAGAAACCTCCGAGGCCGCCCCCGCGTCGTTCCGCATTGCCACATTGACCGTTATCGGCGGTCGGAAATAGGAATCGATGATGGCGATCAAAGCATCGATCCCTTCACCAGTGAGCGCTGAAACGCCGAGGGTGCACATCGGCTCCAATGCATCTCGCACCACCATCATGGCCTCAGCCAGGTTGTCCCGTCCCTGATCGATCTTGTTCAAAGCCACAATCAGCTCCCCTGCCATCAACCCCCGTCCAAGCACATCCCGGACGGCCATCACCTTGTCCTTTATGATCGGGATCGGCTCCGACGAGTCCACGACCAGCACCACAAGGTCGGCGGTGAACACATCCTGCAGGGTGTTCCGGAACGATTCCACCAGGAAGGGAGGAAGGTCCCTGAAAAAACCGATGGTATCGGTGAGGAGGACCTTGGAGGGGCCCATCCGTCTGGTGGTGGTGTCCAACGTGGAGAACATCCTGTCGGCGATCAGCACTTCCTCGCCGGTCATCCGTTCCATCAGCGAGGACTTGCCAGCATTCGTGTATCCAGCCAAACAGACGGCCTGGAAGCCCTTGTAGCGACGCACCCCCCGTCGCATGTCCCCATCCCTGGCGAGCTCTTGTAACCCCGCCTCTATCCGAGCGATCCTCCTTCTTATGAGGTTGTAATAGACGTCCACCGCATACTCCCCGCCCCCGAGGAACCCGGGATGCTCCCCCGCCTTTGCGCTGTGCACCCACTCCCGCATCAGAGGGACCTGATAGCGCAGTCGGGCGAGCTCCACCTGCAGCTTCGCCTCCCGCCCCTCCGCCCTGCTCGTGAAGATGTCCAGGACCACCGCGATCCGGTCCAGGCACTCCACATTCAGCCCGCTCTCCAGGTTGAAGTGCTGGGACGGCCTCAGGTCCCCGTTGATCACCAGCACGTCCACTGGGCGTTCCCTGAGGACCTCCTTGAGCGCCCCGTACCGTCCCCTGCCGATGAAGTACGCCCGGTCCGGGAGGGGGCGCCTCTGCACGACCTCGTACAGGAGTTCGATGTCTGCCGACCGGCAGAGTTCCTCCATCTCGGCCGTGGCGCGGCCCAGGCTTATAAGCGCTCCCGTTCGCACGAACGACCATCCTCAGACCTCAATCCCCTCCGTCCCTATTACCTTATTTGGTGGCGGCCCGCGCCGGCGCTCCAATGGAAACGAAGGGGTGGGGGCGTTAGCTGGAAAAGCGGAAGGCCGGCCCACTACTTTCCCGTTCCCCGATAAAAGTAAGGTTCTAGTAAATAGAAGCGCAATGTCCTTTCCCTTACTTCTGTAAGGCCCTTATCCCGCAAGAGGGGCATCATGGAATCGAACATATTCACTCAGCACCTGGAACGCAAGCAGATCTTCAAGAAGAACAACCGGGAGATCCTGCGCCCCTCCTACATCCCGGACGTGCTGCCGCACCGCCAGGAGGAGATAGACTCCCTTGCCTCCATCCTCGTCACCGCCCTGAGGGGAGAGCGCCCCAGCAACATCCTGATATTCGGGAAGACCGGCACGGGCAAGACCGCCTGCGTGAAGTTCATCGGGAACGAGATCAAGAAGGCCGGTGGGGAGGCGGAGCCGGTCACCTTCATCTACATGAACTGCGAGGTGGTGGACACCCCGTACGGGGTGTTGCAGAACATCGGGAACCAGTTCGTGAAGGACTTCGATCAGCGCATCCCGTTCACCGGCCTGAGCATCATGCAGGTCTACACCATGCTCCGGGACAAGCTCGACGAGCAGAACCAGGTGATCGTCATCGCGCTGGACGAGATCGACAAGCTGGTGTACAAGAGCGGGGACGACGTCCTCTATCATCTCTCGAAGATAAACGACGACCTCAAGAACGCCCGGGTGTCCATCATCGGCATCTCCAACGACCTCCTCTTCACCGAGATGCTCGACCCCCGCGTGCGCAGCCGCATGGAGGGCGAGAAGATGGTGTTCCCCCCGTACAACGCCGACCAGCTGAAGGACATCCTGCGGCAGCGGGCGGCCCTCGCCTTCGACGACGGGGTGCTGGAGGAGGCCGTGATCCCGCTCTGCGCCGCGCTCGCCGCCCAGGAGCATGGGGACGCCCGCCGCGCCCTCGACCTGCTGCGCATCGCCGGCGAGATAGCCGAACGGGACAACGCCGAGCGGGTGGCGGAGCTGCATGTCCTGAAGGCCAAGAACAAGATGGAGCTGGACACCGTGAGCGAGGCCATCCGAACGCTGCCGACGCAGTCCAAGATGGTCCTAATGTGCATCGTGATGAACGTGGAGAGGGGGGCTGGCAGACTGACCACCGGCGACGTCTACGAGACATACAAGGAGATCTCCCGGGTCCTGGGCATGGGGCCGTTGACTCAGAGGAGGATCACCGACCTCCTCTCCGAGCTGGACATGATGGGGATCATCCACGCCCGGGTGCGCTCCTTTGGACGCGGGGGGCGGACCAAGGAAATAGACCTCGGGGTTCCCCTGGCGGATACGAAGAAGGTGCTGGAGGAGGACGACACATTCGCCGGCCTCAAGCACTTCAAGCAGAAAAACCAAATGACCCTGATATGATCACTTCCGGCGCAGCCGTCCCCTGAGCCACGCCCACGGGTCGATCCCGCGCCGCTCCAGGAACATGCCGGTGAGGTCCAACGCCAGCGGCACAGCGATCACCAGGACGATGACGGCCACCAGCCCGGCCTTGCTGTTCTCGGGGGTGTTGGCGGGCATGTTGCCGTTCACCCAGAGGTTTATCAGACCGATCCACGGGATCTCGGCCTTCGCCACCCCGATGACCCACCCGTCCATCACGGGCTCGAGGCAGATGGTCGCCGCGGACTGGTCATAGACCCCGAGCCATTGTCCATCGGAGCGCACCACATTATGGTCGCCCATGGTGATGAGGCCGTCGTGGGCATACTTGAGAAGGGAGGAGAGGTCCACGTGCAGCAGGGCGGACCTGTAGCCGACGTCGTATATCTCCACAGACCCGGTGAGATTCCACCACCGCCCCTCCTCCAGTCCCCCGTTCCCCCACTTGGCGCTCGGAAGCCTGGCCAGCGAGGGGAGGTCGAAGCTGCCCGAGGACTCGTTGAACTCAAGACGAAGCATCGCCCGGTGAATGACGGGCGTGTACTCCTCCCTTCCGTAGCGCTCGTAGATGATGACGTCCCCGAAGTCCCCGAAGCTTCGGTCCCCCTCCAGAAAGCAGTCCACGTAGGTCCTGACGCTGACGTCATCGGACGAACGGACGAGGACGAGGTCCCCGGTGTCGATGGTCCCGAGGGCGCTCTCAGTGTCGCTGTGCTGCATGCTCGCCGACTCGACCACGTAGACCGGGGGCCACATGCCCGCGTACACCAGCATCGCCAGGAGCAGGATGGCCACGGTCAGCAGGCCTCCTACCAGGACCTTGTACCGCACGATCACGCCCTTGATCTTTCCAGAAAGCTCGGACAACGCGTTGGTTACCCACTTTCCTCTAAATAATTGTGCCGAAGAAGGGATTAAGAACGCGCGGCCGCATGCGGATACAATGAGCGAACGGCCGGACAACGACACCTACTTCATGCGCATGGCCGTACTGGTGGCGACACGCTCCACCTGCCTGCGCCGCCAGGTCGGGGCCGTGATCGTGAAGGAGAAGAGGGTCCTGACCACTGGCTACAACGGTGCCCCACGCGGCCTCCGGCACTGCGAGGAGGTGGGCTGCGTCCGCAAGGAGAACAACATCGAGTCCGGCACGAGGCACGAGCTGTGCCGGGGGGTGCACGCGGAACAGAACGCGGTCATCCAGGGCGCCTACTTCGGGGTCAGCATTAAGGAGGGGACGGTATATACCACCAACTTCCCGTGCGTGCTGTGCGCCAAGATCCTGCTCAACGCCGGCATCAAGGAGATCGTCTATCTCAACGCATACGTGGACGAGCTCTCCAAGCAGATACTGGACGAGGCGGGGATCAAGGTCAGGCGGTACGACAGACCATTATAATACCATTATTTTATATTTTATTATTAATATATAATAATATATCATCAATGCACCCGCCTAATTCCTATATTACTTATTTATGTCCTTTATCTGAACATTGAAATTGGATTCCCTTAAGGAATCAAACAGAGCCGTCGCAGGGGTCTGAATTTTCAGCCTCAGATGTCCCAATAAACAAATGGTTTATATACTTTAATTAAATTCCCAGACGTACCTTTCGGGGAGACGCCTGTGAACAGATCTGAGATTCTTCTTCAAATCAAGGACGCCGAGGCCAAGGCGCAGCAGATCGTCAAGGACGCGGAGGAAAGGCAGAGGGCGACCATAGCCGCTGCCAGGAAAGAGGCCGCCACCCGCATGAAAGAAGCCGACGAGGCGCTCAAGGCCGAATACGAGGGCAGGCTCGCAAAGGAGCGTGCGAGCATCGCCTCCGAGAGGCAGGCCCTCCTGAACAAGGGAAGGGAGGAGGCCGAGGCCATCAGGAAGAGGGCTGAGGCCAACGTCCCCAAGGTCATCACCCATCTATTGCAAAGCTTCGAGAGGACTTTAAATGTTGCTGCCAATCCAAATGACTAGGGTCCTCATCGTAGGGTCCAGAGGGGCATTGAAGGACACCATAGAGCTCCTTTACCGGTTGGAGGCGGCGCATCTCATAGACTTCAGCGCGGAGGAGGAGGGGTTCTCGCTCGGGGCCCCCCTTCCCGAATCCTCCGAGGCCTCCCAAAGGCTTCTCAAGCTCAGGTCCCTGGAGAAGGACATGGGCGTCGACGCGGCCGAGGTCCGGGGACGGATGGACGTGGCCCAGATAGAGAAGGACCTTGCCGCCACCATCGCGGAGCTGGAGGTGGAGATCACCAGCGTGACCGAGTCCAGGAACAAGCTTGCTGGCCGGATCAACGAGCTGGAGGCCGAGAGGGCCGTCCTGAAGGGCTTCCTCGGTATCCCCCTGGACATGGAGATGTACAGCGGGTACGAATCCTTGAGGGTCCTCACCGGCAAGGTCCGGGGGGACCCCAGCGTAGCTGTGAGGGCTGCCGCGCCCCAGAGCGAGGTATTCCTCTCGGACAGCGGTGATTTCGTCGCGGTCTTCGTGGCCAAGGCCCAGGCCGACGAGGCCCAGAGGGCCTTAGCGCAATTCGGCTTCACCGAGGTGCCCGCGCCTGCCAAGAGCGGCTCCCCCCAGCAATTGGTGGCGAGGGCCGACGAGGAGCTTACGGCCCTGAGGGCGAGCTTGGAGGAGGCCGTCAGGAAGCTCGAGGAGCTGAGGGAAAGGCACGCCGCCTTCGTCAAGGCAGCCGACGAGCACCTCAGCATCGTGGTCGAGAAGGCCGAGACGCCCCTGCGCGTCGGGACCACGGAGTACGCCTTCGCAATGGACGCCTGGGTTCCCACATCGGACGTGCCCAAGGTGGAGAAGGCCATCGCCGAGGGGCTGGGCGGCAAGGTGCACTTGGAGGCCCTCGCGACAGCCCCCAGGAAGGAGGCCCACGCGTCCCACGAGGGCGAGGAAAATCCTAAATCCCTCGCGGAGGAGGCGCCCACCAAGACCGAGAACGGGCGCATCGTCAAGCAGTTCGAGTACATGGAAAGGATGCTGTCGACCCCTAAGTACAACGAGATCGACCCCACCGTGACCATGATGATCACCATCCCCATCTTCTTCGGGCTGATGGTCGGGGACATAGGGTACGGCATCCCGTTCATGATCCTAGGCTGGCTTGGGCTCAGGAACTGCCGCTCCGACGAGTGGCGGACCATCTCCACCCTGCTGTTCTACGGGGGCATATGGGCCACCATCTTCGGCGTGTTCCTTTTCGGTGAGATGTACGGCATCCACTTCGCCGAGCAGCCCCACGACATGAGCTGGTCCTCCCTATTGGGGGTGCAGCTCCCTCATGAGATAGCCATCGGCGGGTTCGAGATCCCCCTGGGCATCTACAGCAAGCTGCACAATGTCAAGCCCATCCTGTACATGACCATATGGATCGGCCTGATCCACGTCTTCATCGGGTACGTCATCGGGGTCTACAACAAGGCCATCCGGTTCGGCCTCAAGCACGCCATCCTCGAGAGGTTCAGCTGGCTCCTGATAGTGATCGGCGGCGCGCTCCTGCTGCTCATCGTCGTCGACGCCATGATCCTGGGCAAGACGGTGGAGCTAACCGACCTGCGCATCCTGATCGCCGCCCCCCTCATCGTGGTGGGCATCCTCCTAGCCTACAAGGGGGAGGGGGCCGCGGCCATCCTCGACCTCCCCGGGCTCATGGGGAACGTCATATCATACACCCGTCTGGCCGCAATAGGCATGTCCAAGGCCGGCCTGGCCCTGGCCTTCAACACCATCGCGTTCGAGGTCCTCTGGGGGCACGACTTTCTGGTCCCGGGCTCGAACAGCGGGGACACGATCATTCTCATCGCCGTACTGGCAATATTCCTGGTGGGGCACCTGACCATATTCATCCTCGCGATAATATCGGCCGGGCTGCACAGCCTCAGGTTGCACTACGTGGAGTTCTTCATGAAGTTCTACGAGGGCGGCGGTGTTGACTTCAAACCCTTGAAAGTGATTCGGAAGTATACGATAGAGAAGAATGGAGTGAGTGAGTAAAATGGCAGACGCAGGTTTGATCGCGCTAAGCGCTGGTATCGCAGTCGGAATTACGGGCATGGCCTCCGCCTGGGCGGAGAAGGAGATCGGCTCCGCCGCCATAGGCGCCATGGCGGAGAACGAGAAGCTCTTCGGAAAGGGCCTTATCCTGACCGTCATCCCGGAAACAATCGTCATCTTCGGCATGGTCGTCGCGATCCTCCTCTGGCTCAACATGTGAGCGGCGCCGATCTCGACATACGATACAAAGGACAAGAGGCCGACGCATGGCATTGGACGAAGTGATCGAAAGCGTGATGGAAAGCGCCAAACAGAAGGCGGAGGCGCTTCAACAGGAGGCGGAGAAGGAGCGGGCCGCCATCCTCAAGCAGGCCGACGACAAGATCGCCGCGAAGAGGCTGGCCCAGCAGAAGGAGCTGGAGGCCGCCCTGAAACGCCTCCGACAGCAGGAGATATCCAGTGCCGAGCTCGAAGCGAAGAGGATCGTCCTGAACGCCAAGAAGGACGTCATGGACAGATCGTTCCAGGTTGCCCTGGATTCCCTGCTCAGCATGGACGAGGGCAACCGGGGCCGGATGTACCGCAAGATCCTGGAGAACGGCAAGACCGTCATAAAGTCTCCCAAGGTCTACTGCCCCCGGGGTGACGCCAGGCTGATCAGCGGCGTGGCTGGCCTTGGGAAGGTGGAGGAGACCGACATGGAGCCAGGGCTGATCCTGGAGGACGCCTCAGGCAAGGTGCGGTTGGACTACCGGTTCCGGGTCGTTCTGGAAGGTGTTTGGGACAAGGAGCTGAAGAACGTCTCGAACATACTGTTCGGGTGAAAGGATGCTGTCATGGGGTAGCAAGGGCAATTATAGCTACGTGACCGCAAGGGTCAAGGCTAAGAAGAGCCTGCTCATCTCGAAAGACAACTATCCCAAGCTCGTCCTCATGGACCTGAACGAGATCGGCCGTTTCCTCGGCGAGACCCAGTACCAGGTCGAGATGACCGAGCTGGCCACCAAGTACGACGGCGTCAATCTCATCGAGCTCGGCACAAGCAGGAACCTGGCAAGGGTGTTCAC
>JAJFUR010000025.1 GCA_021372335.1 Methanobacteriota archaeon
ATCCCAGTCCGCCCCCACGTCGAGCACCAGCAGGTAGTCCTGCGCGGGCATCCCCTCCGAGATCGGAAGCTCGAGGATCCCCTTCACGCCCAAGGCGCTGATGTCGTAAAGGGCGTACGTGATGTCCCCGGCCATCAGGTACGCCGTTCCGTACCAGCCCTCCTCAGGCGCGAAATAGGTCGTGAGGGAGAGGCTGAGCTGGACGCTGCCCCCCTGGGCGACCGTCCCTGAGCTCAGGATCGCCTCGATGTCCCAGACCTTGAGCGACCAGATGTCCGTGCTTCCCACGGTCCCGTTGTGCCCTCCGAAGAACACTATCCTGCCGTCGGCCGTCTCGAACGCCGCCCCGTACCTCGCGGGCTCCGCCACGGCCGGGACGGTGATGGCCTTCCCGGAGGACAGGTCGTATCCAAAGCCCTCGGCGACAGTGGCGCCATACCAGGAGATCTCATTTGCACCGCCGATCAGGTAGACGACGCCATCGCTCCCGGCCACTCCGGCCATGCTCGCCCGGGCCTCGGGGAGGGGGGTGCCCGACCACCAATAGTCACCGATCAAGGTGTATCCGAACACGCTCCTCTGGATGGCATAGGAGGAGTCCCACCCGCCGAAGTAATAGACGGAGTCCCCGTAGGCGACCATGGCCCCGGCGGCGCGCCCCTCTGGCATGTCCGGCGCGGCCTCGAACGCCCCTGTCCTTGTATCGAAAGCATAGCATTTCTCGAACCCGTGGTGCCAGCCGCCCGCTATCAGGATGCACGTGCCGTCGATGGTCGCCGCCCTCATGAACATCCCCGTATCTGGCAATGCCGGGCCGGTGCTCCATTCGTCCGAGGCCAGGTCATAGATCAGCACGGTCGTGATGTAGCTAGAGTTGGAAAGCAACCCGCCGAACACATACACCTTCCCGTCCGCATAGGCCCCTGCGCTTCCCTCGGTGCCCACCGGCGAATCGGCGAGGCGCTCCCATGTCATATCGGCGGGGTCTAGCAGCCAGGTGTCATTGCGAAATACCTCTCCCGTGACGTTGTACCCCAGGGCCACGAAGATCCGGCCGTCCGGCAGCTCGGCGCTGACGAACGCCGACCGCTCCCCTGTAATCTGCCCCTCCAGAACCCAGTCCTGAGGGGCGGCCTGGGCCGATGGCGCCATCGGCACCAGGCCCAACGCCAGCAATAGAACGACGATCCCAACTATCCCCTTGCGAACCATATCGATCAACCTTTATGAACGTCCCCTGCCCACGGGGGACGCGTTACTATTTTTTTCATCGGCATATAATGCTTCCTGCCCTGCTATCGGCGGCCCTACCTGAGGAGGCTTAGGGCCCGACCGCCCGTCAAGGACATGGGACGGGGCTCCATATGGGGATAAGGGGACCTCCCTCGAGCCCGCGCCGCCCTCTTTCCCATCGGCAAACCCGTAAATAATGCGCTCCGCGATGCGGTCCATCGGCTGCGGCCAAGGTACATCATGAACGACAGGACGATGATGGTCAGGACGGAGCGCCTGACCCACCGCTTCGGTGACCTCACCGCCGTGGACTCCCTGGACCTCGAGGTCGCCGATGGGGAGGTCTTCGGGCTCCTGGGCCCGAACGGCGCGGGGAAGACGACCACGCTCAAGATGCTCTGCACCCTGCTCCCGCCCTCGGCCGGAAGGGCCTTCGTGGCCGGGCACGACGTCGTGCGGGAGCCGGCGGCCGTCCGGAGGGAGATAGGGTATGTGCCCCAGCTCCTCTCCGCGGAAGCGAGCATCACCGGGTACGAGAACCTCCTCATCTTCGGCAAGCTGCATGACGTGCCCAGGGCCGAGCTGGAGGAGAGGGCGAGGAAGGCATTGGAGCGCATGGGGCTGAGCGAGTTCGGCGACCGGCTCGTCCGCACGTACTCGGGGGGGATGGTGAGAAGGCTGGAGATCGCGCAGTCCTCCCTGCACCGCCCCAAGGTCCTTTTCTTGGACGAGCCCACGATAGGACTGGACCCGGTCGCCCGAAGGGCGGTGTGGGACATGGTGCAGGGGCTGCGCGAGACATTCGGGACCACGCTCTTCCTCACCACGCACTTCATGGACGCGGCGGACGCGCTGTGCGACCGCATCGGCATCATGCACCATGGACGCCTCATCGCCCTGGGAAGCCCGGAGGAGCTGAAGGATATGACGGGAATGAGCACGCTGGACGAGGCGTTCATCAGCCTGACGGGGAACGCCCTGGAGACGAGCGGCAACGTGCGGGACATCCAGCGGGACCGCCGCACCGCCAGGAGGCTGGGGTAGGTGCCGCTGGCCGCCGCGCTCCGCTCCTTCCTCAGGAAAGCCTTGGCCATCACCGAGCTGGAGGCCCGCAAGCTGCGGCACGACCCCTGGGACCTGTTCACCCGGGCGGTGCAGCCGGTGCTCTGGCTCGTCGTCTTCGGCCAGGTGCTGGCGCAGGTGAAGGCCATCCCCACCGGGGACATGCCCTACCTGGACTTCCTGACCCCGGGGATCCTGGCGCAGAGCGTCCTCTTCATCTCCATCTTCTACGGCATCTCGATCGTCTGGGAGCGGGACCTCGGGATAGTCCAGAAGTTCCTGGTGTCCCCGACGCCCCGCACCGCCCTGGTGACCGGGAAGGCGCTCGCGGCCGGGTTGCGCTCCTTCACCCAGGCCGTCATCGTCCTCATCCTGGCCATGGCCCTGGGGGTGGATGTCGTGCTCGCCCCCCTGGAGCTGCTGACCGTCGTCCTGGTCGTCCTCCTGGGGGCGGCCATCTTCGCCACCCTTTCGCTCATCATCGCGTGCCTGGTGAAGACGAGGGAGCGGTTCATGGGCATAGGGCAGATGGTGACCATGCCCCTGTTCTTCGCGAGCAACGCCATCTACCCCATCGCGATGATGCCCCGCTGGCTGCAGGTGATCTCGTACGCGAACCCATTGACCTACGTGGTGGACGCGCTGCGGGGGTCCATGATCGTCGGGGGCGTAAGCGAGTTCGGCCTCCTCCTGGACCTAGGGCTGCTCGCGGCCATCGCCGTCGCCCTCATCCTCATCGCCGGGAGGGTGTACCCGCGGGTGGGCATGTGAAGCGCGCTGGCCCGTAGAAACAGTTTTGACCTCCCCCTGTCATCTGGATGGGAGGACAATGATCAAGGTCGTACTTTTGAGGCACGGGGAGAGCGTCTGGAACAAGGAGAACAGGTTCACCGGCTGGACCGACGTCGGCCTCTCGGAGAGGGGCGTGGAGGAGGCCCACGAGGCCGCCCGGCTCCTCAAGGAGGGCGGCTTCGAGTTCGACGTGGCCTTCACCTCCGTGCTGAAGCGGGCGATCAAGACCCTGGACATAGTGCTGGAGGACATGGACCAGTGCTGGCTCCCCGTGCACAAGTCCTGGCGGCTCAACGAGAAGCACTACGGCGCGCTGCAGGGCTTGAACAAGTCCGAGATGGCCAAGAGGTACGGGGAGGAGCAGGTGCTGCTTTGGCGCCGGGCGTACGACGTGCGGCCGCCCGCCCTGGACCCGGACGACCCTAGGCATCCCCGTCATGACCGCAGGTACGCGGACCTGCCGCCGGAGGCGGTGCCGGCGACGGAGTGCCTGAAGGACACCGTCGCCCGCTTCGTCCCCTATTGGGAGGGGAGCATCGTCCCCGAGCTCCGGCGGGGGAGGAGGGCCATCATCTCCGCGCACGGCAATTCCCTCCGGGCGCTCGTGAAGTACCTGGACGGCATCCCGGACGAGGAGATCGTCTCCCTGAACATCCCCACGGGCGTGCCCCTCGTCTACGAGCTGGACGAGGGGATGCGGCCGCTGCGCAGCTATTACCTGGGGGACCAGGACGCGGTCCGGAGCGCCATGGACGCGGTGGCCAGGCAGGGCAGGGCCTAGGGCGGGGAACGATTGGGGTTATGGGTGCCGGGCGCACGCCGCCACGAGGCTCTCGGCCAAGGCGGGGTCGGTCCCGAAGTGCAGGTGGGCGTAGGAGGCGAGGGCGTTCCCCCGGACAAGGCCGTCGGCCGCCCCGGCGATGCCCTTGGCCTTCCCCAGGTCGTAGGCGAACGCGCCCCCGGCCCTGGTGACCCTGGAGTAATGGA
>JAJFUR010000044.1 GCA_021372335.1 Methanobacteriota archaeon
TCCAGCCTTTGGCCGCAGGCGTAGCACCTCTTCGCCGAGCCGTCGTTGATCGTGCTGCAGCTGGGACAGGTGATGTCAGGCATTGGCTGGGAGGCGGGCGTCCCGGCTATAGGCGCCTCCTCCGCCTGCGGCTCGGGCGCGGCCGTGCTTGGTTCGCCCTTTGGCACAGGGGCCTCCTCCGGAGCGGGAGCGGCCCCCTTCCTCGGCCTCGGCCTTGGTGATGCGGCCTCCTCCTTCGGGGCGGAAGCAACGTCCGTAGGCGCCCTCACCGGGGGAGCCTCCTTCGTTTCCTGGGCGGCCTCTTTGGACCCCTCCTTTGCCTCGGGGGCCTCCGGCCCCACTGCCGGAACGATCGGCTCGGGGACGTCCTCCACCTTGCCGACGAGGGACTGGGCTATCCTCTCCTCCCTCTCGCCGCCCTCGAAATGCTCGTTGAGCGCGAGCGGCGCCCCCTCCCTTCTCATCAGCACAGCCTCCCTTGCCGACAGCGCCTCCTCCCTCTCGGCCAGGGAGCGCTCCCAGTCCACCAGGCGCTTCTGCTCCTCCATGGTGACCCGCTTCCCGTTGGCCAGGGCGTCGGCCTGCTCCTCCATGACCTTGATCTTGGCCAGCATTTCCTCCCGGCGGGCGTTCACCGCCTCCAGGGCCTGCGCGACCTGGTCGACCTCGTCGTGCATCCGCTCCTCCATGGCGGACACCTTCCTGGTCACCTCCCTCAGCTTGGCGTCATGCTCCATGGCCTGCTGGAACAATTCCCTGACCTGCTCCTCCCGCTCCAGCACGTCCCGGTCCCTCCTCTCGAGGTCCACTTGAAGGCGGTGCATCTCCTCCTCGCGGGTGCGGAGCTCGGCGCCGAGGGCGGCCAGCTCCATCTCCGTTTGCCTTGCAGCCTCCTCGCGCGGGGCCACCTTGGCCTCGCGCTCCTTGAGCTCCGACTCCTTGGCCGCCTGAGCCTGCTGCACCTGGTCGAGATGGTCCTCCTTCGCCCTCAATGTGGCCTCCCATCTTTCCAGGTCCTCCCGGCGCCGCTTGATGTCGGCCTCCTGGCTCTTTATCTTCTCCTTGAACTCCTCGATCACTTGCCAGATAGGGATCTCCTCGTCGGACATCTCGTCACCTCCTAGGTCAGGCCAGCGTGGGCCCGAGTACAGTGAGGCCCTTCTCCCCGACCTCCAGGGTGTGCCTTTCCATGCTGTGCTCGCAGGCCCTCATCTTCTCCACACGCATGTAGCGCACCAGCTTCCCGCGGGTGCGGTCGAGCCCCAGTTCGATGATCCCGTCGACCAGGAAGCCCTCGTCGCCCAACAGCTCGGAGGGGGTGTTCGGCCCCCTCTCCATCACGATGAAGCTCGTGAGGTTGTAGTCCCGCAGGGTCTTGAAGAAGTAGAACATCTTCTTCCGGACCCCCTTGACGTCCTCCATCAGGGAGTACAGTGCCCCCAGCGAGTCCAGCGCGAAGACGGTGAACTGGTCGCCATGCTTCTTCTTGTGATAGCTGATCATCTGGACTATGAAGTCCATGTAATCGGTGGGGGAGTCCACCTCCACCACCTCGTCCAGCTCCCTCAGGTCGGTGAAGTCGGAGATCTCCATGTTCTCGCTCAGCGCTATGTTGAGGCTCCGCATGTTGCGCAGATGGCTCTCCGCCGACTCCTCCAGCGTGATGTACAGCCCGAACTCCCCGGACCGCTCCAGATAGCTCGAGATGACCGAGTAGCAGAAGGAGGTCTTCATGGACCCGGGCGGGCCCGTGACCAGAATGACCTTCGGAGCCTCAATGTCGGTCCGGAACACCCTTTCCAACCCTGGGATCGAATCGCGCAACAACCGCCCTCACCACCGCGCCTGAGACGCCCAGATGACCGGATCCGGAGCCTGTCCAGGCCGTAGATGGTATTTCGCTTTGAGGATAAAGAGGTTCGCCCCTGTCAGCCCTTCCCCTCCTCCGGCGCCGGATCGTCCGCCCCTTCCTCCATCCGGCCCGGGGAGAGCCCGGCGTCGGGGTGCGCCTCGGCGTCCTGCACGGCCTGCCGCTCCTTGCGCCCCGCCAATCGGGCGACGGCAATGACCTTGTCCCCCTCCCTGAGGTCCATGACGGTCACGCCCTGGGTGGCCCGCCCCATCACCCTGATGTCCGCGACCCGGATGCGCTGGACCATGCCATTGGCGGTGGCCAGGATGAGCTCGTCGTCCTGCTCCACCTCCATGACCGCCACCACGTTCCCGTTGCGGCCCTCCGTGCGGATGGTGATGACGCCCTTCCCCCCGCGATTGGTCTTGCGGTAGGTGTCCCTCTCGTCCTCGGCGTCCCTCTTCCCGACCATGGATATCTTGCCATAGCCGTTCTCGGTGACCGTCAGCAGGGCGGAGCCCCCGTCCACTATGGCCATGCTCACCACCTCGTCCCCCTCCTCCGGCCTGATCCCGATGACCCCGCGGGCGGGGCGGCCCATGGGCCGCACCTGGGCCTCGTCGAACCTGACGGCCAGGCCCTTCTTCGTGGCCAGGATGATCTCCTTGCTTCCGTCCGTCAGCTTGACGTCCACCAGCTTGTCCCCCTCGTCCAGGCCCAGGGCGATGAGGCCCCGGGAGCTGACGTTGGCGTATGCGGCCAGCGGCGTCTTCTTGACGATGCCGGCGCGGGTGGCGAAGACCAGGTAGTGCTCGCCGGCCATCTTGGTTATGGGCCGGGTGGCCATTATCCTCTCCCCCTCCTCCAGTTTGGGGAGGAGGTTCACTATAGGCTTCCCCTTGGACTGCCGGGAGCCCACAGGCACCTGCCACGCCTTCAGGGAGTACATCTTCCCCAGGTTGGTGAAGAAGAGCACGCTGTCATGGGTCATGCTGACGAAGAGGTCCGTCACCACGTCCTCCTCTTTGGTCTCCATGCCCATCAACCCCAGTCCACCGCGCCGCTGCTGCTTGTACGTGTCCAGCGGCATGCGCTTTATGTACCCGTCCTGGGTGATCATGAGCACCATCTCCTCGTTGGGGATCAGGTCCTCGATGTCCATGTCCAGGGCCTGGGCGACGATCTCCGTCCGCCGCTCGTCCCCGTACTTCTCCCTCATCTCCAGGGCCTCGGCCTTGATTATGCCCAGGATGCGCGCCTCGTTGGCCAGTATGTCCTCCAGGTCTCGGATGAGCCTCTCTATCTCCTGGAACTCGAGCTGGATGGCCTCGAGCTCCATCCCCGTTAGCTTCTGCAGGCGCATGTCCAGGATCGCCTTGGCCTGCTCCTCGTCCAGGTCGAAGCGGGCCATCAGCCCGGCCCTGGCCTCCTCGGGGGACTTGGCGGAGCGGATGATGCGCAGCGTCTCGTCGAGGGCGCCGATCGCCTTCACGAGGCCCTGCAGGATGTGGTCCCGCTTCCTTGCCTGGGCCAGGTCGTACCTGGTGCGCCGGACGATGACCTCGTGCCGATGCTGGATGAATATTTGGAGCTCCTCCTTGAGGGTCAGGACCCGGGGCTGGTTGTTCACCAAGGCCAGGTTGATGACCCCGAAGGTCACCTCCATCTGGGTATGCTGGTAAAGTTGGTTGAGGACGATCTCCTCCATGACGTCCTTGCGCAGGTCGATGACGATGCGCATCCCCTCGCGGTCCGACTCGTCCCTCAGGTCGGTGATGCCGTCGATCCGCTTCTCCTTGACGAGCTCCGCGATGCTTTCGATGAGCAGGGCCTTGTTGACCTGATAGGGGATCTCATCCACGATGATCCGTTTGCGGTTCTCGGCATCCTCGAAGTGGGCCCTCGCCCTGACCTTTAGCTTGCCCCGGCCGGTCTGGTAGGCCTCCACTATCCCGCTCAGGCCGTGGATGCTGCCCCCGGTCGGGAAGTCGGGGCCCTTGATGAACTGCATGAGGTCCATGACTTCGGCCTCGGGGTTGTCCACGAGGTGCACGATGGCGTCGGCCACCTCCCGGAGGTTGTGGGGGGGCATGTTGGTGGCCATGCCCACGGCTATCCCCGATGAGCCGTTGATCAGAAGGTTGGGCAGCTTGGACGGAAGCACGAGCGGCTCCTTCAGGGAGGCATCGAAGTTGTCCCCCCAGTCCACCGTGTCCTTTTCCAGGTCGGCGAGCATGTCCTCCGCCCGAGCATGCAGGCGGCATTCGGTGTACCTCATCGCCGCTGCCTCGTCCCCGTCTACGGAACCGAAGTTGCCCTGGCCTTCGACCAACGGGTACCTTAAGGAGAAATCCTGGGCGAGGCGCACCAGGGAATCGTAGACGGCAGTATCGCCATGAGGATGATATTTTCCTAAACAATTGTGAACTATCACGCCGTTTGCCACGAACTCATGAGCGCCGGCCACCTGCAGGTCATAGGTGTGCGCGGGGGGCGCACCCTGAACCTTTTTAACTTGCATGAAATAAATATTGTTGTTGACGACCTCGTTAATGATTGGAGCCAGATCAGCCCCGATCATGCATAGTTTTGATCTCGGACCCCGATCCGTTATTTGCGTTCGGCCCAATGAGTCTTCCTTTGATTGCGAACTGAAAGGGATTTCGTTTCCGTTTGGGTAGAACGTTCCAGAACGGAATTGATTACCGTAATCATCCTCGAACCAACCTCCGCCCAGATGGTGCTCGGATGAATTGTTGAGCACCGCCTCGGATGCATATGGAATCCCATCAAACGCTGAGGTTTTTATTTGGGAGCCCCCGATCCTCTCAATTCTTTCTTTTTTGCATTCATCATATAAATTAATATGTTTAGATAAAGTCTTTACAGAACGGCCTGTTACTTCAATCGCCCTTGAAGGTCCATTTCTCTGAAGGGCATCTCCTCTGACCAGCCCGACGCTATCTGTTTTATCCTGAATATACCTCTGACTAAGGACGCCTAGCTGTTGCATCAATGACTGCACATCGTTGGCCAGGGCCTCGGACATGGTGCTATAATTTACGACGTTGCGGCTTTTATGAACCGAACCGCCGCCGTCCATCAAACCGGACAGTAGCGCACCTATGACGGCTTTGGGCGACCTATAGAATAGCTCTGGAACACGCTTTGTTTGTGCTCCCCAGGTCCAATCGATCCCGAAATTGTTCGCAAGATAGTCGTTTAGGTCATTATCGGAAATTCTAATCCAATGCATTATCGGCTGGCCAGGAAGATATTCGTCCTGGTTGGCGCACCGGCATTGGATCGTTGATTCGTAATCGAATTCGTTTTTCAATAATCCATGAATATGTTCGATCACCTCAACAGACGATGAGAAAAAGTTGAAGACGCCTTTGTGAATGGAACTATTGGATCGTACCTTTTCTATATGCCCGTCCGCCAGGAACTGCCCGATGAGGTAGGCGATGTTCTCATTGAGCTGCTTGTCCTTCCCCTTCCATTTGGACAGTGCCACGAATGGGACGTCGTCGGGGTAGTCCAACCGCATGACCACGTGGTCCGACGGGGAGAGGTCCTTGGCCTCCTTCCATTCATACGACAGCCCTCGACCGATCACCTTGAATGGCTGGGAGGGCGTGGCCACGACCGAGACCCCGTTCTCCAGCGTGATCCTGAGCAGCGCACGTTCAGGCATCTCGTAGAGCTCCGTGACCTGCGCCCGGCCGCTCTGCGTGTAGACCTTCTCGCCCAATTGGACCTCCTCGATCGGGATCAGGCCCCTTTCGGTCAGCACGCGCGTGCCGGCCGCGAAGCATTCCCCGACCACCCGGGCGCTCTTCTTGTGCGCCTTGTTATGATAGAGCCCCATGTCGTACATCGAGTACAGGATGCGCCGGTGCACCGGCTTGAGGCCGTCCCTCGCGTCCGGGAGCGCCCTGGCCACGATGACGCTCATCGAGTAGTCGATATAGGACTTCTTCATCTCGCCCTCGATGGGCTGGGGGACGACCCTGTCGGTCCCTGCGTCGGGGACCTTGGTGTCCCCCGCGCTCTGGGCCGGGGCTCCACTGTCATTGGCACTGTTATTGTCTTCGTCGGTCATCTTGGGCACCTCAGATGTCCAGGTTCTCCACCTCGTCCGCGTGCGACATGATGAACTCCCGGCGGGGCTCCACCTCGTCCCCCATCAGGACGGTGAACAGCTCGTCGGCCCTCATCGCGTCCTCTACGGTGACCCTCTTCAGCGTCCTGGTCTCCGGGTCCATTGTGGTCTCCCAAAGCTGCTTCGGGTTCATCTCCCCCAGGCCCTTGTACCGCTGGAGGTTCACGTTCCTGCCCATCTCCTGGAGCGTCCTTTCCAGGGCCTCGTCGTCATAGACGTAGACCTCCTTGCCGCCCTTGCTCACCTTGTACAGGGGGGGCTGGGCGATGTAGATGAAGCCGGCGTCGATGAGCGGGCGCATGTAGCGGTAGAAGAGCGTCAGGAGCAGCGTCCGGATGTGGGCGCCGTCCACGTCGGCGTCCGTCATCATGATGATCCGATGGTAGCGGGCCTTGCTGGCGTCGCAGTCGGGGCCGATGTTCGCCCCTATGGCGGTGATGAGGTTCCGGATCTCCTGGTTCTTGAGGATCCTGTCCATCCTTGCCTTCTCGACGTTGAGGATCTTCCCCCTCAGCGGAAGGATGGCCTGGAACTCCCGGTTGCGGCCCATCTTGGCGCTGTTATGAACAAAAACACCGCTCGCCAGGGCGAAGTTGTGGCTGTGCGGCACCTCGATGTCGTAGACATCCATACGTTCGCCGATATCCTCCACCATGACGACCTTGTGATTGAAGGCTGCGATAGCTTCGTCAGCAGCCACCACATCATTTTGGTAATATCTTTCACAGAACGTATCGAATTTCAATAGAGATTCGTCCCCTATCGATATACGATGTTCATCATAGCGACCGACGTCCACATGCCCATTTGTGTCTAGGTACTGAGTGAGAACGGATATCGTCTTTCTGTAACTGGTTTCATAGAGATTGGCATAGAGAGCGGCTTTCCTCTTTTTCCTGAATTCCTCGGTCCATTGTGCTTTGGTCGTTTGGCTACGCCATTCTCTTAATTTAGGGTCTGCCCATTGCTCTTGGGCGATTGCCGATAATTTTTCTCTCAAACCCGGATTATTACTGTACAGGATCGTTTTTCTAATCGACTGTTCTTTTCGATGTCCGGGCGTGATCCAGTATTTTTTTGCCTCTGCCATTAATAATTCACGATTTGCAAGTTGATGATCTGGATTCGAGCCATAGAATTTTATCCATCTGGAGATCATGTGATTCTTGTAGCCGGGATTTGCCCACTGCTTTTTCGCGTTTCTCGATAAGATGGCGGCTGTTGAGCCTGCTCTCATGCGGTCGCTCATTCTGGCCTTAAATTCTGGTTGTTGTTTTAAAACCCGGCATTTCTCCATGCTGTCCTTCCTATGCAGGGTTTTTTCGACGCGGGATCTGTGATGTGCGAGATGATCGTCCACGTCCATTCGTACCAGCTTTGATGGGTTGTTGTTCCGCTTGTTGAAATCACCATGGTGACAATGAGAACCATCCCGGACCGAGTAGGTCCCCACCCATCGATTGTACTGATCCGCCAACATATGAGTGAAAAGCCAGGATTCTGAATTAGGGTCCCAGACCATTTCATGCCCGTCAATTGCGATGTTCTTCTGTGACCTATCAGCTGATTTCCGATAAAGCGGCATCAATGAAACCCCGGGGTACAATGACCGCGCTTCCAAATACCCTCCATCCCTGATCATGAACTGGTGATCGGGTGTGCAGGTGATGACCTCGCCATTGTCCAGGGTCACCCTGATGACCGGTGCATCAACTTTGGTCCTGCGCGCGTTTATCGCCTTCTCGACCCCGATCGTACCGTTCTTCCTGATCGTGTAACAGAAGTGCTCCTTTCCCTCTGCCTGTTCTTTCACCAGTTCTTCTAGCGAGAGCTCCCTCCCGTCGACCAGGGCGACCTTGGTATCCCCTGAGAAGCAGCCACCTGCGCTGTTCCCCTCCACGATGTACAGCTCCGACCTCGCCGGGTCCCTCTCGCTGCAGTCCGCGAGCTTCCCGGGAAGGGCGGCGCTCTCCAGGACGCCCTTCCGGCGGGTGAGGTCCCTGGCCTTCCGGGCGGCCTCTCTGGCCTGGGCAGCGAGGACGGCCCGCTCGATGCAGACCGCGGCCACCTTGGGGTTCTCCATCAGGAACTCGGTCAGCTTCTCAAATACCAGGCTGTCCACTATGCCCTTCACCTCGCTGTTCCCCAGCTTGGTCTTCGTCTGCCCTTCGAACTGTGGCTCCGGGATCTTGATGCTCAGGATGGCCGTAAGGCCTTCCCTGACATCCTCCCCGCTCAGCGCGTCCAGGCCCCCCTTCAGCATGTTGTTCTTCTTGGCGTAGTCGTTCATCGCCCGGGTCAGCGCGGAGCGCAGCCCCACCATGTGGGTGCCGCCCTCGGCGGTGTTGATGTTGTTGACGAAGGAGTAGATGTTCTCCGAGTAGGAGTCCGTGTACTGCATGGCCAGCTCGACGATCACGTTGTCCTTCTCCGCGTAGATGTATATGGGTTTGTCGTGCAGCTTGGTCTTGTTATGGTTCAGGTCCTCCACGAACTCGGTGATGCCCCCTTCGAAATGGAAGCGGTCCTGCCTTCCAGAGGCCTCGTCCCTAAATGTTATCACGGCTGTCCTGTTGAGGTACGCCAGGTCCTTGAACTTCTCCGCCAGGGCGTCGTACTCGAACTGGACCGTCTCGAAGATGGTCCTGTCGGGCATGAAGGTGATGGTGGTCCCGCTGCCCTCGGCGGGGCCCAGTTCCCTGAGGGGGACGGTCACCACGCCCTTTTCGCACCTGAGGTAGTGCTCCTTGCCCTCGCGGCGCACCCTGACCTCGAGCCATTCTGAGAGGGCGTTGACCACCGACATGCCCACGCCATGGAGTCCCCCAGAGACCTTGTAGCTCTTGCGATCGAACTTGCCCCCCGCATGGAGCACGGTGAGCACCATCTCCACCGCCGGCCTCTCGTACTTGGGGACCAGCCCCGTCGGGATGCCCCGGCCGTCGTCGGCCACCGTCACGCTCCCATCCCTGTTGATGGTGATGTCGATGCGCGTGCAGAAGCCCCCCATGACCTCGTCAATGGCATTGTCCACTATCTCATAGACCAGGTGATGGAGCCCTCTGGCATCGGTGCTCCCTATGTACATTCCGGGCCGCTTCCGAACGGCCTCCAGGCCTTCCAGCACCTGTATGCTGTTCGCGTCGTAGCTCGCGTCCTCCATGCTCCTTACCCTCTTGAGATCGATGGTGGTGCCTCTGTTCGATGTCGATACCTAGGGTTCGACCGCATCCCATCCTCTGATTGGGGAAGAGCGTCTTACTATTAATACCCTGGCTTTAGCATCTGGCTATATAAGCAAACGCACAAATTTTTCACCTTTGGTTCACGCTGTTAACAGATGATCCCGGCGAAGGTGCTCAGTAGAAACCATAACCCATGATCGCCGCCCTCCTCGCGTTGTACGCTATCGTCCTCAGTTCCAGTTCGACGTGCTGCCCGGACCTGCTCCGGGCCAGTACGTCGTCGCGCATCACGCGCTTCAGGACCGAATGCACCGTCTCCACCAGCGCCCGCCGGTGATACTTGCGTTCATCGAACTCCGCCGCCTGCTTTCGGCGCTGGATGTGGTTCACCCGGGCGCCCCTGGACGATCTGAGCGGAATATGCGACTCCGCCTTCATAGAGTACCAGATGAACCGGCGGATCTCCTCTGAATCGTATCCCTTATCGGCCAGCACCGCCCGCACCCGGGCGGTGCCTGGCACCTTCTGCAGCAGCGGGATCATGTCCGGGAAGTCGTTGGCAGGGCCGACGCGGTCATGCATCGCCAATATCAACTGGGTATCCACATCCACGCCTATCGTCTGCTTCAGATGCCGGCGGATCGCCCTCATCCCGATCTCCGCCCCCCACTCCCTGCTCCGCTTCAGCACCTCCCCGAAATAATGACTGGCCGAGGTGCAGCTGAAGCCGGTGGAATCCACGGCCAATTGAATATCCGCAAGCTGCTCGGCATACGAGCCGAGCAGCCTGTCCAGCAGGTCGCCGTCCAGCCTCCCGGAGAACTTGTGCAAGGTCGTGAAATGAGGCATGCGAACGATGCCCAAGAGCCTCAGCACCTTCGTGCACACGCCCATCCATTCGCAGAACTCCCGGTAGGACTTGCCCATCCATTGCCGGAGAACGAGCAGCACCAGGTGCTGGTGCTGCGTGTACAGGTGGTTCGATCTC
>JAJFUR010000060.1 GCA_021372335.1 Methanobacteriota archaeon
CCCAGTCCTGGGAGGGGAACCGAAATAGTTCTCGATCTCCGCCTTGACCAGGGCGCTGTTCTGCCTCCTTCCCAGAACGCAGACCCTCACCTTCTTCCGCACGGCATGGATCGCCGCCTGAAGGCCTGCCGGGCCCGCCCCTACGATAGCTACGTCGTATTCCATTGGCATCCCCTATAATTAGAGCTGCGAGAACTGCGCGGTCAAACGATTTGATGGAAGGGGTTTGCGGGCCTAAAGGTACTTGGAGAACTTCTGCCGCATGAAGTCCTTGTTCCCGGCGCCCACGATGCGATCCAACAACATGCCATTCTTGAAGACCAGCATGGTGGGGATCGCGGTGATGTTGAACCGCATGGGAGTGCGCTCGTTCTCGTCCGTGTTCAGCTTGCCGAACCTGATCTTGCCCTGGTACTCCTCCGCCAGCTGCTCCATTATGGGGGCCAGCATGCGGCAGGGACCGCACCAGGGGGCCCAGCAATCTATGATGACCAACGGCGCGCTCCTAATGAACTCCTCGAAGGTGCTGTCCTTGACCTCGGTAACTCCAGACAATCCATTCACTCCTTTCAGTTCGTTCTGACCCATCAATGCCTCTAGCTTGCGCCTCCTGATCTCGGCGAGTTCGTCGTCGACCATCAGGGGACCTCGTCATATCGGTTGTGCATTGCGATTACAAAACCGTATTACTGTTCCATCGTATATAATTTTTATCTCTATCGTTCCTAGGGAGCGAACCTTTTCATCGCTGGTGCTCCGATGGAAGGGCCGACAAGGGCGCGCCGCCTGGGAATGCCGCTGATAACCTTTTTAATAGGGGATGGCAATATCTGACGAAGGGACTGCCGATGTTAGAGGAGGCTTCTGAGCTCATTGGGATGCAGGTCTACACGCCCAACGGGGTGTTCCTGGGCAACGTGAACAACTTGGTCATCGATGTGGACAGCCGCAAAGTGGATGGGCTCTTCATAAGCGAGTCCAACCCTCTGCTCGTGGAGGATTCCAAGGCGGTCAATGTGCCCTTCAGATGGATCCAGGCCATTGGCGACATCATTTTGCTCAAGTACTTCCCCAAGAGGGTCAGCGCCCGGCGTCCCGCCCCCAAGCCGGCGCAGGCCTGAGGCCAACCTATTTTTCTTCCATCCCCCGTATATCATTACCATGTCTGGGCGCAAGGTCTACGTTGACCCGGCTGCGGTCATTATAGGGGACGTGGAACTCGAGGAGGACGTGTCCATCTGGCCTGGGGCGGTGCTCCGGGGGGACGCCAACCGCATCCGGGTGGGCGCCGGGAGCAACGTGCAGGAGGGGGCCGTCATCCACGTCGGCCATGACTTCCCGAGCACCATCGGCAGGATGGTGACCGTTGGGCATGGGGCTGTGATAAACGGGGCGACCGTCGGGGACCATTGCATCATCGGGATAAACTCGACCATTTTGGACGGGGCGGTGATAGGGGACGAATGCATCATCGGGGCCAATGCGCTCGTCACCAGCATGACCGAGGTCCCGCCGCGCTCGGTGGTTATGGGGTTGCCTGGTAAAGTCATCAGGCACAACGACCTGAGCATACGGGAGAAGGCGGAGCGCAGCGCCGAGAGCTACATAGAGCTCAAGGACCTCCACCTGGAGGGACGGTTCCCCCGCCGGACCTTCTAGGCCCCAGGCTTGGAATTGATAATAAAGGAGCAGGGCGTTCACCGGAAGGACATGTGGAAGAGCAGTTTCCGGGTGTGGTTCTACGTGAGCGTCGCCACTGCCCTGCTGGTGAGCGCTTGGACCACCGACGTCTATTGGCTCGTCCTGGAGCTGGGGATGATCGGGGCCGTCCTGGGAAGGTATCCCCTGTTCGACCAGGTGGAGGAGCCTGAGCTCCAGCGCCCCCTGACCGTGTTCATGGTCCTGCCCTTCACCATATACGTCCTCCTCTACCTCCTGGACCTGGACGGCGGCCTATTGCTGGAGGCGCTCAGAACGCTCATCACCATGATGGCATCCCTCCTGCTGTGCCTCTTCCTCACCCTGATCCTGGTGAAGAGGACGGAGCTCCACATGAACTACAGGTTCATACTGGGCTTCGCCACGGTCGCCTCCATATCATTGGCGTCGTTCTTCGCCATCCTCTCCACGACCTTCGCCTTCCTGAATGGGGAGGCGGTCACTAACGACGAACTCATGTGGGAATTGACCGGGATGATGGTCTTCGGCATCGTCTCCAGCCTTTTGTTCAAGCGGGACATGCGCCGGATGGACTACGTCGACCTGCTCGTCGTGCAGCCCAAGGGGGAAAGGCCATGAAGGTGAGGCCGGGCACCCTGGCGATCATGCTGACCTTCGAGGCCCTTGCAGTCATCCTGGCCCATCTGGCCTTTTCCGAGGGGAGGGTATATCCCGGGAACAGCGCGCTCCTGGGAGGCCTCCTCATGCTCATCCCCTTCATGCTGGAGATGGCAGGCCTGGTCCGACTGCCGATGTTCATGCAGGGCTGGGCCTTCCTGGCCGTGGGGCTGCACATCCTCGGGCTGTACCTGGGAATGTACGACAACGCGTGGTGGTGGGACGAGGTCACCCATGTGATCTCCTCCTCGATGGTCGGCATGGTCGCCGCCCTGGGGCTCTTCCTGTTCGACCTGCACTCCGTCAAGATCAAGGTGCCCCGCTGGGCCTATCCCCTTATGGTCGTAACGTTCTCGTTGTTCATCGGGGTTGTCTGGGAGATAGCCGAGTTCGGAGGGGACCTCCTCGCCGGCACGCGCATGCAGTATTCGCTGAGCGACACGTTGCATGACTGCTACGTCGACCTGCTGGGCGGACTGATCACCAGCGTCCTTTGGGTGACGTGGCTGTGGAAGGACCCCGAGGAGGAACTCTCCAAGGCGGCCATGCCGTCCCTGGTGCGGCTGTTCGAGCGCACGTTCGCGACACCTCAGGGGTAAGAGGCACCCATTCGACGCAGGGCCTGGAGAGCATTTATATGATGCGTGTTATCACCCTACACACTTCACCGGACCGCCGGGCGCCCCGTACGCATCGCCGGAGGCCCCCCTGGAGGAAGGCAATTGAACGTTTGGAACCCGCACATCGAACTCATGTCCAAAGCCCAGCTGGAAACCCTTCAGCTGAGGCTGCTTAAGATCCAGACCAGGCGCATGTGGGAGCACTCGCCCTTCTACCATGACCGGATGAGAGAGGCGGGGGTCTCCCCAGACGACATCAGGACGTTGGAGGATGTGCGGAGGCTGCCCTTCATGACCAAGAAGGACCTTCGGGACAACTACCCCAATAGACTTATGATGTCCGACCGCGGGGACCTGGTCCGCTACCACGCCTCCTCCGGGACCACGGGGAAGCCCATCATCGTCGGATACACGAAGACCGACCTGGAGAACTGGTCCGAATCGTTGGCCAGGGCCATGACCTCCTTCGGTCTCGGCAGGAAGGACATCGTCCAGGTGAGCAATACCTACGGCCTGTTCTCGGGAGGGCTGGGGTTCCACTACGCCACCGAGAAGATCGGGGCGACGGTCGTGCCCGCCTCCACCGGGAACACGGACAGGCAGATCGACCTGATCTGCGACCTCGGGGTGACGGCCATGGCGGCCACCCCCTCCTACCTCATGTACCTGGGGGAGGTGGCGGCCAAGAGGGGGATCGACATGCGGAAGGACACGAAGCTCCGGGTCGGCCTCCTCGGCGGGGAACCTTGGAGCGACCGGATGCGGGACCGCCTCTACGAGACGATGGGGGTCCGCGGCTACAACTGCTTCGGGGCGAGCGAGCTGTCCGGACCGCTCTTCCTGGAATGCGCGGAGCAGAACGGCATCCATATCTGGGGGGACATCGCGCTGCTCGAGATCGTGGACCCGGACACCGGGGAGCCGCTGGGCCCGGGGGAGAGGGGGGAGATGGTGATCACCATGCTGCAGAAGGAAGCCTTCCCCATAATGCGCTACAGGATGGGCGACATCACCATGATGATGGACGAGCCCTGTCCCTGCGGCCGGGCGCATCCGCGCATCGCCCGCATCCAGGGACGCGTGGACGATATGATCATCATCCGTGGCATCAATGTGTTCCCCTCGCAGGTGGAGCACTCGCTGATGCAGCATCCCGAGCTTGGCAGCGAGTTCCAACTGGTGGTGGACCGCAAAGGGCATCTGGACACCATGCTGGTGCGCGCTGAGCTGAGGCCGGAGGCCTTCACGGACGACATTGTCGCGCTGAACGCCCTGCGCGAGCGCGTCTCCAACCGGCTGAGGAACGTGCTCAACATCTCGGTCAACGTGGAGCTTGTGCAGCCCGACACGTTGCCCCGGTTTGAGGGCAAGGCCAAGCGGGTAATGGACAGGAGGGAATACTGATGAGCGATACCAGTAGGTACAGGATCAAGCAGCTTTCCATCTTCTCGGAGAACCGGCCCAATCGCCTCGGGGCGGTGGCAAAGGTGCTCAAGGAAGGGAGCATCAATATCCTTGGCTTCAGCATCGCCGAGGGCGCCGGGTACGGCGTTATCCGGGTGCTGGTCGATCGGCCCGACCTCGCAAAGGACCTCCTTACAGAGGCAGGGTTCGTGGTCAAGTTCACCGAGGTGCTGGCGATCCGGATGGAGGATCGACCAGGGGGCCTCTATGACCTCACGGAGCGGATGAAGGACATCAACATCGAGTATGGCTATGGATATAGGAACCCTCCCTATGCCGTCCTGATCGTCCGCGTGGAGGACATCGAAAAGGGCATAAGGTCCCTGCTGGCGGGAGGCCTGGACCTGCTTGACAACGTGAACTTCCATTGATGCGCACCAAAGGAGCTGAGAAATCCCCATGGTCTATTGGAACCCCATAGAGGTCATGCCCATCCCCGAGCTTAAGGCCCTTCAGCTCAAGCGGTTGAAGATGCTGGTATACAAGCTGTACACCTTCTCCCCCCTATATCGGCAGAGGATGAGGGAGGCGGGGGTCACGCCCGAGGACGTTCAGGGGCTGGACGACGTCCGGAGATTGCCCTTCATGACCAAGAGGGACCTGCGGGACGGCTATCCGGACAAGCTTTTCCTCGCGAGCCCCAGGGAGGTGGTGCGGTACCACGCCTCCTCCGGCACGACCGGGAAGCCGACCATCGTGGGCTACACCCGGAACGACATCGATTCCTGGTCGGAATCGGTGGCCCGAGGGCTGGTGTCCGCCGGGGTGGGCCCCGATGACGTGCTGCAGGTCTGCTACACCTATGGGCTGTTCTCCGGGGGGCTTGGCCTGCACTACGGCGCCGAGAAGGTCGGGGCCGCCGTCGTGCCCGCCTCCACCGGGAACACGGAGAGGCAGATCGACCTCATACGCGACCTGAACGTCACCGTCATCGCCTCCACCCCCTCGTACCTCCTGCACATCGGGGAGGTGGCGGAGAGGATGGGCGTCTCCATCGAGAGGGACACGCAGCTGCGGCTGGGGATCCTGGGGGCTGAACCCTGGAGCGACCGGATGCGGGACCGGATCCACGAGCGCCTCGGCATCAAGGCCGTGGACATCTATGGGACGAGCGAGCTGTCCGGCCCGCTCTGGTGCGAGTGCTCCGAGCAGAAGGGGATGCATGTGTGGGGGGACATGACGCTCGTCGAGGTCCTGGACCCCGCGACGGGGGAGCCCGTCCCGCCGGGGGAGAAGGGGGAGCTGGTTGTGACCATGCTGGAGAAGGAGGCCTTCCCTATCGTGCGCTATCGGACGGGGGACGTCACCACGCTCACCGAGGAGGTCTGCGCCTGCGGGCGCACGCATCCGCGCATCGGGAGGATCCAGGGCAGGGTGGACGACATGATCGTCGTCCGCGGCATCAACGTGTTCCCGTCCCAGGTGGAGCATTGCCTGATGACCGACCCCGAGGTCGGCAACGAGTTCCAGATCGTGGTGGAGCGCAGGGGGGCCCTGGACACCATGCTGGTCAAGGTGGAGCTAAGGCCGGAGGCCTTCGGCGACCGGCTCTTCGAGCTCGACGCCATCAAGGACCGCCTCGCCCACAGGCTGCGCGACTCCCTCAACGTCGGGGTGAGCGTGGAGATAGTAGAGCCGGGGTCGCTCCCCCGCTTCGAGGGGAAGGCCAAAAGGGTCATCGACAAGCGCGTCTACTGAGTCCGGGATGGTAATGGCGGCCTGCACCATGCTAGCGTATAACATTTAAATAGCGTCCAGCAAATCCCCCTAAGAATCACTGGCCAGATGACAGGAGACCTTCATATGTTCGGGATCGAGGACCCTTGGATAGTTCTTGGGTATGTGCTCTGCTTCGGCAGCACAGCCTTCGGCATAATATACGGGATCTTGAAATGGAACGAAGAGGTGGACTGAGGTGGTCGACCAAACCCTTTTCTGGGCGGCCACCGCCGGTTACGCCGTGGTGCTCCTCTACCTGGCCTGGCTGGGATACAGGAGGACCAAGTGCAACGCCGATTACATGCTTGCCGGCGGGAACGTGCACCCGGTGATCATCGGGCTCTCGTACGGCGCGACCTTCATCAGCACCTCCGCCATCGTCGGCTTCGGAGGCTGGGCGGCCAAGCTGGGGCTGGGCATCATATGGCTCGTCCTGCTGAACATCCTTGTGGGCGTGCTCATCGCCTTCATCGTCTTCGGGAAGCCGACCAGGCGGATAGGGAAGCGACTGGGGGCGCTGACCTTCCCGGACCTGCTGGGCAAGGTGTACCGGTCCAATTTCATGCAGTACGCGACCGGCCTTGTCATCCTGATCGGCATGCCATTGTACTCCTCGGCTGTCCTGATAGGAGGGGGGCGCTTCATCGAAATGGTCCTGGACGTTCCTTACCTATGGGCCCTGATCGGGCTGACCGCCGTCACCGCCGCCTACGTGGTCTTCGGGGGGCTCATGGCTGTCATGTACACCGACGCTTTGCAGGGGGCCCTCATGCTTGTCGGCATGAGCGCCATCATGGTCCTCACCCTCGGCGCTGTGGGCGGACTGGACGGGTTCCAGGCCCTTACGGACATGGCCCCCCTGGTCCCGGCCGACCTGGCCAGCGCCGGGATGGTCGGATGGACCGCCTTCCCGGAGGTCGGCTCCTCGACCTGGTACACACTGGTCACCACCATCATCATGGGAGTGGGGATAGGGGTCCTGGCGCAGCCGCAGCTGGCCGTGCGGTTCATGACCGCCGGGGACGGGCGGTCCCTCAATCGGGCCGTCCCGGTGGGGGCGGTCTTCATCCTGATAACCACGGGGGCGGCGTACACGATGGGGGCGCTCACGAACGTGTACTTCTACGAGCACTTCGGGAAGATCTCCACGGAGATGACCGGCAACATCGACAACATCGTTCCGCTCTTCATCGACATGGCCATGCCCGGGTGGCTCGTGGTGATGTTCGCGCTGGTGCTGCTGGCGGCGGCCATGTCCACCATGAGCTCGCTCTTCCATTCGATGGGCACGGCGGCCGGGCATGACATTTGGGTCCACCTCCGCCGCTCGAAGCTCTTCCTGGAGAGGGCGCACGGCGGCGACGAGGACGCCTCCAAGCTGAGGGTCAACAAGCTCGCCACCTTTGTCATGATCGCCGTGAGCCTAGGCCTGGCCCTCATCATGCCCTTCGACATCATCGCCCGGGCGACCGCCATGTTCATGGGTCTGTGCGCGGCGGCGTTCCTCCCCGCGTACGCGATGGCGGTGTTCTCCGAGCGCCCCTCCGCGCTTGGGGCCAAGGCCAGCCTGGTCATGGGGAGCGTGACGTGGGGGCTTTGGACCGTCTTCGTGCACAGGGCCGAGGCCGAGGTATTGGGGATAGCCGGGCTGCTGACCGGAAGGGCATCCCTGCTAGCCTACCCCTGGGACATGGTGGACGCCCTGTTCATCGCGCTTCCGCTGTCGGTGGCCGCCCTGGCGATCGGGACGCTGGTCGAGAGGAGGCGGGGAAGCGCGACCGGGGCCTGAGACCCGCTCATCAGAGCAGACCCTACGCCCCTTCACACCCATCGCCGTCGCAGGCCAGGTCGTCCGTGCGATCCAACGGGGGTTGGGAGGGGGCATAGCGCATGCGCCATTTCCGGCACAGCCACGCCTGAAGGGCCTCCACATCCTCCCTGTCCATGTGCTTGAATCGGCCTTGCAATTTCAGATACTCCCCGACCGGGAGCATCTCCTTCGGCCTGTACGTGACATGGGCCTCCCCCTCCTCCACCTCGTACAGGGACCACATGCCCGTCTCCACGGCCAGCCTTGCCAGGTCGTAGGTCAGCGATGGGTCCGCCTTCCAGCCGGACGGGCAGGGGGCCATGATGTGCAGGAACCTGAAGCCCTTCCTGGCCTTGGCCCTCTCCACCTTCTGCACGAAGTCGTTCATGTGCGCGATGGACAGCGTCGCCGCGTACGCTATGTCCTGCGAGGCCACCACGGCCATGAGGTCCTTCTTGAAGCTGCGCTTGCCCTTCACCCTGCTCCCTACGGGCGTGGTGGTGGTCCAGGCCCCGAACGGCGTGGACCCCGAGCGCTGCGTCCCGGTGTTCATGTAGGCCTCGTTGTCCACGCAGACGTAGATCACGTCCTCGTTCCGCTCCGCGGCCCCCGACAGGGCTTGGAGGCCGATGTCGAACGTCCCCCCGTCCCCGGCGATGCCGACCACGGTCACGTCCTTCCCCTGCCGGCGGTAGCCGGCCTTGATGCCGGAGATGACCGCCCCTGTGTTCTCGAAGGCGCTGTAGAGGAAAGGCACGTCGAAGGCGGAGTGGGGGTACATGCCCCCGCCGAAGATGAGGAGGCAGCTCGCCGGCACGTACACGGTCGTGTTCCTTCCAAGCACCCTCATGAGGTTCTTGACCGCTATGGCCACGCCACAGCCGGCGCAGGCGCCGTGCCCGCTGAGGAGATGGTCCTCCTGGGGCATTGAGCGTATGTTCACCCTCTGCTCCATCACATCTCCCCCCTGAGCCCGTGCCATGTGCATTCCCTTACCCTCCCCCCGGAGGCGCTTCTCTCCAGCAGGGCGAACATATCCCTGAACGTGGAGACCTTCAGGTCCCTTCCGCCGATCCCTGCGATGTGGTCCGTGATCGGAACGCCGCTTCCGTAGAGGGAGCTGCGCACCTCGGTGAACACAGGCCCGAAGCGGTTGAAGGAGACCGAGCGGTCGAACACGCCGAGCGCCCTGAGGCCCTTGACCGCTTCCCTGAGCTCCTCATGCGGGAAGGGGCGCATGAAGCGCAGCTTGATCAGGCCGACCTTCCTTCCTTCGGCCCTCAGCTCGTCCACCGCGACCCGGGCGGTGGAGGTGGCGGTGCCCAGGGTTATCAGCGCGATCTCGGCGTCCTCCATCAGGTAGGTGTCCAAAAGGCCGCCGTAGGAGCGCCCGAAGGCCTTGCCGAACGCTTCGTCCACCTCGGCGATCACCTGCCTCGCCCCTTCCATCTGCCGGTCCAGCTGGTAGCGCATCTCCATGGCGTGCGTGGGCGAGACGGCCATGTTCATGCACATCGGGGCCTCTGGGTCCAGGCGGTTGAGGGGGCTGAACCTTGGAAGGAAAGCGTCCACCTCCTCCTGCCCCGGCACCTCCACCCGCTCCACGGTGTGGGAGAGTATAAAACCGTCCAGGCAGAGCATGAACGGGAGGACCACGCGGGGGTCCTCGGCGATGCGGTAGGCCTGGATGACCATGTCCAGCACCTCTTGGGCATCCTCGGCGTACGCTTGCATCCAGCCCGAGTCACGCTCGGGCATCGAGTCGTTGTACTCCACCCAGATGCCGCTCCCTGCCCCCAGGGAACGGT
This sequence comes from Methanobacteriota archaeon, assembly GCA_021372335.1. GTDB lineage: Archaea > Thermoplasmatota > Thermoplasmata > Methanomassiliicoccales > UBA472 > UBA472. The sequence goes on from JAJFUR010000060.1 coordinate 9,759, forward strand.
TGACGTCCACCAACAGGATGGGGAGGCGGAGCTGCGGGGGGGCGTACAGCATCTCGTGCATCAGCGCCAGGCCGTGGGAGGCGGTGGCGGTGAACGTCCGCACGCCCGTGGCCGCGGCGCCGATGGCGATGCTCATGGCCGAGTGCTCGCTGTCCGCAGGGATGAAGTCCGCGTCCAGCTCCCCGTCGTTTATGAAATCGGCGAGCTGCTCGATGATGATGGTCTGCGGGGTGATGGGATAGTTCGGGATCACCTCGGGCCGGCAAAGCTTCACGCCATATGCCGCCGCGGCGTTGCCGGTGAGCGCCCTCACCGCCCTCACGCGCCCGCCCCCTTCCTGTGCATGGCTATGGCCTCCTTGGGGCAGACCTTGGCGCATAGGCCGCAGCCCTTGCAGTAGCGGAGGTCGAACTCCAGGCTGTCGTCCTCCAGGCGCCGGATGCACCCTTCGGGGCAGATGAACCAGCACCTCTGGCACCCTATGCACCTGGCCCTTGTGTACGTGGGGGATGAGGTGCCCCAGGTCCCGGTCATATTCTGCCTCATGCTGCCCGGGCCCACGGCCATGCCACCTCTCTCCCACCTCCCCAGGGCGACGCCGGGAGGGGTCTCCTGCCAGGTCGGCAGCCATGCATTACCCCGCTGCATCTTCCTCTCCCCCCTGCACATCCCCTCGCGGGACCGTTCGAACGCGGCCCCGGCCGCCTCGGAGTTGATGCTCCCCGCCCTCTCGCCGAGCTTCTCGCCGAAGCGGTTCACGATCGCCCTTTGGATGGAAGCCAGTGACACGAAGGCGTCCGCGCGGGCCATGGCCCCGAGGATGGCCGTGTTGACGATAGGTGCCTTCAGGTGCTCCAGCGCGATGCTCGTGGCGTCCACGCTCACGCATCTTGCCACCACCCCCAGGTCGATCTCCTCCGGCCGCATGGGGCTGTTCACGACCGCGCATCCCTCCTTTTTAAGGCCGAGGGCCACCGGCTCGATGTCCAGCAGGGACGCGTCCATGACCACCAGCATATCCGGCTCCGCCACCTGGGTCCTGTCGCATATCCTCCTGTCGTCGATGCGCGCGAAGGCCATCACCGGCGCTCCCCGGCGCTCCGCCCCGAAGAATGGGAACGCCTGGGCCTGCCTCCCCTCGAGGATGGCCGCCTCGGCTATGGTCTGAGCGGCCATGACCGCTCCCTGCCCACCCCTGCCATGGAACCTGATCTCGTACACGCTACGCCCCCAGGAACATCGCCGGAACCATCGGACCGCCCTTTGAGAACTGCAAGGCGTACGGCCCTCAGGCCACCGGGGTCAACCAGTGCACGTACCGGGGATCGTTCCCGCGGGCGGCCTCGAAGAAGGCCTCCTGCAGGACCTTGGTGATCGGCCCCCTCCGCCCGTCCCCGATGGTCCTCTCGTCCAGCGAGCGGACCGGAGTTATCTCCGCGGCTGTTCCGGTCATGAAGAACTCGTCGCACATGTATACCTCGGAGCGGGTGATCTCCTTCTCTATGACCTGGTATCCCTTGTCCTGGGCTATGGTGACCACCGAGTCCTTGGTGATTCCCTCCAGCACGCCCGAGGCCAACGGGGGCGTGAACAGTTTGCCGTTCTTGACCATGAAGATGTTCTCCCCTGGCCCCTCGGCCACGGTGCCGTTGGTGTTGAGCATCAGGCACTCATCGGCCCCAAGCTGGGTGGCCTCGATCTTGGCAAGGATGGAGTTCACGTAGTTCCCGCCGATCTTGGCCTGCAGCGAGGTCGAGGTGTTGGCCATCTTGGTCCAGGAGGACGTGATGAGCTTCGCCCCCTTCTCCATGTTCTCCTTCCCGAGGTACGCGCCCATGTGGGCGCAGGCGATCGCCACGTTCACCTTGAACTTGAACGGGTTGATGACGATGCGGTTCTCGTCGTTCTCCCCATACCACATAAGCGGCCGGACGTAATCGGAGTCGGGCGAGGCATGGCGCACCGCGAGCTTGGTCGCCTCGATGAGCTCCTCGATCGTGTATGGGTGGGCCATGCACATGACCTTGGCCGAGTTGAGGAAGCGCACCATGTGCTCGCGGAGGCGGAAGACCGCCTTGCCCTTGGGGGTGTCGTAGATGCGGATGCCCTCGAACACGCTGCTGCCGTAGTGCAGTGCGTGGGTCATGAAGGGCAGAAGCGCCTTCTCCTGTTCGATCAACCTGCCGTTCATCCACATCATGGTCTTCCTTTCTGACATGCTGGATCACCTAAGGACGCGTGCGCCCCATTTGGCCGATGAGCCGGGGGCGTGCGGCTTGGTAAGAAGTGGCACGCTTAAAACCTTTTTGAAAACCAATACGGGGGTTGAAAACCGGTACGGGGGTCAGGGGACCCTGTCGCACCTGGCCGCGGCCTCCCGGACCCCTGCCTTCTCCAGAATGGGATCGATGCCCTCCCCGCACAGCCTGGCTATCTCCTCCCCCATGGCAAGCATGCGGACCGCGGTGAGCTCGAACCCTTTGCTGCGCATGCGTTCGGCTGCCTGGGCCAGGGTCTTGATGGACCGGTCGCTCACCAGATTGTCGGCGAGGTTCACGAGCTTGTCCTCCAGGGTCACCGGCATGTAGTCGCCCTCTGGAAGGCCGAGCCCCTCGGCCTCCTCCGGCGTGAAGCCGGCCGCGATGTGGCGCCCTATGCACCTCACCAGGTCCTCGGGCAGGCCGCGCTCCCGTGCTATGCGCACGCCTTCGGCGACGTGCTGTATCCCGTGGGTGCGCGAGCGGCCGATGTCATGCAGCAGGGAGGCGGCGTTCACCAGCCCCAGGTCCGCCCCGCATCGCTTGGCGAACTCCATTGCGACGAGGTTCACGACGCAGGAATGACGAATCACGGCCGGAGGGACGCCCTCCTCCCTCAGCATACGGTAGCACTCCTCACTGCTTGGATAGCTCGACAACGTTCTTCCCCCTCTCGCAGGGGAGCACCTTGATCTGGGCCCCCTCGTAGTCCCTCTGCAGCATCCGCCCGTGGAACACCCGGTCCAGCAGGATCGCCAGGGCGGCCACCTCGGAATGCGGCTGGTTGCCCACCGCCACGTTCAGGTCCGCCCTCTGGTAGACCTCCGGGGGAACCTTCTCCGCCCCGACGACCACGAGGACGTTCCCGTCGGGGACCTTCGGCGCGACCTCGTCCACCGGCAGCCCGTACATGGTTAGGTGCACGACCGTTCCCTGGAACTCCTCCAGGAACCTGCGCCAGTTCACCCCGGTGGTGATCTCGAAGTCCCCGCCGAAGCGCCTCACCACATCCCTGACGCTCTCCTCGAGCCCGGCGTCCTTGGTGGAGACGACGATCCGGCGGGCCCCGAAGGCCCGGGCGGTGAGCGCTACGTGTGTCGTGATCCTCTTGTCCCTCTCCGGCCTGTGGCCGAGGCGGAGCACGGTGATCTCGGGCACCTTACTCCTTCACCCTTTCCAGGCGGTGCCCGCGGTAGTCCATCTTGACCGAGCGCTTCACAAGGCTCTTGAGCAAGGTGGCGGTCATGCCGAGCTTCTCGGCCACATCGCCGGCGAACCTGCCTTCCTTGCCGATCTGCTCGAGGATGTTCTCCTCCACCTCCTTGAACTCGTCCTCGGGCATCATGGCGGCGTACAGGACGTCTGAGATCTCGTACACTGGCCATTGAGCGTTGATGTGGAACGAATTATAATAGGTATGATAGGCCTTCTCAGGACGGCCGCCCTCGGTAGGCTGCCATCTGGTCTCCACCAGCTTCATCTTCTCGAAGAAGGTCAGGGCCTCCTTGCCTTCGGTTCCGTACCTCTCCTCAATTTCCCTCACGGTGCGCCATTCCAAGGTCACCTCCTTCAGCACGTCCCTCTTGACAGGGGTATCCACCGCCCTCAGCATAGATACCAGTTCAGAGGGTTCGTTGATGACCTTGATCTTATTCATACCTCTACTAATTGCTTTCAGGAAATAAAAACCCTGCGGAATCACCTAAATAAACGAAATTCCGTTTTGACTCCCCTATAGGACGTTGGCCAGGGCCGGGGGGCACCTTTCCCAAGGAAGACCGAACGGGCGGTGAGACTGAGGGCTAGGGGGAGGCAATAGGATTATAAGCACCCTATCGATTTCATTCCACGATGTCCAAGTTCATCTATCAATGCCTAGTGTGCGATAAGGTCCACAAGACCCTTGAGGCGGCGGAGAACTGCCACAAGGGACCTACCCAGACCATCGAGCAGGGCCTGACGGGCTTCAGCAAGCGCAAGGGCATCATCGGCAACTGAGCTTTTTCTACCAAGGCAGTTGGCCCAGGACCAGCGCCACGAGCAGGAGCGGTACCAGGACCAGCACCAGATCGTCGTCGAGAAGGCGGAACCGCTGCGCCTCCAGGAACAGGGCGATGGGGGACACCAGGACCGCGGAGAGCAGGACCGGGAACGTCGGGCCGTAGAAGAGCGCCAGGCCGACCAGTAGTGTCGCGGAATAGGCGAGCAGGGGGAGCAACGGATAGGCATCGCTCCGGCGGCGACGAAGCTCCCCGATCAGTGGGTCCACCCAGCCCATGGCTGCGATGACCGGAAGGGAAATCCCCATCGGAAAGAGGAGGAAGGCGATGGTGACCGCCACCGCGAAGAGCACCGGGGCGCAGGGGCGCTGGGCCTCATAGGGCCGAAGCCCCGGGACCTCGAACCTGAGGATGAGGCGGAGCGCCTCGAACCCCAGGATGAGGAGCGCGAGCAGGACGAGCGCCTGCTCCTTCGGCACGCCGGGGAGCAGCGGGTCCGGAAGGAGGTAGTAGACGCATAGCAGGGGCGCCAGAAGGTGCACCGATCGCCGCACCCAGTGCCAATCCGCATGCTCCCCCTTCCCCTCCCTCATCTTCCCCGCCTCACAGGAAGCCGACGTTCCCCCACCTCCGCTCTATGCCCCGGTAGAAGTATGCGCTGAGCAGGACCAACGCCGCGCACACCCCGAGGATGCCGGCGAAGGCCCACAGGGCCCCCTCCTGCAGGCTGAAGGACAGGACCGTCAGCAACAGGTCCGGGAGCACGGAGATGGCAGTGAACTTGGTCAGGATGGTGGGGTTGAAGAAGAAGGAGTTCGTGCTCAGCCCCGTCAGGTACGCCGTGGCCAGGACCATGTAGGCCGACGTGCAGTAGAGGACGATCAGGGCGAGCCAGAGCAGCTGCGGCTCATCGTTCATCAGGGAGATGGCGACGACGAAGAGCGTCGAGACACCGGTGGTCAGGAGGAAGAAGGCCGCCAACTTCGTCCTGATGACCTGCGGGACCCGCACGGGCAGCGTCTCGTAATAGTCGTTCAGGTCGATGTTGGTCATCCAGCTGTAGAGAAGGACGCCGAAGAAGCCGACCATCGCGCCGTAGAACACGGCGTTGAAGCCCACCGGTATGCTCAGCCCATGGTTCACATAGTAGGTGGTGAAGCTCAGGAACACGAGGGGGACCACGTAGGCGAAGAGCATGCGGACGGTCAGCCCGGAGCGCCGGATGTCCACGAACTCCTTGGCCAGGAGGGTTGGGGAGGGGAACCTGGAGAAGCGCCTCAGATGCTGCAGGAACATCTCCCGGTGCGTGCCTGCAATGGCGGCCCGCTCCGGCCGCACCAATAGCAACGAGAGGACCAGGAGAGAGATGCTGAGGGCGACGCAGGCCGCGAGGTACCCGCTCGCCCTCCCCCAGTCCATCTGGAAGGGCCGGGCGTGGAGCTGGTACCCGATGCTGGGGATGATCAGCTCCAGCCCGTAGAGGTCCGTCAGCCCGTACCCGGCGATCAGAGCGAGCAACGCCCCCACGGCCAGGAGGAACAGCCGCCGGTCGATGCCGTAGAGAACGGAGATGAGGAAGCTGACGGACATGCCATAGAGGAACGTGACAAGCAGCCCAAGGAAGACGAGGAGGACCGAGAGGACGGAATGAGAGGAGAGGGCGGCGCCCAGGGCCACGCCCCCGAGGGCGGGCAGGAGCATGAGGACGGAGTAGAAGATGACGTCCCTGAGGTACATGCAGAGGAAGGCGCGGCGGAAGGTGACGGGGAGCAGGAACGGCATCCCTATCAGGAAATTGTCCTTCCCGTACCTGCGCTCCAGGTACGTCTGCCCCAATACCCCGAACGCCCCCACGCTCAGGCCGTAGATGAACATCCCGCCGTAGGCCAGGAGCATCAGGTCCCAGAGCCGGAGGTCCCCTGTGAGGATGTCGAGCCCGAAGGTGAACAGGGCGGTGAGGATGAAGATGTACAGCGGGAGGGAGAGGAAGAGCTGGCGCGAGGAGTACCTCGTGTGCATGCGGTACTCCTCCTTCAGCATGAGGCTAAGGAGCGAGGCCATTCCCCCCGCCCACCAGCCTCAGGAAGAGCGTTTCCAGGTCCTCGCCCCTGGCCAGCGCGTTGGAGACGGTATCCCTCAGCACCACCCGCCCATGGTCCAATATGATCATCTCCTGGACCATCCTCTGGGCCATGTCGAGGATGTGCGAGCACAGGAAGACCGTCCGCCCGTCCTCCCTCAGCTCCAGCAGGTAGTCCCTCAGCTTGCGCTGGTAGATCGGATCGAGGTTGATGAAGGGCTCGTCCAGGAAGAGCAGCCTCGGCTCGTGGAGGAACGCCGCGGCCAGCATCGCCTTCTGCCTCATCCCCTTGGACAGGTCCCGGCACAGCATCCCCTCCGCGCCCCTCAGGTCGAAGAAGCTCAGCCAGCGGTCGATGCGGCCGTCGAGCTGCGCTACGCCGTGCAGGCTCCCCGCGAACCTCAGGAACTCGGAGACGGTAAGATATGAGGGCGGGCTCTCCACCTCCGGGACTATACCGACGCGCCTCTTGACCTCCACTGCGTCCTTGGCAGGGTCCAGCCCCAGGACCTCGGCTGTGCCGCTGGTCGGCGGCATCTGCCCCGTGAGGAGCCTGAGCAGGGTAGACTTCCCGGCCCCATTGGGCCCGAAGCACCCGAAGAACGTGCCCTCGCCCACCGTGAAGGTGGCGGAGTCCAAGGCCAGGAAGCCCCCGTACCTCTTGGTCAGGCCTTCGACGACGATCGCGGGCATGCGGGAATCATCAAGCGCGATGTATATAAGGCGTGCGCGCTCGGGAAGGGCGAAATGGATTTAACCCCTTCAAATGCTATCACGTGTCTAGCGCCGGGGATGTAGCCGCCATGATGGGTCATAGCGTTCTTACCAGCAAACTTGAGGCCGAGGTCGAGCTCCTGGAGAGGCACGTGATGATGCTGGACGCGATCAAGAGGCATGAGCCCATCGGCATCATCCGGCTCTCAGAGCTCCTGGACATCCCGCAGCACAAGGTCCGCTACTCCCTGCGCATCCTGGAGCAGGAGGGGCTGATCAATCCCTCGCCCGAGGGCGCGGTCACCACCGAGCGGCTCGACGAGTTCTACGAACGGGTGGTGGAGATTCTGGACCGGATGGAGGCCACCGTCAGCAAGCTCAAGGGGGAGCTGGAAGAGGAGTCCAAGAGGAACGTAAAGGATTAATATTGGACCCCTGTTCTACAGCCCACATCGTGCCGTCGTAGCTCAGTCGGTAGAGCGTGTGACTGTTAATCACAAGGTCAGCGGTTCGATCCCGCTCGACGGCGCCTTCCTGAGATCCTGGTAGCGGCCCGGTTCAGGCCCTTATCATCGTCAGCATCATCTTGAACCGCGTCACGCCGTGCAGGGCGTGTGGATGGTTGGCGGGCATGATCACCATCTCCCCGGCCTTGACCCGCTGGGTCCTTCCCGAGATCGTAATGTCCGCCTCCCCGTCCAGGATCTCCACGATGGCATCGTAGGGCGCAGTGTGCTCGCTCAGTCCCTGGCCCTCATCGAACGAGAAGACCGTCACCGTGCCCACGGGCTTGTTGACCAGCGTCCGGCTCACCACCGCCCCGTCCTGATAGGAGACCAGGTCCTTGGAGACCATCACCCTCCCCCGTAGGTCCTCCTTCCCGACCTCGTCCGGGTTGAGCATCTCCTTTGTCATCCCATCCCTCACAGGACCCTGGTCGACCCGGCCGGCCGGGGCATCTTGACCACCAGGAATCGGAACTCCGGCGACGCCTCGTTGAAGAGGCGATGCGGCACATTGGCCGGGGATTCGATCACCGTGTCCCTGTCCACCTCGCGCACCTCGTCGCCTATCTCCACCTTCCCGGTCCCCTCCAGTATATAGAAGAAGGTATCGACCGGCGTGACGTGCCTCTTGAGCCCCTCGCCTTTCCGCAGCGAGATGACCACCGCCTGCCCGTGATCGTGGTCGTAGATCGTGCGCGCGCTCACCTTGTGCGGAGTGTCCTTCTCCGGGAAGTCCGTGTACTTTGCCGCCTTCATTCCCTCACCCTTGCCCTGAGCATCCCAGTGCGCCCTTATGAAGATATAGGCACCCGTTGCTCAAACCTTCCCAATCTACAATTCGACGGTGCCTGAGGGAGCCCCTTCCTGCTGCGTTCCCTTCGTAGCGTCGGTCCTAGCCATCAGGACAGATCACCGGAGGCCGGGGCGTGACCGCCATTCGGCGGGGGACGCTCAGTCCAGAAGGAGCAGCCCCGTCCAGACGTAGGTGTCCCTGGGCGGCAGGTCGATGGGCATCCCGGCGTTCTCGGCGGTCTTGATGACATCTATTCCCAACGCCTCCATCGATGGCCGGGCCTGGAAGGGGAAGCGGCAGTCCTTGCCCTCTATCGCGCTGCACTCCTCGCAGAGAGGGCATGGGCCTCCCCCCAGGCCGGCGGCGAAGCGGTATCCGAAGAGGAAGGCGTCCCTCTCCAGCTTGGCCACGATGTCGTTCAGCTTGCGGACCTGCCCCTGGGCGATCTGCTCCCGGTCCGGTCCCTCCGGGAGAGCGGGCTGAACGACCTGGACCAGTATGCCCGAGCCGTACCTTGAGAGCACCTTCAGGAAGGCGTCGGCGCCCATGACCCTCGGCGGGCACATGTGGGAGCGCCCATAGTTCTTGCAGAGCGGCACCTGGCACTTGAGGTTCGCCCTTGGATCGACCACTACGCTCTCGACCGGAATCGGTGCCACCTTGCTCGCCCCGTACACCGAGGCGTTTGCGCATAGCGCCTGAAGATGCTCGCTTATCTCCATATCCCTCGGATGGGAAAGGGGTCCTCGACGTAAAGCTGTTGTGCGCTCGCCCGCTACGACCGGCCCTCCTCCCTCCCCGCAGCCTCAACGGCGATCGGCCCCACGCCGATCCTGTGGAAGCGGCCCCGGAACACCCTCGCTGGCAGGGGAAGGTTGGATGGGGCGCCTTGCACGCCGCCGTTTCCATGGGCATGAAAGGCGCCCCTGGGTTCGCGAGAGGACCATTTCAGCCTTCCTAGACCTACTGGACCTTGGGGGCAGAGGGCACATCGACCCTTCTTCCAGCGCTTCTGGTGAAGAAGAGCATGAGGGCCAACGCCAGGACGCTGGTCGTCATCCCGTAGCCGAACGTGCCCCACGCCCCCGCCGCGTCCCAGAGCAGGCCGGCCACCAGGCCGCCGGGCAGCATGACCAGCCCCACGGCGGTATGGTAGACGCCCAGGGCGGTGCCGCGGAGGTCCTGGGGCACCATGTCCACGACGAATGCCTTGAACGCCCCCTCGCTCATCCCCTTGTACACGCCGTAAAGCATGAACCCTGCGATCAGAAGCGGCAGCCCATCCGCCGATGCCATGACCAGACATGTGACGGCGAAGAGGACGAAGGAGAGGCCCAGTATCGGCCTTCGCCCGACCCGGTCGGAATAGATGCCCGAGGGCAGCGAGACCAGCACGAAGACGGCGTTGAAGAGCGTGTACAGCAGGATGGTGGCTATCGTGCCCATGCCCTGCGCCTGCGATTGGAGGACGAAGAAGGAGTAGCTGATCTCCCCCGCGAAGAAGATTAGGACGACGGCGATCAGCGCCCAGAAGCCGCCGCCAAGGCGATTGACGTCCTTCCACATCCGGCCGGTGGCCCTGGGCGCCTTCCTTTCCGGTTCCTTTACGAAAAGGAATAGGACACCCACGGCCAGGGCCGCTGGGATGGTTGCCAGCAGGAAGATCGACCGGTAGGTGTCGGTGGTGACCGTGGCGGCGGCCAACAGGACAGGGACGACGAGCAGGGGGCCGATGACCGCCCCGGTGGAGTCCATCGCCTTGTGCACTCCGTAGGCCTTCCCCATTATCTCCTTGTCCGTGGAGTCGGCGATCAGCGCGTCGCGCGGCGCGCTCCTGAGGCCCTTCCCGGTGCGCTCGAGGATGCGCACCGCGAACACGTGCCAGTAGGATGTGGCGAAGAAGAGGAGCGGCTTGGCCACAGTGCTGAGGCCATATCCCGAGGTGAGGAAGGGCTTCCGTTTCCCCAGCATGTCCGAGAGCCTTCCGGACACGACCTTCAGCAGGGAGGCGGTGGTCTCCGCCGCCCCTTCGATCAGCCCTATGACTGCCCCGGTGGCCCCTATGCCGGTTAGGAAGAGGGGCAATATCGGGTAGATCATCTCGCTGCTCACGTCCGTGAGCAAGGAGACGAGACCGAGCACGAGCACGTTGGTGGACAGCCCGGTAAGCAGCTTCTTTCCTGTGGTCATCCTGGAGGGAACTGCTATGGGACCTATTCTTTTTATGGAGAGGAGGAAGGACCGGTCAGCATCGGATCTTGATTGAAGAGAAATCTTCCCATAGATTCAAGTCCTGACAAAGACTGATTCGCTAAGCATGCGTGGTGGGGGATCTTGGGCGCTGATCATAGGTGCGCTGCTGTTGGCATTGATGGTCCCGGCTAACGCTATCGCTGCGGACGAGGCAGCCCTGGAGTTCGGTCCGAACTCTGTTTACAGCCACGAGAAGAACGAATTTTGGCTGACCTTTCATAATACGGCGGAACGAGAGATAGTGCTCAGCAACGCGGTGGCGGTCATCGATTGGCCGGGGGAACCCTGGTTCATAAACCAGACCGATCCGGACATCGTGATCGATTTCCTGGATGGGATGGTAACGGTTCCGGCGGGGGCGTCGGTGACCTTCAAAAGATCTGTCGAGGTGGGTCTCTCTGGCGGTTTTTCGGTGGACCTGACGATCAGGGGCAGGTACGCTGGCGAAGAAACCTACACGATGATCTCCGGGTCCTCCTCTGTTGATTGCACTGAAAGGCAGTTGTTGGATGGTAGGGCGCCCCTTGCCTCGGCATCCTTCGTGTTCTTGTTCATATTCATAAGCAGTATGTTTGGTTTCATTATTCAAGGTGCTTTCTATGAATATGAGATCAAGAAGAACCTAGAGGATGAGAACCTCGATGAGTTCCAGCAGTTTAAATGGTTCCTGCATATCTGGTGGCGCAGGGGGCACAAGATCTGGGTGGTCCTGTTCTTCGCCGGGTTCGCCCTGTTGATCGCACTAATGGTGTATGCCGTTCTGAGCTGAAGGCTCGTTACCATAGTGGCATCGTCGTCGCGATCCTTGGCACGGTCCCTGGGGATGGTCCACGAGGGTAATTTTTAATTAGAGCGTCTGCTTTCAGATGAAACGCTACAGGGGTCCGTAGCTTAGTCCGGTGGAGCGACCGGCTCATAACCGGTTGGTCGTCGGTTCAAATCCGACCGGGCCCACTAAAACCATCTGGCTCACCTATTGAAATGCGGTTAGCTGTTACCTTTACAACCTTAATTTTCGGGGAGATCATCGGGCGATCCTCTGCGAGAAATCCTTCTCCGGAGGCAGCCCCTGCTGCATCCGTTTCTTGATCCGCTCGAGGTACTCCGCGCGGCGCAGGCCGACGTCCCGCTGCTCGTCGATCACGAGCCCGAGGTACTGCCGCGTCTGCCTGAGGTCCTCGTGCCCGTAGGATTCTGACACTATGAGCAGGGCCCTCTCGTTGTCTCTGCCGGCCTCTTTTTGAGGTGTACCGCCCTTCATCGTGGCCCGTGGGGGTCCGCTTTATCCTCTTCAGCTTCCATGGGGTCTTTCGTCCGTTCCTTGGTCCAGATATTCATCGAGCGTATTCGA
>JAJFUR010000063.1 GCA_021372335.1 Methanobacteriota archaeon
AAGTAGTAGTTCACTCGGCTGGGGAACGTACGTTTCAGTGCATAGACGCCGTCCTCGGCGTCTATGCGTTCCCAGCCGTTCTCGGAGAACGAATGGAACACCGCGTCATCGGACGAGTTCAGCTTCTTCGCCGTCAGGTAGTCGTTATAGTCCAGTTCTATCCGGTCAAGGTTCGACTTGTCGTTCGCTCCCCGGTCGAACACGACCAGGGAGCCTGGTTCAAGGAGCCTTCTTACCTGACCGTACGAGGCCTTTATATGAGCCTGGTCGTTGATGTTCCCTGCCTCGACCGTGAGGCCGATAGGAACGTCGTAAGGCGGCGCCAGTTGCGCCGCCCCGAGCGTCAGCTGGCGTTCACCCGGATGATGATCGCGCGAATAGCCGTACTTAGCGAGCTTCGCCATGTCGCCGTAATAGACGATGGACGTCCAATCCAACAGCACATCCGTCTTCGGTCGTCCGAGAAGCTCCAGGACGCTGTCCTGGAGCTCGCGAATGATACGTTCCCTGTTCCGTCCAAGCGTCTCCACCGCCCGGTACAGCGTCTTCGAATTGAACGCTCTGATGCCGTAATGATCCCGAACCTCCTTCCGATTGAGCCACGCGCTCGCCTGCAGGATGCTGAAGTTATCTCCCAGCTGGTCGACCAGCATGCCACGGACAAGGGCATCGAGCGCGATGCCTTTGCTCTTGTGCCGTCCGATGATCTCGTTCAACCCCAATCGCTCGTACCAATCATCGACCATCAGGGAGGTGCCTATGGAAAACGATTTATTGTCATTCGGCGTAAGCTGAGATGTCCTCAGCTTTGACTGTTTCTTCACAATTCAGGCATAAGTTGAGGACCTTTTAATTTCTACCAATTTTTCTGGACGCGAGAGCGTCCAGCATTAATACAATAATTAGACTTCCCCAATTTTGATACGATCAAGTGTCGAAGTCAGGCCCTATGGGCCAGCGAGCGATGCCTGCCCCTGCGCATCCTGACCAAGGCGGGGCCGAAGGGCATTTAAATATACCTCGAAGCGGATTATTCGTAAATATACGAACGATATTATCCTGGAGTACCATGGCCGAGGAGCAGGGCGAGCGGCCGGCATGCTTATGGCATGCACCGGATGGCAGATGCGCGAACTGCAAGGCCCGACGCTTCCGCCTTGATGCGCTGGGCATGAAGGACACGTATGGGGAATGCAGAGGCCAGATGGACTACGGTACCTGCGAGTTCTACAAGGCCAGACCGGTGCCCAAAGGATGATGGGTTGACCGGCGTGGAGGGGCGGGAAATGGTGGACATCGACCTGGATGGCATGCTCAAAGGCCTGCGCTCGACCGACGTCGAGGAGTGCCGGGCTGCCCTCGAGGACAGCCGCGAGCTCCTCACGGAGGGATGGGCCGACCGCCGGCTGCTGCAGGCGCTGATACCTTTGACCGCCGCCGAGGATGACCAGGTCCGCCGGGACGCCTCCTGGTGCATCGGCAAGCTGGCCCTGCTCAAGCTGGGGGACCCCCGCTCCGTGGAGCGGCTGATCGCCCTGACCGCCGATCAGGACAAGGAGGTCAGGTCCAACGCCGCCTGGGCCCTGGGGGAGCTGGCCGGGCTGAGGATAGGGGATACCGCCTCCATCGAGGCCCTCAACACCCTCCTCACCGACGAGGACGGGGAGGTCCGGGGGATGGCCGCCTGGGCCCTGGGGCGGATGGCCGAGAGGATGCGGATCACCTCCCCCGCCTCCATCCCCCTCCTCAAGGCCATGTGCAGGGAGGGGAGCGAGTCCCTGCGCAAGGGGGCGGAGTGGTCCCTGGAGAGGATCGAGAGGATCCGGGCGCGATGAGGGGAACGGTTATATCTTGGCGCCCCCAATGCGCTACGGTATGCCCTCAGAGAGCAAGTTGAGAGTGGGGCTGGTCCAGATGGCCATGGCCTCCGACCAGTCGGACAACCTGCGGAAGGCGGTCAGGATGGTGGAGGAGGCCGCAAGGCGGGGCGCCAGGGTGGTCTGCCTTCCCGAGCTCTTCACGACGCCGTACTTCCCCAGGGAGGAGGACCCGGAGGGTGGGAGGGAGAGGGGCGCGCTGCTCAATACCATCCCGGGCCTGGTGACCGAGACGCTGTCCGACCTGGCAATGCGCACCGGTACGGTCGTCATCGGCGGTTCAATCTATGAGGCGGCGGACAGCGGGCTCTACAACACCGCAACGGTGCACGAGGCGGACGGGCGCTTGTTGGGCAGGTACCGGAAGGTGCACATTCCGCACGACGAGGGCTTCTGGGAGCAGCATTACTTCAAGCCCGGGGACACTGGCTTTCAGGTCTTCCCTTCCTCGGTGGGGGGCATCTCCGTCCTGATATGCTATGATCAGTGGTTCCCGGAGGCCGCGCGGTGCT
>JAJFUR010000065.1 GCA_021372335.1 Methanobacteriota archaeon
TTGAGCAGCTCCTCGGCCATCTCCGGCACGCAGGCGATGATGACCTTGCCCTCGTTCCCGATGGTCAGGGGATCGAGGCCGAGCATCTCGCTGGCGTTGCGCACTGCCTCAGAGACCGGAATGTCCTTCTCCACGAGTTCCATGCCCACCTTGGATTTCGAGCACCACTCGTTGATGGCGTTAGCGAATCCCCCGCGGGTGGCGTCCTTCATGGAGGTCACACCACCCACTTCCAGGAGCCTGCCGATCATATGGTTGAGCGGGGCGCAGTCGCTCTGCACCTTGCTCTCGAAGCCGTAGCCCTCGCGGAAGGAGAGCAGGGCGATGCCATGGTCGCCCAAGGTGCCCGAGACGAGGATGGCGTCCCCGTCCCTGACATTATCGTCGGTGAGCCATCTGGAATCCACCTTTCGGTAGGATGAGGCGACCTCGAGGTTGCGGTCCAGGGACGGATGCCTCCTGCCCACGGCGGCCGCCGCGATCACCATCCCGTCCATCGCCCCCTTCTCCATGACCTTGGTATCCCCAGTCACCACGGGGACGCCGGCAGTCTCCGAGGTCCTTCCAATGCTCTGGGCCACCCGCTCCAGCACCTCCATCTCCAGCCCCTCCTCGAGGACCATCGCCATGGAGAGCGCCAGGGGCCTCCCTCCCATCACCGCGATGTCGTTCACCGTACCGCTGACGGCCAGGGAGCCGATGTCCCCCCCGGGGAAGAACAGGGGCTTGACGGTATGGCCATCGGTGGTGAAGACGATATCGTCCACCACGGCCGAGTCGTCCATGGAGGCCAGTGGGACCTCGGTCGGCACCTTGGGAAGAAACGGGGCGATGGACCGCGCGATGAGCTCCTGCATCATCTCCCCGCCTGCCCCATGCCCCATGGTGACCCGCTTCATGGGGGTGCGAAGCGGAAGGCAGATTATTAAGATTACCAAAGACGAATAGGATAGATGGTGGAAATGAGCGACGAGGACGATCTCTACAGGGAAGGGCGGCCCCTCCGAGTGCTATGCCTAGGTGGGGGGTCGATATGCGAGGCGGTGATGGACCACCTGGCCTCCACCAACGCCAGCTTCGTGGTGCTCGACACGAACCCTAGATGCAAGGTGGCGGACCGTTGCCAGGTCCACGAAGGGCTTTGGGAGGGCCCACCGGCCCTGGTCATAGGCGACGCCATCGAAGGGGCGATGAGGCTCATGGAGGAGCGCACCGTCGACCTCATCGTCCCCGCCGTCCCAGGGCACGCCATGGGAATGCTGACCATGGCATGGGGCGGAGGAAGGCTGTCCCCCCGGGGCTCGATGACCGTCCTCGACGGCCTGAGCAGGGCGCTCGCCGGCTCTGGGAGGGCGGTCATGGACGAGGGGAACGGAGTGATCACAGCCACGTTGAACACCACCGCGCTCCCGTGCCCGTTGGACTGCCCTCAGGAAGGCCCGTGCCCGATCACCGGCCAGCCCAGGGAGGTGGATATGGACACGGTCCTGGAGGACGTCATCGCCCGGCTGGGGATCGCCGGGGTGGTCATCCGGCCGGTCCGGGTGGGGCATTTCGGTGCGGTGACCGCCGAGCAGGCCCGCGCCCTCCGGGGGCTTGTGGAAGGGCTGAGGGCAGGCGAGGTTATGGCCGTGGCCACCAGCTGCTCCTGCCACGCCATAATGAACGTGTTCAAGGTCGTCTGAGCCCTCCGGCGCCCGGGCCAATAGCCTTATCTCCACGGCACTTATACCGGGAACGACGGGCTCGTAGGGTAGCCTGGATTATCCTTTCGGCCTTCGAAGCCGAAGACTGGGGTTCGAATCCCCACGGGCCCGCCACTTCCCCCCGCCCATCGTTCAATTCCATCTGCGCTAATATGCTGCGACGGTTCCACCTCGTTGACCCATGAAAGCCTTGGGGCCCAGGACCGCTGTAAATAAGTAATGGAAGCGCATTCCCCGATATCGTCCGAGCTTGCTTGGAGATAGCAAAAGGCCGGTCGGACCCCGAGGAGGTTGAAGCATGGACCCCATGGTACTATTGATCGCACCCTTCCTACCCACCATATTCCTTTTG
>JAJFUR010000066.1 GCA_021372335.1 Methanobacteriota archaeon
CTGAGCAGCAGGGGCGCTATGGTGAGGAGGCTGAGCGCCCCTCCGCCCAGGAACGCCAGGGCAGGCCTGAGGGCGGAGGCCCCCATTCCTTTGCGAAGCGCTGCGTGCAGCTCGATCAGCAGGGCCACCCCCAGCCCCAGGATGATGTAGGCGGGGAACAGCTTGAGCAGCACGCCCAGCCCCAAGGAGAGGCCGCTCAGAAGGTACCGGCGGTCCATGAACCCGAGCGTTCCCACCAGGCCGCAGTAGGCGGCGAGCGCGTCGAACTGCCCGTGCACCGAACTCACGAAGATGACCAGGGGATTCAGGAACCATACCAGGAATGCCGTGTCCGCGGCCTCCCTGCCCTTCCAGCGGTCCACCGCGCGGTGCAGGGTGAGGGCGACGAGCATATCCCCGACGATGATCGGCAGCTTGAAAAGAAGATTGAAGGCCGGGGAGGTGACGAAGGGCACGATCATCCCCGTGGCCCGGGAGACGCCGATCATGGCCGGGACGAAGGCGCCGAAGGAGGCGGGGTCCATGAACTGGGAGACGGACCAGAAGAAGGGAAAGAGGATCGCGGAGAACAGCGGGGGGTAGGTGAAGAGCACGTTCCCATAGGGGCCTGTGCCTGCCAGGGAACTGACCACGGCCCCGTAGAACGGATAGGCGTCGTAGGGGTAGGAGGTCCAGGGCGCCAGCAGGAGCCTTACCGCCAGCCCGATGATGAGGGCCCGGAGCACCAGGGGGGAGGGGGCGAGGAGGCGCCGGACGCTCCCGAGCGCTCGGGCCATGGGCTCATGCCCTCCCTTCCACGATGTCCGCTAGGGCGTGGAGGTACCCTCTCACGTACTGCCTGAAGGATCCCTTGGTCCCCTGCACCCCCATGAGCAGGAAGTAATAGGGGAGGAGGATGAACGTCTGCCCCAGGAAGCAGGTGGCGAAGCGCACCCCCCTCTCCCTCTTCCGGACCATCAGCAGCATGTTCCGGGCGTAATAGTACGACCGGTAGGGGGTCATAAGGTTCGTGCCGCCCACACCCGTCGACATGGACACCTTGTGCTCGGCCACGGCCTTGGGCACCAGCCACACGCCGTACCCCTGCTCCTTCGCCCTCAGGCACAGGTCCAGGTCCTCCGTGTAGATCTCGAAGGCCTCGTCGAACAGGCCCACCTCGCGGAAGACCTCGGCCTTGACCAGCATGGCGCAGCCGGTGATGAACCCCACCTCGCGGTCCTCTGCATCGCCGTCGCCCTTGCGGTCCATGAGCGGATGGGTGGACAGCCCCAGCACGTGGTTGAAATGCCCGCCGTTGAACCACATCACGTCCGTGCCGTAATAGAATATCCTCGGACCGACGATCCCGGCCGTCGGATGCCTCCCCATGGCCGCGAGCAGCTCGCCCACCATCCCCTCGTGGGCGACCGCATCGTTGTTGATGAGGAGCACGTGGGTGGCCCCCAGCTCAAGGGCCCGGCGTATCCCCTGGTTCGCGCCCTTGACATAGCCGATGTTCTGCGCGTTCTCCAGCACCTCGAGCCCCGGATACCTCTCCCTGATGAGGGGGACCGAGCCGTCCTGCGAGCCATTGTCCACCACCAGGACCTCCGTTCCAGGATTGCCCTGGAGCAGCGAACGGACGCATTCCAGGGTGTCGTCCGCCCGGTTCCAGTTCACCGTAACGGCGAAGGGCCTGGGGCCGTGGGGCATGCCCCTACGTATGGGGTCGCGCTATAAATCTAATCCTTCGGCGCCTCCCCATCGGCGCTTCCTCACAAAGTATTAATTGCCCACACCATCAATCTGAAAGCGATGTCCTACAAGCAGTTCGACGTGTATATACAGGACCGTCCGGGGGAGATCGCGCGGGTGGCGGAGGCGCTTGCCCGGAACGCCGTCAACATCCGTGGAATAGCAACGGACATGGGCGGGGGGAGGCCGATGGTGCACATAATCACCGACGACGCTAACAGCGCCCGGAGCGCCTTGAGGGCGGCGCAGTTGGAGTTCGAGGAGCGCGAGGTCATCGTGGTCTCCATGGCGGATCGGCCCGGGGAGCTTGCCAAGCTGACCAAGAAGCTCGCCCGGGCCGGGGTGAACATCAGCTCCCTGTTCATGCTGGGCCCCCTCACCCCCCTGGAGGAGGTGGCCATGACCGTGGATCGGATGGATGAGGCCAAGAAGCTGCTGGAGTTCTCCTAGGCCGCGCCCCTCTGCCTGGAGCATGGGCCCCTGACGGAGATCACCGCGATCGCCAGGAGGATGAGGGCGCCGCCCAGCGCAGACATGGGGTCCGGCCTCTCGCCCAGCAGGAGGAAGGAGAAGCCCAGGCCGAACACCATCTCCACGAGCAGGATGATCGAGGTTTGGGTCGCCCCCAGGGCCCTCAACCCCCAGTTATAGAGCATGAAGGCCACCGTGGTGCAGAACAGCCCCAGGTACACCGCCAATGCCAATCCGCCCGTTCCCACCGAGCGGTCCTCGGCCATGAGCAGCCCCACGGGCACGGAGAGGACCGCGGTGAGCATGATCACGGCCGAGGTGAAGGGCACGAGCCTATGCCCTTTCCTCAGCTCCTTCGTGGTGAGGACGATGTAGAAGGCCCACACCACCCCGGCTGAGAACGCCAGCAGGTCCCCGAGCCCGCTCCCCCCTCCCAAGGTGGCGGGGTCCCCCTTCGTGGCGATGAGGCCCACCCCAGCCATGCCCAGGACCAGCCCGGCCACGGTCCGGCGGTCCAACCGCTCTCTCAGCAGCAGGGCGGCAAGGACCGCCACGATGACCACGTTGATGTCCACGAGGAGCACGGTGTTGCTCGCCGTCGTGTAGGTGAGGCCGACGTTCTGCAGGAGGAGCCCCGTAGCGTTCAAGAACGAGATCCCCCAGACGGCCTTGCTCCGGAGAAGGGAGCGGTCGAAGTCTGCCAGAAAGAGCATGGGGACCAGAGACAGGGCGGCCACCGCGGACCGCAGGGCGGTGAAGAGGTAGGGGTCAGTGCCCTCCACGCCCACCTTCCCGGCCACGAAGGAGGTGCCCCAGAGCATCCCCGCCAGCAACAGCGGTCCTTGGGCGTGGCGGGGGCTTTCGGACATGGGCGGGGGAACCCCTTCCGCGTATTTCAGAGCGCCGCCCCTGCCTCCAGGTTCGTTCCTTCAAGGGCTTTGCCGGGCGATACGGTTACACCGTCCCCGAGCACGCAGTCCCTGAGCATCGCGCCCGCACCGATGCGGCAGCCCTCCCCCAGGATGCAGCCGCGCACCTCCGCCCCCCTGCCGACCGATGTCCGGTCCAGGAGGAGGCAGCCGTCAACGAGCGAGGCGTCCAGGACGCAGGCGCGGCCTATGACGCTCCTCCTCACCCTGGAGGAGGACGCCCTCACCCCTTCGCCGAAGTGACATGGACCCTCCGCGTCCACGCCCGCTGGGGCCATGGACGCGGGCCTGCGGGAGGCCATCTCCATATTGGCCAGATAGAGGTCGCCCGGGCGGCCTATGTCCCTCCAATAGCCGTTGATGGGGGCGGCGAAAAGGCCGCGACCCCTCGCCAGCATGTCCACGTACAGGTCCTTCGCGAAGTCGTACTTCCGTGCCGGAGGGACCATCCGCAGCACCTCGGGTTCCAGGACGTAGATGCCGGCGTTGATCACCCGGGAGAAGACCTCCTCGGGGCGGGGCTTCTCCTTGAAGCGCTCCACCCTTCCCTCCGCCGAGACACCGACGATGCCGAACTGCTCCGGCCGCTCCACCTCCGTCAACCCAATGGTGGCCTCCGCCCCCCTCCGCAGATGGAAGTCGATCAGCGGCCCGAGCTCGGCGTCCATCATCGTGTCCCCACTCCCCACGACGAAGGTACCGTCCAGGCGGTCCTCCAGCAGCTTCACCGCCCCCGCCGTGCCCATCGGCTCCCTCTCGCAGGCGAGCTCGAGCTCCACCCCGAAGCGGTCCCCTCCCCCCAGTGCGTTCCGCACATCCTCCGAGCGGTAGCCGCAGGCCAGGAAGATGTGCTTGACGCCGGCCGCCGCCATTGCCCTGATCACGTACTCGATGCAGGGAACGCCCAGCACCGGTAGCAGTGGCTTCGGGCGGGTGGAGGTCAATGGTCTCAGCCTGGTCCCCTCCCCCCCAGCCAGAATGACCGCCTGCTCCACCCTCCGTGCCATTCGTCCCCCTCACTCGATGACCTTGATGACGTTGCGGTCCCTCTTGGCCCCGATGGCCTTGGCCACCGGCTCGCATTTGCTCCGCAACAGGTGCGCTATCGGCCTTACATCGGTGCCGGCCAATGCCTCGAAGTTGGCCATGCCCTTGGCGATGACGAGGTCCGCCCTTGCCAGGGCGTCCCTCAGCCCGGCTGGGGCCCGCTCCAGGTCGAGTCCGATGGCGAAGGTCCCCGTTGTCAAGCACGCGTCCAGCTCCCTGTCGGCCCCGGAGATCGCCAGGTCCTCCCAGGTGGCATCGGTGATTATCGGTTCCCCCTTCACCACCCCTGTGACCTTCAGACCCATGCCCTTCAACTCCCGGAGGAGCGGGAGGTCTAAGATGATCTCGCCACAGTTGTCGAAGAGGTACACGACCTCCTTCGCCCCTTCCAATAGCGCGCGCATGCGCCCCGTATCGTCCGGCTCCGCTCCCTGGGCCACAAGCCCATCGAAGGAGTGGACCAGTTCCTGGGGGCCCTCGATCCCCCCTATGCCGAAGTCCAGGACGTTGCCGGCTATGGCCACGAGGCACGCCGTTCGCAGCCTGTCGTCCGAGGTGTGGACGAGTTCCTCCGCCCGGGGCAGGAGGGAGAGGGCCACCTGGTTCGCCTCCGCCTTCAGCTTGGCGTAGGGATCCTTGGTCCCGAGCAGTTCGTACGAGAGCCGGTGCACCTTTGTGGCAAGGGCGGCCGACCCCGTTCCGGGCTCCCATCCCTCCGCGACCATGCGGACGCACGCCATCATGACAGCGTCCTCGAGCGCGGGGTCCACCAGCCTTGTCTGGAACAGGACCCTGCGCAGCAGGCAGGGGGCGCATTCAGCGGAGAACCTCATGCGGGAGGGAAGGAGGGGACGGCTATTATTCCTTTCGTCCGACCGATGGAAGCTTAATATCCAGAGAAGGGATTTCGACCCTGATAGCAATGGCCGAATCCGTTCTCCTCCGTGTTGCGAAGGCCCAGTCCCAGACGGAGGTGGGAATGGGCCGAGCCCGCCTGGACATGAAGACCCGCAAGGAGCTGGGAGTGGACGTGGGGCAGGCCATCGAGATAATCGGTAAGAAGATGACGGTCGCCCGGGTCTTCCGGGCCCAGCAGGAGGACGAGGGCAAGGACATCATCCGCATGGACGGGGTGCTGCGCTCGAATGCGGGCGTATCCATAGGGGAGCGGGTGACCGTCTCCAAGGCCGACCCGCAGCAGGCCACCAAGGTGGTGCTCGTCCCTAAGATCCCCCATAAGATGCAGCTGGCGATGGGAACTGGCATAGACGACCTGTTCCGCAAGGGGCTCGCCGGCCGCCCGCTCGTCAAGGGCGATGAGCTGCTGGTCCCCAACTTCGCCTGGGGCGGGCAGCTCGCCCCGTTCAAGGTGGTCTCCACCGTCCCGGCGGGCGTGGTCATAGTGGCCGAGCACACCGAGATGGTGGTGAGGGCGGAGGCAGATGAGGAGAAGGAGACGTACAGACCCTCGGTCAACTACGATGACATAGGCGGCCTGGACGATGTCCTGCAGCGCATCAGGGAGATGATCGAGCTACCGCTCAAGCATCCCGAACTGTTCGACCGGCTGGGGATAGACGCCCCGAAGGGCGTCCTGCTCTACGGGCCGCCGGGAACGGGCAAGACGCTGCTGGCCAAGGCCGTTGCCAACGAGTCCGGCGCCTCCTTCTATTCCATCCAGGGGCCGGAGATAATGTCCAAATGGTACGGGGGGAGCGAGGAGAAGCTGCGGGAGAAGTTCGAGGAGGCGGCCAAGAACGCCCCGTCCATCATCTTCATCGACGAGATAGATTCGATCGCCCCCAAGCGGGAGGATGTCACCGGGGAGGTGGAGAGAAGGGTGGTCGCCCAGCTGCTCACCCTCATGGACGGGATGTCGGAGAGGGGGCAGGTCATTGTGATCGGGGCCACCAACCGCCAGGACGCCATGGACCCCGCGCTGCGCCGCCCCGGGAGGTTCGACCGGGAGATCGAGGTGGGGGTGCCGTCCTTCCAGGGCCGCAAGGAGATCCTCCAGATCCATACCCGCGGGATGCCCCTCGGCGAGGACGTGAGCCTGGACCAGTACGCCCATGTCACCCACGGGTTCGCGGGGGCGGACCTGGCCGCCCTGGCCAGGGAGGCCGCCATGAAGTGCCTGGGACGCTTCGTCCCCACCATCGACATCGACCGGGCCATTCCGGCCGAGGTGCTGGCCAAGATGAAGGTCAGCTCCGAGGACTTCGATGCGGCGCTGAAGGAGATCGAGCCCTCGGCCATGCGCGAGGTCATGGTGGAAGTCCCCAACGTAGGCTGGGGGGACATCGGGGGACTGGAGGAGGTGAAGCGCCAGCTCCAGGAGGTGGTGGAGATGCCCATAGACAGCCCGGAGGCCTTCAAACGATTGGGGATAAGGCCCTCGCAGGGCGTGCTCCTCTACGGGCCGCCGGGAACGGGCAAGACGCTGCTGGCCAAGGCCGTGGCCAACGAGTCCAACGCCAACTTCATCAGCATAAAGGGCCCGGAGATCATGTCCAAATGGTACGGGGAGAGCGAACGGGCCCTGCGGGAGATCTTCAAGAAGGCACGCCAGGTGGCCCCTTCGATAATCTTCCTGGACGAGATCGACGCGGTCGCCCCCCGCCGGGGGGCCTATGAGGCTTCCAAGGCGTACGACACGCTGGTCAATGAGCTGCTGACATCGATGGACGGGCTCACCGCCCGGGAGGGGGTGACGGTCATCGCCGCCACCAACCGGCCGGACATGATCGACCCGGCGCTGCTGCGCCCCGGGCGCTTCGACCGGCTCATATTCGTGCCAGTGCCCGATGCACCTGCCCGTAGGGCCATCCTGCAGGTGCATACCAGGGCCATGCCCCTCCAAGACGTGAGCATGGAGGAGCTGGTCTCCCGCACCGAGGGGTTCGTGGGCGCGGACCTTGAGAACCTGTGTCGGGAGGCGGCGATGGCCGCCCTGAGGGAGGACCGCGGCGCGGAGACGGTCGGGATGAGGCACTTCGATGCGGCCCTCAGAACGGTCCGGCCGTCCGTGGACAAGGAGTCGGCGAAGCAGTACGAGGTCATGAGCAAGAACATCCATAAGGCCCGGGGCGGGATCGAGGACCTCGGGATATTCAGGTAGGTGCTAGCAGATGGTGAAGGTATTGAGACCCAAGGACGAGGGGAAGAGCGCGGCCGTAGCCGCGCCGACCTCCAAAGGGAAGGGGGAGGAAGGGAGTAAGGCCGAGGCCACGGGCGGAAGGGCGGGGGGGAAGAGGCCCCCCACGCCAAAGCGGAGCGGGGGGGCGGTCGACCAGAGGGCAGAGGCCCTGCGCACGCTTTCCCAGTTCTACCTGGGGGAGATGGACCTCAAGCTGCGGATGAGGCAGATGACCATCACCACGGGGAAGGAGCCCCCGGAATGGATGGCCGCCTTGGAGATCCTGAAGGACCAGATCATAAACACGGAGCATCCCGACCTCAAGCTCAGGATGTACCAGGCAATGGCGGACCTATTGGCGAAGGTGGGGCAGAAGGAGGACCTTTTCACCATTCAGCAGATCATCGCCCGCTACAACCTCAAGTCCTTCAAGGACATGGGGTTCGAGCGGGTGGAGATCGAGTGCGCCAAGGACGCCTGCCCCGTCTGTCAGAGGATGGCGGGGAAGCGCTTCAGGATAGAGGAGGCCATGGAGACCATGCCCATCCCCTGCCACGACTGCACCACGGATAGGGACGCCGTCACAGGCTACTGCCGCTGCCGCTACTTCGCGATATTTTGAGGCTCCAGGCCCTCCATAAATCTATAAATAGGCTCAATCTCATGCGATAGTCAATCGGGCCATTTGTTCGGGGTGCGCGAATGAGGAAGTTCATTACCGAGATGAAGGGGAAGACGGTCATGACCAACGACGGTCAGATCTTGGGCATGATAGACAACTTCGTGGTGGACACCCTCACCGGTGAGATCAACCACGTGCTGGTGCTCCCGGCCGAGGAGATCGACAGCCGTCTGTTCCGCACCGACAGCCATGGCCGCCTGGTGCTCCCGTTCAGCGAGATGAAGGACGTCCGCGACGTCGTGGTCATGAGCATCTCCCGCTGATGTTCCCTTTCCATCGCCTTCCTCTCGAAGGCCAGGCCTGCTGATCTTCACTTCCGTGCGAGGAGCTTAGTACGGTCGCAACCGGCCTGTGCCTCCCGGAACCCGGGGCTCTTCTCCAACGCGTCCTGGTACAGGCTAAGGGCCCATTTGTGCTCCCCCTCCCCCTCGGCTATGAAGCCCAGCATGTATAGGGCATCGGCGCTCTCCTCCATCTTCAGGGCGGACGTCAGGCTGTCCTTGGCCGATCCAGTGTCCCCCATGGCCATCTGCACGTTGCTCAGGTTCAGCAGGTACTCCGGACGGCGCTCCTCGTCCACCGCGGCCTTCAGCGCCTCCAGCGCCGCCTCGTACCTCCCGGCGGCGAAGAGCGTGCATCCGATGTTGTTCATCGCGTCGGAATGATGGGGGTCGACCTCCAGCGCCAGCTGCATGAGGTGCATTGCCTGCTCGTAGTCGTACTCGCCCATGAACCGCATGCACACCCCAAGGGCGTTCAGGCCCTCCGGGTACGCCGGGAACTCCGATATTATGGTCTTGAGAAGCTTCGAGGCGTCCCTGTACCGGCCCAGGCGGACCAGCGCCAGGGACTTGGAGAGCCTTGCCGGGAGCCCCGCCCCATCCACGTTCAGCCTGGCGAGTTCGCCATACCTCTGCCCTTCGAGCAGGCCCAGGGCCAGGCGGGCGCGGGCCTCCTCACACTCCGCCGCCCGCAGCAGCCCGGAGGCGTCCCCGCCATGCCGATGGAGGAGGGCCTCGATGTCCAATAGGACCCGGGCGTCATCGGGGGCGAGCCTCAGCGCTCCCTTCAACGCCTCGATGGCCTCCTCCCCCCGGTCCAGGGTCAAAAGGGCGCGGGCCTTGAGCCGCAGTAGGGCCGGGTCGTCCCCCTGCCTGAGCGCGCCATCGATCACCTGCAGGGCCTTTTCAGCCTCCTTTCCTGCCAACAAAAGCGCTGCCTCCTGCCAGACGCGCGCCTCCCGTCCTTCCGGGAGAGGGGGCAGGCGCACCTCGAAGGGCCATTCCGAAGGGGACTTGGGAGCTTGGGCGGGGGCACCCTCCTTTCCCTCCCCCTCCGCTGCCCTCTCCCCCGTTGGAATCTCCACGAGCCGGCGGGCCTCCGGTCCCTCGGCCACCTCGATGGCCGAAGGGCTGCCCTGGAAGGGCAAGGGGACTGATGCTTTCGACCGGGGCTCCAGCCTTCCGGCCTCATCGGCAGGGGCGACGGCCGTCACGCTTGGACCGGGGGCGAGGACCTTCGTCCCGACCGGCTGCACCGTCCTTTCCTGGGAGACCTCCGCGGGCGGCTGCGCATCGGGGACCTGGAGCGCCTTCTCCTCTTTCACCTCGGCCGGTGGACCGCTCTCGAACGGCCGCACGGCCAGCGAATCCTCGTTCTTGGCCTCCTCGACGACCTCTTCGTCCAAGGTGCCGCCGGGCACGGGCGCCGGGCCTGGCCGGGCCGCGGCCATTTGGGCCACCAGGTCCTCCCTTTCCCGCCTGACCGGTTCCATCGAGGGATCGAGCGCTAGGGCTCGGTCCAGGGCTGTCAGGGCGTCGTCCAGCTCCCTGAGGGCGCGCAGGCATGTCCCGAGGTGGGCCCAGATGTCTGCCCTGGAGTCGACCAGCCGCAGGACGTCCTTCCACCCCTCCACCGCCCCTGGGATGTCCCCCCGCTCCTCGCGCATGCGGGCGAGGTTGATCAGGGGGTCCGCAAAGTCCCGGTCCAGAGCGCTCGCCTTCTCGAACGCGGCCTGCGCCTCTACCGCTCGCCCCATGCCCTTGAGGGCCAGCCCGCGGTTGTTCCAGCCCCGGGGGTCCTGGGGATAGCGATGGACGAGGTCGTTGAAGACCTTCAGGGCCCATTCCAGGCGGCCCAGTTCGTACAGGGTGGCGCCCTTGTTCAGGAGGGCGGGGGCGTTCCCCGGATCGATGCGCAGCACGTTGTCGTAGGCGGCCAGCTCCCTCTCCCTGTCCTCAAGGCGGTTGTGGATGAGGGCGATGGTGTACCAGGTCATCGCATCCCCGGGGCGAAGCTCGGCGGCCCGGGTGGCGGCCGTAAGCGCCTCGGCCGCCCTCCCCATCGCCAGGAGGTAGCTGGCCTTCTTCAGCCAAATCGAGTCGTTCAAGGGCTTGATCTGCAGGGCCTGGTCCAGGAGGCGGATGGCCCCCGCGCCGTCCCCCTTCCTTCCGCTCCGCTCGGCCTCCTCCAGCAGTTCCTCGAGCTTGCCCACCGAGGGCAGGCATGGCTCCCCGCGGTCCTCCAGGACCTTGAGGTCCTCCTTGACCAGGAGCTGCTCGTCGAGCCCATATCTCTCCAGCAGGGACAGGAAGCGATCCGTGTCCGCATAGGAGACCCCCTCCCTCTCCAGGAGGTTCAGGGTCCCGGGGTCCAGCTCCTGAATGGTCATGAGCACCGGCGTCCGCCCGCCCTCCTTGGCGTCCTTGATCAGGGACCGGGCGACCATCTCGGGGTCGGAGAAGCCGCTACGGGACACGAGCACGAGATAGGCGACCTCCCCCTGCCCGTGGACCAGAAGCGCACCCTGCTGCTCGCGCGCCGACTGGACCCGGACGCCCATGCCCCCCAGCAGAGAGATCGTCAGATCGCGGTACTCGGCCGGGGACAGCCTGCGCACCGCCTCTATCAATCGCTGCCTCCCGCTCCGGTCCAGCTTCTCGGACAGGTCCGTCATGGGCAGCCCCTCCTCAGCCTGAGGAGCGCCCCCTCAAGGTCCTGGACGGAGGCCACCATCTCCGCGGCCTCGTCCTCCCTGCCCAGGTCCCAGTACACCTTCGCCAGCTGGAGGCGGGCGTCGTCGGAGCTGGCCACCGTCCTGAGCTCGGCGATGGCGGCCTCATGCTCCCCTCCCCAATGCCGGAGCATGGCCAGGTTGGCCCTGGCGATCGGCTCCAGCTCCGGGATGGCCGACGCCCTCCGATAGAGCCCCATGGCCTGGGCGGCCCGCTCACGGAAGACCTCATCGCGCATGGGATCGCCCAGGGGAAGCCGGGCCATATCCCTCGCGCTCAATGCCAGGATGTTCCCCAGGCGCAGGAGCGCCCTCCCCCACCTCTCCCCCTGGAGGTCCATCCTCTCCGGGATGCCTAGCAGCTCCTTCAGCTTGGGGCGGAGGGGGACCTGCTCATCGCCCATCAGGTGGAGCCCCACCCCCATCCCCGCGAGGTATTGGTCCAAGATGGTCGGAAGATGGGAGTGGTCCTCGCCCTGGATGGTCCTTTCCAGGAGCAGATAGGGGTCGCTCCCCTTTCGCAGTAGGACCTCCCCCTGGGGGCTCGGGCCTATCCGCAGACAGGCGCTGCGGCTGCCCAGGGCGCGCAGGTCGGACCTGGGATCGACCATCCATTCTCTGAAAAAGAGCTCACCCCTCACCTTCGCCACGCAGGCCGAGCAGACCATGGCCCCTTCGGGGGAAGGGGCGCCGCAGAACGTGCATACCATAGCATCCCGGGATGATATCGGCGGTCGGGGATTAATCATTGTCGCTGGCAGGCCCCTTTGCCATGTACGGGAGCGCCCTTGAGTAGCCGTGGGAGGCGTAGTAGCTTCGAACGCCCACGCCGCTGGTGACCTTGATGGCCGCATAGCCGTCCGCCCTCGCCGACTCCTCGGCCATCCCCAGCAGCCTTCCGCCCAGCCCCTGGTGCTGCCATTCCCCCGCATGCTCGCCTATCCTGGCCATGCGTCCGAAGACCTTCAGCTCGCGGATGAGCGCCGGTCCGGCCTCGGGCTTCCTCAGACGGACGTAGCCGGCCAGGGCCCAGTCGTCAAGCACCAGGGAGATGAACTCCTCCCGCCCCTCCGAGGCGTCGTACCTGACCACCCGTTCCCTGAGGTCGTCCGGCTCGATGTCCGTGATCCCGAGCAGGCCGACCTCCCGGCAGCGGATGCAACGGCATTTTTCCCCCATGGAGGCCAGCCGCTCCTTCGCCAGCTCGCGCAGGTGCCCCTTGTCCACCCCTGCCTCGATCAGGGGTGCAGGGATGTCCCTTTGGATGCGTTGGATGCGGACGTACTCGGGCACCAGCCTCTTCATCTCTGCGATCACCTGCACGGCCTCCTCCGTTCCGTACGGGACATACCTTCCAGCGCGCCAGTCCTCATACAGCCTGGTGCCCTTCACCACCAGGGTCGGATAGATCTTCACCATGTCCGGCCGGAAGCGGGCGTCCTCGAACATCTGCCGGAAGGAGCGTACGTCCCTCTCCGGGTCGGAGCCGGGGAGGCCGGGCATCACGTGGTAGCAGACCTTGAGCCCCAGGTCCTTGGCGACGCGGGTGGCGTCCACGACCGCCTGCACGCCGTGCCCGCGGTCGACCGAGGCCAGGATGTCGTCGTCCAATATCTGGACGCCGAGTTCGACGCGGGTGGTCCCCAGGCGCATGCACTCCCGTCCCACTTCGGATGAGAGCGAATCGGGGCGGGTCTCCACGGTCATGCCTATGACCCGGTGCTCGGCCCCCTCGTTGAGCCGATGCGCCGATCCCAGGTCCGTCGAGTCCGAGCTGTTGAAGGCGTCGAAGCAGCGCTTGACGAACCATTCCCGGTACTCCTGGGGCCTCGATGTGAACGTTCCGCCCATTATGATGAGGTCGACCTTGTCGGTGTGGTGGCCTATGGTGGCCAGCTGGTCCAGGCGGGAACGGACCTGCCGGTAGGGGTCGAAGTCGTTGGCCGAGGCCCGCCGGGCGGCGGGCTCCTTGCCAGTGTAGGACTGCGGGGAACTGTTCTCCACTCCTCCGGGGCAGTAGGCGCACCTTCCGTGCGGGCACGGCGCGGGGGAGGTCATCACTGCTACCACCGCCACTCCGCTTAGGGTGCGGACCGGCTTGCGGCGAAGGATGTCCAGCACCTCGGGCAGCCTGTCCGGGGGGACCAGGGCGAGGGTCTCGGAGTTCTTGGGCACCCCTGCCAGCCCGTACTCTCCGCTCAGCTTGACTTTGCGACGCTGCAGCTCGTCCTTGTCCCTTATCTCCCCGGAGAGCAGCAGCCGCAGGAGATGCTGATGATATTCATCGCGGCGGTCCATCCGATGCCTCTGGTCTGCGGTGCGCACTGCGGTCAGCCGAAGTACACGCCGTTCTCCTTGGGAGGCTCCTCCCTCTCTTCCTTGGAATCGAGTATGTCCAGATAGACCACGGAGCGGGAGGGGACCGCTCTCAGCCCTCCCCCGTCCATCCGCATGGTGAGGGCGACATCGCTCCCATACTGAAGGTACCCGAGGAACTCCCCCTCCACATCAATGGTGCCTCCCCCTCCCAGCCCAAGGACGAGATGGTAGCGGGATCCCTTGGTTAGCCTGGTAGGGCATCTCTCCTCCATGCTCAGCCCCCCCTGGCAAGCCGTTGGAGATGCTCCACCGTCTTGCGGTACGACTGCATCGCCAGCTCGACGTTGGCCTCCGTGAAGCTCCAGGCCTTGCTCAGGTCCCCATAGCGGATGCGGTAGCCCTTCTTCCTCTGCCCATCCATGTCGATGGACACGTCCTCTAGGATGTCGATGGCCTTGAGCTTGTTGAGATGCCGGTACACGGTGGGCTTGGTGGTGCCCAGGTAGGCCGAAAGCTCCTCCACCGCCCACACCCGGTGCATGTTCCCGAGGAAGCACTCGGTGAAGAGCCGGTACGGAATGCTCTCCTGGATGTTGTCCACTTCCGTCTTCGGGTCATACCCCTTGGAGATGTAACCGATCTGCTTCAGGAACTGCAGCGAGGCCTC
>JAJFUR010000076.1 GCA_021372335.1 Methanobacteriota archaeon
ATAAAGGAACGGAAGTTCCTGTTCTTCGGGGGAAAGGGGGGAGTGGGCAAGACCACGATGGCGGCCACAACCGCCACCTGGCTCTCCGACCATGGGTACAAGACCCTGATCGTTGCCACCGACCCCACCGTCAGCCTGTCGGCCATCTACGGGCAGGACATCAGCGCCACGGAGGTGACAAAGATAGGAACCGAGCGGAACCTGTGCGGGCTGAACATCAATCCCAAGAAGGCGATGGGCGTGTTCCAGAGCAGATTGGAGGGGATGATGGAGGGCTTCTCCTCCATGTTCGGCTCCGAGCTCCTGTCGACCCCGTGCACGGAGGAGATCGCGGCCTTCGACCAGTTCGTCAGCTACTTTGAGGACACCGAACATGACAAGGTGGTCTTCGACACCGCCCCGACCGGGCATACCCTCAGGGAGCTGTCGATGCCCTTCGATTGGTCCGGCTACATAGCCAACCAGATCAAGAACCGGAGGGAGCTCTCGGAGGTGCTGGGGTTCGTGTACGACGAGAACATGGTGGCCGACCTGGAGGCGGAGAAGGCCCGGTACGACAAGTCGGTGAAAGGGCTATCGGACGAGCGCATCTCCGCGTTCAACCTGGTGCTGCTGCCGGAGAAGCTTCCCATCGAGGAGACCGCCCGGGCGATCGAGGACCTCGGAGGGTTCGGCATCAAGGTGCGTTCGCTCATCGTCAACGAGGTCATCCCCCCCGAGGTGCTCAAGGGCAACTGGTTCCTGGAGAGGCGGAGGGCCACCCAGGAAAAGTACCTCAAGGAGATCGCCCAGCGGTTTCCGGACATCCCCCGCCGGGAGGTCCCGCTGTTCGACACCGACATCTACGGGATGGAGATGCTGAGGATGGTAGGGAGGGAGCTCTATGGCGAATAGGCTGCGCCTGACCATACTGTCGGTCGCCTGCTGCCAGCCCCAGACGGCCGTTCATGACAAACGGTACATCGAGCTGATCAGACAGGTCCTGGCCGAGACCGGCCTGGAGGCCGACATCGACCTTGTGACCGCCACCGAGGCCCAGATGAGCATCCACTATTTCTTCATCGGGGAGATCCTCCCCCTCTTCAAGAAGTACGGCCCGGCGGTCGCCCCGGCCCTCTTCGTCAACGAGCGGCTGACGCTGTTCGGGGGCGTTCCGACCGCGGAGAGGCTGAAGGAGGTCCTGATGAAGGCGGCCTCCGAGCCTCCGTCGGAATTGTGACCAGGGGACTGGAAGGGGCGGCATTGCTTCGATGGGGGCCGATAGCTCCGTCCAGATGAGGGATTGGAAGCTGCCCCCATCGCCCGTCTCACCCTACCGAAGGGACGAAGCGCCCACCCATGCCCTTAAAATAGGATTTGAACGAATACATTCGGTGCACCATGGAGATAGACCCGCTTCCCCTTGTCAACCTCATCCTCTGCCTGGCCATAGTGGCCCTGGGGCTGTTGGGATACAGGAGGAGCAGACACACCCTCCCTCTCATACTGGCCGTTGTGTTCGCCCTGTTCGGCCTGTCGCACGCCATCATCCTCCTTGACCCCCCTCATGAGCTAGAGGTGGTGGTCTTCGCCGTGCGGGTGGTCGCATACGGCCTTGTGCTGTACCTGCTCTATCGGTACGTGCGCGTGCTTGACATCTTCTGATCGCGCATTGATCGGAAGTAGCAGGGTTAATGAGCGGTGAGCCGAGTATCCTATTCGGTGATCGAGGTGCCTACCGTCTCGGAGGAGCTTTCGAGGTTGGAGGGATTGGCATCGGCCAAGGGGGCCGTGCCGGCGAGGCTGAGCGCCAAGGAGGTCGTTGTGGCAGAATGGGTGCGCTTCAAGTGCAGGTATGGGTGCAAGGGCTATGCCAAGCATCTCTCCTGCCCGCCCTACGTCCCTGGGCCGAGGGAGACCCGCAGAATGCTCGATGAGTACGAGCATGCCCTCCTGGTGCGCTTCGACGGCGTTCCTGGTCGGGAGGGGGCGGGGCCGGAGGACATCCCGGAGGACTTCCATCCCTGGTACAAGGACCTCATCCTCTGGGTCAACCGAACCGTCCATCTCCTGGAGAAGACCGCCTTCTATGACGGCTTCTACAAGGCCTTCGCCTTCGGGGCCTATCCCTGCATCTATTGCGAGCAATGCGTGGCCGAGGAGACCGAGGGGACCGTGGACGAGAGCGTGCGCAGGAGGTGCCGCCACATGGATCTTGTCCGGCCGAGCATGGAGGCGGCGGGGATGGACGTGCTCGCCACCGCCCGGAAGGTCGGGTGGGACATCAGGCCGATCCCCTGCAAGGACATGGAGTACGGCAAGGTGACCCGGATGGACCTGGTTTCAGTTGGGATCGTCCTATTGGAGTGAGGGACCGAAGGTAAGATAACCGCGCCGGTCCTTGTAACATAGGAGGTGTTGGAAGATGGCCAGTGACGGTGGACCGGGGGAGGAAAGCGCCCTTCCCCCAGAGGTGGCTGCCGGACTGAGGGGGACGGGCGGGCGCGAAGGCCTCCTGGCGAAGATGCCGAGCGGGAGATCGCTCCAGGCATCGGCGGAACGGTATCAGGCCCTTTCCGATCCGACCAGGCTGCTGATAATGCACCTGCTGGGGGAGAGCGTGCTCTGCCCATGCGTCCTCAAGGACCTCACGGGCCTTACCGATTCCAAGCTCTCCTATCACCTGAGCATATTGGAGAGGGCGGGTCTGGTGGCCTGGCGACAGAACAAGAACTGGCGCGTGTATGGGCTGACCGCCCTTGGAAGGGATTGCCTGAAGGACCGCCTGCCCTGACCGAGGCCGTGGACCAATGCCGCAGGCGCCGATGCGGGACGATGGAGGGGAGAACGGCATGAGGATGCTAGACCCGCGCTGCCTGTTCCCCGGGGAGACTGGCCACGCCCTCATCGCCCATTGGAGCGGACCTTCAGCAGCACGATGCCGGCGTTGAGGACGATGGAGACCGCGTTCCAGATGATTATCGGGGGGTCCTCCGTGAGGACGCCGTATGTGAGCCACATCCCCATCCCGAGCATCAGGACGAGCGGCATGGTCAGGGAGACGCCCTCCATGCTGCCCGTACGGTAGCCCTTGAGCAGCTGGGGGATGAACCCGAGGGTGGTGATGAAACCGGCCGTTAGTCCTAGGAGGGTGAGGGTGTCCATGGAGCGGCATCTCCCTGATGCTAATGACCCTTTCTCCTCCCGGATGCCCCTTCCCTGCCGTCCGTCATGGGGAACGGGGATGGGCCACCGCCTCGAAGGGCGTGTGGATGGAAATCATGACGTATGCCCGACCAGTATAATCCATGTCAATGGGCGTACATGGGCGGGGGGACGTGCTCGCCCGTGCGATTTGGGATGGCCATCATGCCTCTCGATGGGCGGAGCGCAAAGGGACCGTCAGCGCCGCCGGCCTACTTATCGGCCGCCATCTCCTTCTTCTTCCTGTCGTGCAGTACCTTGAACACGATGGTCAAAAGGAATATGGTGGGTAGGAAGGGTGCGATCAATAGTACCATGGGGTCCATGCTTCAACCTCCTCGGGGTCCGACCGGCCTTTTGCTATCTCCAAGCAAGCTCGGACGATATCGGGGAATGCGCTTCCATTACTTATT
>JAJFUR010000014.1 GCA_021372335.1 Methanobacteriota archaeon
CTCAGGTCGATCGAGCGGTCCTTCCACACCATGCCCGTGCTCTCCCCCCTCACCACCACCAGCGCCGCGCTCTGCCTTCCCCTGGCATCTCCACCCTCGCCCTCCGCCGCCTCCAACGCCGCCAGCATCCGCTCCGCCAGGAGCCCCTCCGCCCTCCGGAAGGCCGAGGCCATTGCATCCCAGACGGTGGCCCGCAGCATCATATTGGCCTGTACTGAGAGGTCCCTTTCGCTCGCGTGCCCGGCGCAGGCCACGCACCTTTTGCCTGTGTACGCGTAGGAATCGCCCTTCGCGTCGATGAGCGCCAGCTGCCTATGCTCCCGGCCCTCGTCCTCTCCGACCATCCTTTCCACCGCCTCGCACGGAGGGACCCCCTTGGACATCAGCTCCAACCCTTTAGGCCCGAAGGCCGGGTTGGTGAGGGCCTGCGTCGCCACGGCGCCCACGCCCGCCTGCGCCCAGGGGACGACGGTGCCGACCGCGAACCAGTGCGATTGGACGGCCACACCGATCTCCCCCGTCGTGCGGTCCCGGGCGATGATGGAGTAGGTGTGGGCGAACGGGGAATCCCTGAGGGGCGCGGAGAAGGGAGTGGCCATGCGCCTTGGATGCGGCTGTCAGGAATTAAGGATTGGGGGGACGTCCTTCCTGAACGGAACGGACGTCCCCGGGCGATTCCCGCTGCTCGAACATGGGGGGCTCAGTCGCACCCCTCGAACTGGCTGTTGTAGAGGTCGCTGTAGAACCCTTTCTGCTTCAGCAGCTCCTCGTGCCTTCCGCTCTCCACGATGCTCCCGTCCCTCATCACCAGGATGAGGTCGGCGTCCTTGATGGTCGAGAGGCGGTGGGCGATGACGAAGGACGTCCGCCCGAGCGTGAGCTCGTCCATCGCTCTCTGGATCAGCTTCTCCGTCCTTGTGTCCACGGAGCTTGTGGCCTCGTCCAGGATCAGGAGGGGCGCGTTCTGGACCACCGCGCGGGCGATGGTCAGCTGCTGCCTCTGCCCCACGGATATCTTCGACTCGTCGTCCAGGAGAGTGTCGTAGCCGTTTGGGAGGGTGCTTATGAAATGATGGATGCCCACGGCCTTGCAGGCGCGCACAACCACCTCGTCGGGGACGCCCTCCTTGCAGTAGACGATGTTCTCCCTGATGGTGCCCTGGAAGAGCCAGGTGTCCTGAAGCACCATGCAGAACAGCTCGTGCACGTTCCTCCGGGTCAGATCTTTCGTCGAAACGCCGTCGATCAGGATGTCCCCCGAGTTCACCTCATAGAACCTCATCAGCAGGTTGACGATGGTCGTCTTCCCGGCTCCGGTCGGGCCGACTATGGCCACCTTCTGCCCCGCCCTCACCTTCACCGAGAAGTCATGGATGACCTCCCTTTCGGGGGTGTACCCGAAGGACACGTTCCTGAACTCCACGTCCCCCTTCACGTCCTTGAGGACCAGCACCTTGTGGTCCTCGCCCTCCAGCTCCGGCTCGTCGAGGAACTCGAACACGCGCTCCGCGGCCGCGGCGACGGACTGCAGGCTGGTCATCGCCTGCCCCAGCTGCGAGAG
>JAJFUR010000029.1 GCA_021372335.1 Methanobacteriota archaeon
ATGTGGACTACCTGCATCACTGGCTGGTCCAGGGCAACCTGGTCCAGTTCGGCGCGACGGGTATTTACGTACACGACTACGACGCCGAGGAGGATGCCGATGGTGCCATCATCAACAACACCATCACCGCCCTGGAGAACCCGTTCCTGCCCTGGGACAGCTATTGCATCGAGCTCGAGGAGACGCCGAACGTGCTGATCAGCGGCAACGTGCTGAGCGGCGCTGACTACGGCGTGGACCTGGACGACGTCTGGAACATCACCATATCGGGGAACGACATCTCCGATTGCGGCGATTCCGTGCATATCTACGCTGCCCAGTTCGTGTGGGTCGAGGCCAACACGATGACCGGCTCCGAATACGGCGTGCGCGTCGACTCCGGCGTGGAGGACCTGATGATAGGCAACAACACCTTCATCCATAACCACTGTGGGATCCAGACGGAGACCGAGGTCCATCGGATGACGCTCTGGAACAACGTCTTCATCGACAATGGGCAAGGGGTTGATATATCCACATTGTACATGGAGGCCGTATGGTATGTCGATGACGAATGCCAGGCGTCCCGAAGCGACATCTACTTCGAAGGCCCGGTGTACATCCTGGCCGGCGGCGCCATGCTCCTGGAGGATATGGAGATGGACGTCGATGCCAGCATCCCCGTGGCCGAGGGCGGCCTGCTCTCCATGAGCAACGTGGCCATAGACGCCCAGGGCATCAATGTCCAGGGCACCATCTGGGCCAACCTCTGTTCGTTCAATGGGGCGGACCTGTACCTTATGCCAGGTTCCATGGGCGAGATCAGGGCCAGCACCTTCCTCGAGGCTGAGATATTGATCGACGCCTGCGACCCAGTGATTGCGGACAACCTCATCATCGCGTCCGATGACTACGGCATAATGGTGGGGAACGGCGCGGCTCCGACGATCGTCAGCAACATCATCGCCATGAGCACCGTGGGCATCTACGCCAACGGCATGGACATGGGCGGCATCTACGACAATCTGATCGTGGCCAGCTCCAACTTCGGCCTGTTGGCGGAGAACTGCACCGGCAGCATCCACGACAACGTGTTCCTGCTCAACAAGGTGGAGATCATGCTCAGGAACAGCGACGTGAGCGTGGAGGACAACGAGATCGGCTTCACCGACCTGTTCCAGGTCGCGGCCGACTACGCACCGCTCCTCGGGCTCCTCTCCAGCCTGAACGTGACAATCCCTGGCATGATGCCGACCGCGGACGACCCATTGGCCGTCCTCGAGGCCGCGCTGCCCGGCACTGGGTTCGACCCATTGACGTGGATCAAGGCGCACACCGGGATATGGGCCGAGCGCTCCGTGGTGGAGACCAGCGGGAACGTGTACGGGATGCTGAACTACGCCGTCTACGCCGTGGACAGCGAGGTCCACTTCGCGGACGATATCAGGACGAGCACGGTCACCATCCCCTGGGTGCACATCACGTCCCTGGGGGAGGTGGTGGAGCATAACTACACCATAAACGTCCACACCCTGAACGGCATCAAGGCCGCCCGCTCCGAGCTGTACGTGACCGGAAGCACCATTGAGGTGCCCGACGATGCGCTGGTGTTCGAGGCCTCCGAGGGCTGGGTGGAGGGCGCCACGCTCCTGGCGGGTGACTATGACTACTTCCTGTTCGGAGGGTCCGAGGTCTACAACATCGCCACCACCTACGAGACAAGCAAGGTCGAGGACTCGCACAGCCTGAACGAGGGCACCTGGCTGACCATAACCGCGATCGACGAGGGTGAGCCGCTGGCCAACCTGACCATCTACATCAGGAGCGCCAACGGGGAGGTCGTCAAGACCGTGGTGACCGACGCCGAGGGCAAGGCCCGCGTGCTCCTCCCCCAGTACGCTTGGACGCTCGAGGGCAAGGACGACGGCTTCAACCCCTACACCATCAACGCCACCTTCGAGTCCGGGGAGGCGTCCCTGGAGGTGACCCTGAACCAGTCCTATACGGATGTCACCCTCGAGGGAGAGGAAGAGTCGAACATCGGCGCGATCCTGGCGGTGGTAGGGGTCCTGGTCATCCTCCTGCTCATCGTGGCCGCGGTCGTGGTCATGAGGCGCCGGAAGTAAGGCCTAAATCCCTTCGGTCCAAACCTTTTCCCCTTTCTCCATTTTTCCATGCTAGGATAGCTTGTTAAAGAGGGAGCGCCATTCCTGACGGAGCGCAATGAGCTATTCCGAGAGGGCCAAGGGGCTATTGGCCCGCAGCAAGGCGGACGAGGGGGACACCGTGCGCCTCAGGGCTGGTGGGAGGGAGCACGTGGGCATCCTTATGCCCCACCACGGGTTCAGCCACCCCGACGTCATCGTCATCAAGCTGGGCTCCGGGTACAACATCGGCGTCAGGGTGGACGACGGCTCGGAGCTCACGGTGCTGGCCAAGGCCGGGGCCAGGGCTCCTAGGCCCATGCCCCCGCAGCCATCCAGCGGCCTGCCCCCCGTCTCCTTCCTCGGGACCGGGGGCACGATCGCGAGCTACGTGGACTACCGCACCGGGGCGGTCCACCCCGCACTCAGAGCCGAGGAGCTGGTGGCCACCGTCCCGGAGCTGGCCGGGATATGCGCCCCGCGCTCCCGGGTGGTCCTCTCCCTGTTCAGCGAGAACATGGACGTCAACAGCTGGCAGACCCTGGCAGAGGCGGTGGCCGACGAGCTGAACGCCGGCGCGGAAGGGGTGATCGTCCCCCACGGGACGGACACCTTAGGCTATACCTCCGCCGCCCTCGCCTTCATGCTCGGGGACGGGCCCCGCCCCGTTGTGCTGGTGGGGGCCCAGCGCTCCTCCGACCGCCCCTCGTCCGATGCGTACGGCAATCTCCTCTCCTCGGCAAGGTTCTGCGTCCAGGCGGACGCGGCCGAGGTCTTCGTGCTCATGCACGGCGAGCCCTCCGACACCTATGCCCACGTGCACCGCGGCACGAAGGTGCGGAAGATGCATACCAGCCGGAGGGACGCCTTCCAGAGCGTCAACGCCCCGCCCGTAGCCCGGGTCGACATCGAGGGTGGCCTGGAGATGCTTGCGCCCTGCCGGCCCAAGGGCACGGGCAACGTACGACCGGAGCTGGCGATGGAGAGGGAGGTCGGGCTCCTGTACTTCCATCCCGGGATGGGGCCGGAGCTGGTAAGGAAGGTCGCCGAGGGCCTTCGCGGCCTGGTAGTGGCCGGGACGGGGCTCGGGCACGTATCCCAAGGCGTCGTCGATGTCCTCAGGGAGGTCGTCTCTCAGGGCAAGCCTGTGGTCATGACCTCCCAATGCCTGGGGGGAAGGGTCAACCTCAACGTGTACGATACCGGAAGGGACCTGCTCTCCGCGGGGGTCATCCCCGGCGAGGACATGCTGCCCGAGACCGCCCTGGTCAAGCTGATGTGGGTGCTCGGACGCGCCGACGACATGGAGGAGGTGGCGAGGTTGATGGCCAGCAACCTGCGCGGGGAGATCTCGGAAAGGAGGGAGCTGTGATGCATCCGGTCACATGCGGCCTCGAGGTCCATCAGCAGCTGGACACCCGCAAGCTCTTCTGCTCCTGCCGCTCCCAGCTGGTGGAGGGGCAGGGCGCGCGGTTCGTCCGCCGCCTCCGTCCGACCCAAAGCGAACTGGGAGAGATCGACAGGGCGGCGTTGGCGCAAGCGGAGCGGGGGATGCGCTTCACGTACCAGGCACCGCCCGACGTCTCCTGCCTCGTCGAGGCCGACGAGGAGCCGCCGCACGCCGCGGACGCGGAGGCCGTGCAGGCCGCCCTCATCGTCTCGGCCCTACTCGGCTGCCAGGTGATGGACGAGGTCCATTTCATGCGCAAGATAGTGATCGACGGTTCCAACACCAGCGGCTTCCAGAGGACCGCCCTTGTGGCGGTCGACGGCGCGCTCGAGGTCAACGGCAGGCGCATTGGGATAGCATCGCTGTGCCTGGAGGAGGACGCCGCCCGCAAGGTTGATGCTAAGGACAGGGAGGTCACCTATCGCCTGGACCGGCTCGGCATCCCGCTCATCGAGATCGCCACCGCCCCGGACATGCACGACCCGGAGGAGGTAAGGGAGGTGGCCCAGCGCTTGGGCTCCATCCTCCGCTCCACCCGCATGGTGAAGCGGGGGCTGGGAACCATCCGGGAGGACCTCAACATCTCCGTGCCTGGCGGCGCACGCGTGGAGATCAAGGGCGTCCAGGACCTGGGCCTGCTGCCCACCTACGTCCGCACCGAGATGGAGCGGCAGCACGCGCTCATAGAGATCAAGCGGCTGCTGAGGGAGAGGGGGGCGACCCCCGTCCCCCCGGCCGTCAGGGACGTCACCGCATTGCTGAGGGACAGCAGGTCCAAGGTCCTCCGTTCCGCCCTCACCAAGGGAGGGAAGGCCCTCTGCGCCCCCCTCCCGCTCTTCGCCGGCACCCTGCGCAGCGCGGACGGAAGGCTGAGGCTGGGGGCGGAGATGGCCCAGCATGCCCGCTCCCGCGGCGTCGCCGGCATCTTCCATTCCGACGAGCTGCCTGGGTACGGCATCACCGCCGAGGAGGTCCAGGCGCTGCGAGCCGAGCTTCGGCTGGGGGAACGGGACGCGTTCGTCCTCTGCGCCGACATGGCGGACAGGGCGGAGCCCGCCCTGCTGGCCGCCCTTGCCCGGGCCAACCAGGCGCTGGTGGGCGTTCCGGAGGAGACGAGGGACCCCCTGCCGGACGGCACCTCCGTGTACAGTCGTCCCCTGCCCGGCGCCGGACGCATGTACCCGGAGACGGACGTCCCGCCGATCCTGATCGAGCCCGAGAGGCTGGCGGGCATAAGGGCCGCCCTTCCGGAACTGCCGGAGGCACGCATCGCCCGGTTGGTAGGCGAATACGCCATCAACGAGCAGCAGGCCCGCCAGCTCGTCAGGGACGGGTATGACGAGCTGTTCGAGGAGGTGGGCCGGGGCAAGGGAATGGCCGCCGTAGCCGCCCGCACCTTCCTGAGCACCTACCCGGAGCTGCAGAAGGAGGGGGTGGACCTGGAGGCCCTGTCCGACGCCAAGGTCAGGGAGGCCTTCGCCGCCCTCTCCGCGGGCCGGTTCGCCAAGGAGGCCCTGCCCTCGGTCCTCAGGGAGATGGCCAGGGGCGCGGACGTAGAGGGCGCCATGGCGGCCCTCGGACTGGAGGCCATGGACCAGGGGGACGCGGTCCATATCCTGGACGCGATCATCGCCGAGCGCGCCGAGTTCGTGAGGGAGAAGGGGGAGGGCGCTGTCGGCCCCCTCATGGGGGTGGCGATGAAGGAGCTGCGGGGCAAGGTGGACGGCAAGGCCGCTGCCGACCTGCTCAGGGAAAGGGTCCGGGTGTTCCTCGAAGGGTGAGTTCCAGCGCCCTCAGATCCTCGAAGAAGAGGGTCCGGGACGCCAATGTCCGCACGTTCCAGCCTTCCATCGCGCGTGCCATCGCCCCCGGCTCCGCATCGCTGGAGACGAGCACGAGCGCCCTGCCGCCCGGTGCTAGATGTCCCCTTGCCTGGGCGAGGAAGCGGGCGGTCACTTCGATCCCCCCAGGCCCCCCGGCCCAGCACAGGTCGTCCTTCTCTTCTGCGATCCCCCTGAGGTAGGGGGGATTGAAGACCAGGAGGTCAAACTCACCTTCAACCTCGGCGAACAGGTCGCTGCGCAGGACGGTGAGGCGTAGGCCATTGGAGGCGGCGTTCCTGAGCGTGTTCGCGACCGCCCTTTCGTCCACGTCCACCGCCACGACCTCCGCCCCGGCCTTGGCCATGTGCAGGGCGAGGAGGCCGCTCCCGCACCCCATCTCGAGGGCCCTCTCCCCCTTCCCGACGGTCATTGCGGAGAGCAGGAGGAACGTGTCCTCCGCCGGGGGGTACACGCCTGGGTCGACCTCGAGGACTATGGAGGGATCCCGATGCATGGGGGTCCCAGCCCTCCGCAGGCTATTAACCTTTCCCGAAGCCTTTTAACCGAGGCGGGGCATGGGGGGAAGGTGGACCCGTTCAGCCTGCTCAGCATGGGAATCATAGCCTTGGGGCTTGGGCTTGCCTACGGCAAGCGGTACCCGTTGGCGCAGACCCTGGTGCTGATCGACCTGGCGGTCTTCCTCGTCTGCGCCATCGCCGCCTGGGACCACCCCTATCTCCTGTCCCCCGTGGAGCTGGAGCTGGGGGTCAGGCCCAGCTCCCTCGGGGACCCGGCCTCATGGTACACGATCATCACCCACATGTTCGTGCACGCCGACATAATGCATGTGCTGTTCAACATGCTCTTCCTGTTCCTGGTGGGAGTGCCGTTGGAGGAGAGGATAGGCCGGCGGGCCTTCGCCCTCTGCTTCTTCGTCCCCGGCCTCCTCGCCCTGGCCCTGGAGGTGCTGGTCAGGGGCCTCGCCTCCCCCGTTCTCATACTTGGAGCATCCGGGGCCATCTCCGGGACCATGGGGGCGCTGTTATACCTATACCCCAGGGACGAGATCCCGATGTTCCTGGGCCCCCTCTTCCTCCCCCGGGTGCCCGTCTGGCTGTCCGTAGGCGCCTGGTTCGCCGTCCAGGTGGTCAACGTCCTCACCCTCCCCTCGGGGGTCGCCTCCGGCGGGACGGCCTACTCCGCGCACATAGGGGGGTTCGTGGCCGGCATGGCGCTCGCCTCCCTTCTCCCCGGGGCAAGGCCCAAGGAGGAGGGGACGGTGGACCTCTCGGAGCTGGCCACCACAGACGAGCTCAGGGAGCTCAAGGCGCGCATCGAGGGCGAGAGCGAACCCGAGGTACGGAAGGCCTGGCTCGAGCATTTCGTGGAGAAGGCCTCCTGCCCCTCCTGCGGGTCCCGGCCCAGCTTGGAGGGAAACCGTATTAAGTGCGCATGCGGATGGGAGAAGAGAGTGAGATGAGCGCGAACAGGGTGGAGGTGCTCTGCCCGGGGATGATCCGCCGCGATGGGCCGGTCGTCCTGGAGGCCCGCTCCACCGTGACCCTGGTGAGCCGGGGGGACAGGCGTGTCCTGGTGGACACGAGCGGGCCGGAGAACAGAGGTACCCTATTGGAGGCCCTGGAGGCGAGGGGCGTTCCCCCGGAGGGGATCGAGGCGGTGGTGCTGACCCACGCCCACGGGGACCATGTCGGCAATCTCTCCCTTTTCCCGCACGCCAAGGTTATCGCCCATCGCCTGGAGGGCGGCTCCCTCGCCCTGGACGGCGAGGTGGAACTGTGGGAGGGGGTGGGGATCGTCCCTACCCCCGGGCACACCCCGGGGAGCATAAGCGTGGTGGTGCGGGCCGAGGAGACCTATGCCTTGGCCGGGGACGCCATACCCACTGAGGACAATGTGCGGAGATGGGTGCCCCCCGGGCATCACTTCGACCGCGAGAGGGCCATGGAGAGCATGGCCCTGCTGGTCGGCATGGCCGACGTGATCGTGCCCGGCCACGGGCCGCCGTTCCGTGTGGCCAGGGAAAAGGGGGAAGGGAGGTGAGCGGAACGAACGTACCGAACGCTATCTATGTGGAATGCCCCGACTGCGGTGAGGAGACATTGCATGAGGTGCTCAAGGGAAGGCTGGGCAAGGACGGGAGCACCCTGGAGGCCACCCTCCGCTGCCAGGAGTGCGGCCGGGTGCACCCGGCCGTGGTCCGGGAGGGCAGGACCATCAGGGTGCCGGTCATCGTAAGCGACCGGAAGGAGTCCCGCAGGGCGGAGGTGGAGCTGCCGGAGGACGAGGAGCTGCGGGTGGAGGACGAGCTGCAGCTGGACGACCTCCCCATCATCATCAGCTCGCTGGAGAGGGAAGGGGCCAGGGTGAGCAGGGCCCTGGCCAAGGACGTCACGGCCATCTGGGCCAAGCGCTTCGACAAGGTGCACGTGAGGGTCTCCATCAACGACGTGCACAAGACCATCCCCGCGGAGGTGGACGCCCTGCCGGAGGAGGAGTTCTTCGTCGGGGACCTCATGACCATCGGACGGTACGACGTTGTGATCACCCAGATAAAGACCAGGGACGCCATGGCCCGGCGCGGCGCCGTGATGGCCCGGGACATCGTCAGGATCTATGCCAAGCGGGCCCGGACCACCTGCTCGTGATGCCCAGGAGGGGGAGAGGCGGCGGATGGTCGCTGACCTCAAGGCCCGGGGGGCCATCCGCTCCCCGCAGGTCGAGGCGGCCATGCTGCACGTCCCCCGCCACCTGTTCGTCCCCGAGCGCTGCCGCCCCCTGGCGTATCGCGACAGCCCCCTCCCGATCGCCGCCGGCCAGACCATATCCGCGCCGCACATGGTGGCGATGATGGCCGAGGCCCTGGACCTGAGGCCGGGGCAGAGGGTCCTGGAGGTCGGCACGGGGTCGGGATACAACGCCGCG
Source organism: Methanobacteriota archaeon (assembly GCA_021372335.1). Lineage (GTDB taxonomy): Archaea > Thermoplasmatota > Thermoplasmata > Methanomassiliicoccales > UBA472 > UBA472. The sequence continues at coordinate 8,340 of JAJFUR010000029.1, forward strand.
GTGATGGCCGAGCTTGTAGGGGACGGGAAGGTCGTGACGATCGAGCGCCACCCGTCGCTGGCTGAAGAGGCGGCGAAGGCGCTGCGGGAGGCCGGCTATGACAACGTCCGGGTCGTGGTGGGGGACGGCTCCCTGGGGTTCGAGGAGGAGGCCCCCTACGACCGGATCAGCGTGACCTGCGGGGCGCCCGAGGTCCCCGGGCCGCTCCTCGAGCAGCTTAAGGAGGGCGGGACGATGGTGGTCCCCGTGGGAGGGCTCACCTACCAATCCCTACTGAGGGTGAGGAAGCGCGAGGGGCGCGTGGAGACAGAGGACCTGGGGCCGGTGGTCTTCGTCCCCCTCCTGGGGGAGAGGGGGCACCGCCGCTCACAGTAAGAACGGAAGGACGGCGCTGAGGGAGGCGGCGCGCACCACGCGGTCCGCGCCCCTGACCACGTCCTCGTCGATCGGGTTGAAGGCGATGCCCAGGGCGGCGCCCTTGAACATCGAGACGTCGATGGCGCTGTTGCCCACCGCCGCGGTGCGCTCCGGCGAGGCGCCGAACATCCCCTGGGCCTCCTCCAGCGCCTTGCGCTTGTTGCACAGCTCCACCCGTAGGACCCCCTCCCCCGTGAGCCTGCCCCCGTCGTCGGCGGCCAGCCCGTTCGACCACTGGGCGTCGAAGCCGTACCGCTCGGCCAGCTTCGCGGCGATGAGGTCCAGCCCGCCGCTGATGATGACCGCCCTGGTCCCCCGGGCGTGCAGGGTCCGGACAGTGCTTTCGATGCCGGGATTGATGGGGAGCATTGCCAGCTCCCTCTCCACGTCAGGGATCCCGAGCCCGGGGCGATGCTTGAGCCAGAGCCCGATGTCCCGGCGCATGAACTCCAGGTCGTCGATCCTACCGTCCATGTAGGACACCACCGCCTCCTCGTTGCTCACCCCGAAGCGGTCATGCACCCACGTCCAGGAGGAGAGGTAATCGACCAGCACCCCGTCCATGTCAAAGGCCACCAGGTCGAACCGGCGCCCGTTCTCTCTCATCGTCCAAAGCCAGGAGGGAATCATTATAAGAAGGTTGCTGCGATCCTCGGGGCATGATCGTGCTGGTGGGGGTGGCCCATGTCATCGATGTCTCCGAGCAGATAGGCGCGCTGGTCGCCCATCATTCCCCGGGGGCGGTGGGAGTGGAGCTGGACCCAGGCCGCTACCGCGCCCTGCGGGAGAAGGGGGAGCACGGGAACGCCCCTCTCCCGTACCGGCTCCTGGCGCTCATGCAGAGGCGCCTGGCCGAGCAGTTCGGCGGGGAGGTGGGAGCGGAGATGCTCGCGGCCGTCGAGGCCGCCCGCCGGAGCGGGGCGCAGGTCCTGTTCCTGGACATGGAGGCCGGAAAGGTCTTCGCCGCGATGCTGGAGCGGATGCCTCTCAAGGAGAAGGTGCTCATGGCGCTCTCCACCCTGCCCGGCCTTTTCATGGGCAGGGAACGGGTGGAGAAGGAGCTCGAAAGGTTCCAGGAGGACGAGGAGGCCTACCTGGGGTCCATGGCCAAGAACTATCCCACGGTCAAGCGGGTGCTCATCGACGAGCGGAATGAGCACATGGCGAGGGAGATCCTCATGGCCGAGGGGACTCACGGCAGCGTGCTGGCGGTGGTGGGGGACGGGCACGTCGAGGGCATCCGCAGGCTCCTGGCCCGCGATGACCTGATCGTCTATCGGCTGAGGGACCTCAAGGACCTGAGGCTGGATGCCCCGGCGGGCACCGCCGAGGCGTCCTTCTCCTTCGTCCTGGAATAGGGCAAACCCTTTTTCCCGGCATCGCATACCCTTCATCGATGAAGGTCGTCCTGCTCTCCTACACCAGGGACGCGGAGCGCCTCTGCGCCGCGGCCGCCCGCTCCTGCTACTCCCCGGACCCGGCGAGCAAGCTCCTGGAGGAGGTGGAGGAGGGCAAGGCCGGCAGGCTCATCGATCAGGTGGTGGAGAGGGGGCATCATTCCGTCATCGAGCATGCCTCCTACACGTTCTCCCTGGAGGGGGTGTCCCGCTCCCTCACCCATCAGCTCGTCAGGCATCGCATCGCCAGCTATTCGCAGCAGAGCCAAAGGTACGTCCCGCTCCTGGAGCCGAGCTATGTCGCCCCAGAGACCGTGCGGGCGAACGCGGAGGCCAACAGGGTCTTCGAGAAGGCCATGGAGAATGCCTGGGAGGCCTATAGGCAACTCGCCACCCTGGTCCCGGTGGAGGACGCTCGCTACGTGCTTCCGAACGCCTGCGCCACCAACATCGTCGTCACCATGAACGCCCGGGAGCTCTGGCACTTCTTCACCCTCCGCACATGCAGGCGGGCGCAGCAGGAGATCCGCACCGCCGCCGAGCTCATGCTCGCCGAGGTCCGAAAGGTCTCCCCCGCCCTCTTCAAGGACGCCGGGCCAGCATGCCTTAGGGGCAAGTGCCCTGAGGGCAAGCTGAGCTGCGGGAGGCCGCGCGTGGAGCTAAAATATAAATAATGACATCCCTTTGGGCCGCTTCATCTGGGAAGATTGCTATGGGCAACATCAGACCAACCTACATCAAGAGGGTGGCCACGGAGCTGGTCGACAAGTACCCCCGCGCCTTCAGTGCCGACTTCGAGAACAACAAGGTGCTTGTGCAGAGGCTCACCACCGTGAAGTCCATCTCCATGAGGAACCGCATCGCTGGGTACATCAGCCGTTACTGGCAATCCAAGAAGTTCTAGGATCGCACCTTTCAGCGAGGTGCTTCGCCTCGCTCGTCATATCCCAGATGAAATCCCTATTCCGCATTGGACAGGTGGGGGCGTCCCACCGGTGGAAATAACAACGCACATAACAACGCTTTAGTAATCGGAGCATATTGTCCACAGAACCAAGCCCGGGTGGGGTAGTTTGGATATCCTAAGAGGCTGCGGACCTCTAGACCCGGATTCGAATTCCGGCCCGGGCGCTTCCCTCACTCCACCGTCACGCCGTGCGCTTCCCCGATCTCCACGTCCCCGGGGGGCAATATCCTCGATACCTCCTCCTCCGGCACCTGGAAGGCCTTGGCAAGGGCGGCCGCGGCCTTCCCCCTGGGCATCTTGCCAGGGGCGATCAGGACGTAGCGCTCCGTCCTCCCCTCCACGCTCTCTCTCGGCGCGCACATGATCTTTCTAGCGCCCTCCACCTGGACCTCGGCGACCGCCAGCTCCAGGGGCAGATGGTGCGCGTAGTTCCTCTTCCCCCGGACTATGAAGGCGCCGCGGGGGGCGAACTCCCCCGCCTCCGGCCTCTTGGACACCTGGTCCGGCAGGACCCAGTACGCGGTCCCCTCCGCCCCCCCGGCGTTCCAGGCCTTGGAATGGCACAGGGCGAACTGGCATACCTCCCGCATCTCCTCCTCGGAGGCCCCGGCGCCGTCCTTGAGCACCACTGACGCGGCGCCGTGGAGGTCGGCGTGGGCGTACCTGTCCCTCTCCCCCAGGTGCCTCTTCACCACCTGGTCGTTAGTCTTGGCGTCCCTGCCCGCCAGCACAAGCCGCCCTCCGGAGGTGAGGAACCACTTGTAGGATTCGAACCAGAAGCGCTTGGTCGGGGTGGCCCGCCCCTTCGCCAGGGCGGCCCCCTCCCTTCTGGCCTCCCGCCGCTCGATGGCCTTGCAGGTCTCCTCCACGGCCTCCCTGGCCCCGGCCCCCTTGGCCCGCAGCTCCTTCGCCTGGTCATAGAGGCGGGTGGCGTTCTCGTCGATGCCGACCGTATAGTCCAAGGACAGCTGGGCGTCGCCCAGCCGCATGGTGAAGCTCCTCGTCGGGGGGTCCACGGAGGTCACCAGCGGCACCTTGGCCCCCTCCTCCCTCAACCGCTCCCAGTTGTTGGAGGCCGAGAGCGCCCGCATCCTCTCCAGGGTGGAGGCCACCTCGGTGTAGTGTGTGTAGAGGAGGTCCGCCAGGGCCTGCTTCGCCTCCGCCTCCCGCTCCATGGCCTCGACGCCCCTGAGCTGCTGCTCCAGCTGCCGCTGCAGCCGCTGGAG
>JAJFUR010000030.1 GCA_021372335.1 Methanobacteriota archaeon
CGGCCCCCAGCCCCCCATCGCGGCCGTATCAGGGGCCGCCCTCGCAGTGGACGATGCCTCCCCAGGCGCCTTATGCTGGCCCGATCGTCGAACAGCCCCCGCAGCCTTCTCGATCCGGCCCTCCGATGGGCCCATCCCCGGTCCAGAGCCCATCCGGACCACAGGCGATGGGACCGCCCCAGGGGACGATGCTCGACCCTGGCGTGGCCTCCGCCGCCATGCTTCGTCCGAACGAAAGGGCGGTGCATGCATGGAGGGCGGGAATGGAGCGGACCGGAGCGGTCGGTGATGCGGTCGGCGGAGGGTCCGTGGTCTATGGGGTGCTCGTAGCCACGGACCAACGCCTCATCTTCGTCCAGGACAGGGGGACGCTCGCCGACCGCTATGTGTTGCTGGAGAGCGTTGAGTACGGGGGCATCGCAGATTGGAGGCTTAGCGAGACGACGGGGGTCAGGGCACTGCAGGTGGACTCCCGGGACCGCGGCCCCTGGGGGAACTTCGTTAACCTCTATGAGGTGGACCCGATGACCCTGAGGGGCATAGTGCCTGGGCCCTTGGAGCAGCTCAGGCGATCGCTGGGAGCGCTCAAGGGGACCATGCCTTGAACCTTCGCGCATCGTAGCCGTTGATCACAGCTGCATGACCCCTGAGCACAATCGGGTGCATCATTGATGTTGCCCATCGGTCTGGCCGGCAGTGCTGACCCCGTGCTCCTCGGTCCGTGCAGCTCGTTCCTAGACCGACCCGTCCATCAGGGGCCTGCGATGAAAAAAGGACACCTCAAAGGCCGAGGTCCTCCGCCCTCGCCCTCATCCCCTCCAGCGCCAACGAGAGGAGCTCGTCCCTAGGGATTCCGAGCTGTTCGCAGACCATGATGCGCTCCCGGTCCACGCCGCGGGCGAAGTCCTTGTTGACGAATTTCTTGGAGATGGAGCTTACCCTCAGGTCGGCGAGCCTTCTGCTCGGAAGGACGAGCGCGCATGCCATGACCAACCCGGACACGGCGTCCGCGGCCACAAGCGCCCTCTTCGCTTGATCGTCGACAGGCACCCCGGTGGCCTCATGATTGTGGGCAAGGATCGTCTGGACCATCTCAGGCGGGACCATCCCCCGCAGGATGTCCCTGGCGATCAGCGTGTGGTCCTCCCTGCCGTGGCACTCCTCGATGTCTATGTCGTGCAGTATGCCAATGACCTCCCACGCCTCGGGGTCCTCCCCGAGGCGCAGGGCGACCTGCCTCATCACCGCCCCAACCGCCACCATGTGCCGCAGGTTGTCCTCCTTGCTTACGTGGGCCTTCACCAGCTCGAGCGCCCCCGCCCTGTCCATGCCGGCCCTCCCCGCCCCCCAGGCCGCTCGCCTTAGACTATCAGCTTACCGGCGGAGGGGCCCCACATGGAGTCGTAGACGGCCTCCACCTTGACGACGACCGCGGCCTTGGCCGGGAGCTTGGGGTTCGTCCCGTGCACCCACTTGCGCATCTCTTCGAACTGCGGCCCGGTCTTGTAGACCTTGGCCGAGCCCTTGATCTGGTACGACCGCTTGGTCTCGCTGTCATAGCACAGGATGGAGATGCGGGGGTTCTCCGAGAGGTTGGCAGCGGTCTTCAGGAAGTAGTTGTCCGCCAGCATCAGGGTCTCGTCGTCAAGGACCTTCAGCAGTCCCACGAAGACCACGTTGGGCGTCCCGTCCTTCGTAGCGGTGGCGATCGGAATGGGCTTCTGCTTGGCTAGCGTCTCCTTGACCTCAGGCGGCATCTTGACCATTTTTATCACCGTGATAGGAATTATTTGCTCACCTATTTAAACATCGCCGCCCGGGGGATGAAAGGGTCATATGCTCGCACGTCCAATCAGTTGGCATGAGCAACAAGGAAGCCGTGCTGATGGTCGGCCGACTGATGGAGCTGGCCGCCAGGACCGCGCCCAAGGCCATGGGCCAGGACTTCATCGAGGCCTCCCTGCTCTCCGACGAGCAGCGAGTCAGGTTAGGCGAGGACATGATCGCCCTGGGCAGGGAAAGGGGGGTCCCGGGGTTCGGGAGGGACGGACAGAGCGTCCTCGATTCGGATGCGGTGGTGCTCCTCGGCCTGCTCCCCCATCTGGGAGCGGGCCTGGACTGCGGGGCCTGCGGCCTTTCCAGCTGTCAGGAGTTCAATTCCCGCTCCGCCGCGAAGGACTTCCAGGGACCGAACTGTGCCCTCAGGCTCCTTGATCTGGGAATAGCCCTTGGTTCGGCAGCGAAGGTGGCCGCCGAGCACAACGTGGACAACCGCATCATGTACCGCATCGGTGTCTCAGCCATCCGCCTGGGGCTCTCCCGGGCGAACGTATGTCTAGGCATACCGCTCTCGGCGTCCGGCAAGAACATCTTCTTCGACCGAGGCCGCTGATCACCTCGGCCGAAAGCCCTTGCCGACCTGGAACGCCTCGGCGACCGTCCGCCCTTTGACGAAGTAGGGGCCGCCGGGACTGAGGTACATCAACAGCTGGAGCTTGTCGATGTCCGGTTGCCCTGAGGTCATGCGCCCCTCGTCCACGTAGACCTCCTCCACCTCTCCGATCACGATGTCCGTGCCCTCGAGCTCGATGATGTCGTCGAGGGTCAGCTCGATGTTGACGGGGCACTCCCTGGCCATGGGCGCGGTGAGCGTTTTGCCGAAGAAGACGTCGAACACTTCCCCCTTATCCGTTTCATATCCGGAGCGGAGCCCACAGTAATCGGTGGCGGCCACCTGCTCCACGCCCGGCAGGTTGATGCTGAAGGTCCTGTTCTCCCTTATCCCGTCCTTCGTGCGGCGCCTCTTCCCCATCACAACTGCCATCCTGGGAGGGTCGTCCTCGACCATCGTGACCCATGCCACGGTGCAGAAGTTCACCTTCCCTTGGACCTTCGCCCCCACCACGGCCACTGGCAGCCCCATGGTGGGGACCTTCCTACCCAATGTCGCCTTGCCCATAGCTATCGAATGGGAATTGCCTTCGGGAATATCAATCCTGGCCCCCTTTTCCCCCTTTTTGGGGGAGGAACAAAACGCATATATATTTCCATGCTATGTCATGACATAGCACGTTAACCGTGCATATGGGAAGGAGGATAGGAAATGGCCGAAGCGAAGCCCGATGCCCTGCCGTTCGCGGCAGATGCCCTGCACACCACCGCTCTGGCAGCGTCCCCGGACGCTGCGCTGATCGAGGGCGAGGCGGGCTACTATGGCCTTTCCCGCGCAGTCCTGGAGATAGGGCGCTCATGCCTCACCCCTGGCGCCAGGGTGGTGGACCTGCGCTGTGACCTACGAGTGGTGATGCCACTGATCGAGGAGCATGAGGACCTGTGCCGCTTCACCCTCCTGTCCCCGGACGAGGAGAGCTACCTCCAATGCTTTGACAGGATGCGCACGAGGGTGCGCCTGGGGTTCGTGGACACCGCCCAGATCGATTTGGCCGAGCGGTTCCCCGAGGTGTCGGCCAGGTTGTTCCTGGCCTTGGGAGCCTTGGGGGACCTGTCGGAGGGGCGCCGGGCGGAGGTCGCGAGGTCCATGCATCGCCGGCTGGAGAGGAGCGGGACCGGCGTGATAATGGAGACTGTCGAGGACGGCATCGCGCTGGGGCAGCGCCGTAAGAGGGGTCTGTGGTCGGCGGCCGAATGGGAATCCCTCTTCAAGCATGCCGGGTTCAGTAGCGTTCAGAGGCTTTGGACCGACGGCGGCAGGATGGCCTGGTCGGTAAGAAAATAGGAAGCAATGAGGGGGCTTGGGCCCCCTCGATATCGTTTTCCACTCAGTCCTTAAGCAGATCGTAGATGATGGCGGCGAGAGCGGCACCGACCATGGGGGCGGCGATGAATATCCAGAGCTGCTCCAGCGCCCATCCGCCCTGGAAGAGGGCCGGGCCGATCGAACGGGCCGGGTTGACCGAGGTGTTGTCCACCGGTATGGATATCAGATGGATCAGGGCCAGCACGATACCGATCGGGATCCCCGCGAATCCGGCGGCGGCCTTCTTGTCGGTGGTGAACAGGACGGTCAGCGTCAGCAGGGCGGTGAGAACGACCTCGATGACCATGACCGCGCCGAGCTCATATCCGCCCGGGGAGTGGTCCCCGTAGCCGTTGGAACCGAACCCGCTGGCGACCGCGTCAAAGCCCGGAGCGCCGCTGGCGACGATGAACAGGATGCCGGCAGCAAGAATGGCGCCGATGACCTGGGCGACCATGTACAGGAGCGCCTCCTTTCCCTTGATCCTCTTGGCCATGAACATCCCCAATGTCACGGCCGGGTTGATGTGGCATCCAGATATCGGCCCGATGGCGTAAGCCATCACCAGCAAGGTGAAGCCGAACGCCAGCGCGACACCCAAAGCCCCCACCCAGGCCCCGGCCAGTACCGCCGTGCCCACACCACCGAAGACCAACACGAATGTGCCGATCATCTCTGCAACGAGCTTCTTCGAGATGGATCCGTCCATGATCTGAACCTCGCTAAATCAGAGACTTCTGGATTATATATTATTAATGTTTTTGGATTTTAGATGGGCGGAAGGCCCTATCGTCCAGAGTTTCATCCCATGATGCAGCCCGGTCCCTCATCGAGGCGGAAGAGCGGCGAGCTCCGGGAACCTGACTCGCTCAGCTTATGCATTATATCCAGGATCAAGATGGAATGGTCGGATATCCCAGACTCCCGCTCCTGGTGCGAGTACTTGGCCCACAGAGGATGGTGGATGTGCGGTGACGCCAGGGCGTGATCGGTCCTCATGCCCTTGCCGGAGGACGAATACCGGGAGTATTCCCGGGCCACCTGATGGTATTCCCTCCATACGTCCCTCCAGCCCATTCCCAGCAGCGCGGCCAGGTGCTCCGTGCCAAGGAACGGCGTGCCTTCGCTGTCCCGCTCCAAGCCCGTGCTCAGGTCGCCGATGATCACCCTCCGGTCCTTGCGCTCGACCGCCTCCTTGCCGTACTCCAGGAGCGTCTGCCAGAACTCCATTTTTCCCGGGAGGTCAGAGGCCCCAGGGACATGGACCGCCAGTATCCGCAGGTCCGACCCTTCGGGGGACACCTCCATCCAGCGGTGGGGCGAGGACCGCACTCGAGGGGCCTCCATCTGCACGAGCGCGCCCTTCGAGGCGACCAATATCCCGCTGGTGCGCGGAGGCGGCTGTGAGTTCAGTATGTATGGATAGCCGAGCGCGGTGAGGGAGAGGGACACCTCGATGACCCTTTCAGGACGGAACTCCAGGAGGACGAGCAGGTCCGGGGCATGCCGCCGGACCGCCTCCAGGATGCCTGGCAGGCGCTCCTGAGCCCCTCCGTACTGCAGATTCCATTCCATGATGCGCATGGACCGTTGCTATCGCACCATGCATTAGATGAACCTTCCCCCGTCCGCAATGGCCAAAACGCATCTCCGAGGTAGCGGGGCTTGTTGGTATTAATTTTACAATTACTTTTAATACTGAGTATTACTATTCTATTTTCAAGTGCTACGGCTTCGGTCCCCGCCTTGCACAGAGCACCCCTTCGGCCATTCGAATCCTCCTTGGGACGTTCAGGGGACCGAGGCCCTATCACCGAAACGATGGGATACGATTAACTAGGACCGTCCGAATCCCCCTCTGATGGTCAAAGGACACGGCGCTTCCGATGTCATGCTCCGCCTCAACAACGGCGTGGAGGTCCCGGCATTGGGATTGGGGACATACAAGCTGGTCGGCGAAGCGGCCTATGCCCCCGTTCGCGCCGCCCTGGGATGCGGATACCGTCACATCGACACCGCCTCGTTCTATGAGAACGAGGAGGCCGTGGGAAGGGCTGTGCGGGAGAGCGGGGTGCCCCGCGAGGAAGTCTTCATCACCAGCAAGGTCTGGAACACCGAGCAGGGATTCGAGGAGACCCTGAACGCCTTCGACCGAACCTTGCAACGGCTGGGCATGGACCATTTGGACCTCTACCTGGTGCATTGGCCGGTCCCAGGGAAGCGCTTGGAGACCTACCGGGCGCTCGAGCGCCTATATGAAGAGGGGCGGGTTAGGGCCATCGGGGTCAGCAACTTCACGGTCCGTCATCTGGAGGAGCTCTATGGGGCATGCCAGGTCATGCCCGCGGTGAACCAGGTGGAGATGAGCCCCTTTCTCTATCAGAAGGAACTCTTGGAGCATTGCCGGGGAAGGAACGTGCTGGTCACCGCGTTCTCCCCCCTCGCCCGCGGGCAGGCCCTTGGGGACCCGGTGCTGGCCGAGGTGGCGGCGCGGCATCGCAGGAGCCCGGCGCAGGTGATGATCCGGTGGTGCCTGCAGAAGGGCATGGCCGTCATCCCCAGGTCTGCGGACCCTACGCACATCAAGGAGAACGCCGATGTGTTCGACTTTTCCTTGGCCGAGGAGGACATGGCCCGTTTGGACCTTCTGCACACAGGATTGCGCACCACGACCGACCCGGACATCTACGAATAGGGCAGGAAAGGATTAAGTCATGGAGGAGCGGATGGTGGATAGATGACCGAACAGGTCCCTAAGATAGCGATATACCTAGACTTCGAGAACCTGGCCATTTCCGCCAAGGAGGTCTACCCTTTGACCCCAAAACCCCTGAGGATCGATGACATCCTCGACTACGCCAAGGGATATGGGGATGTGCTCATCAAGAAGGCGTTCGCCGACTGGAACAAGCCGCCATGCAGCCAGTATGTCGAGGACCTCCGGCTGCGGGCCTTCGACCTGGTGTTCCTTCCGCAGACCTCCCTTTCAGGCAAGAACGGGGCCGACCTGCGTATGACCATCGACGCCCTAGAGGATATGTACAACAAGTCCCTGCTTGATGTGTTCTTCCTCGGCACCGGGGACACGGACTTCATCCACCTAATACGGAAGATAAAGGAGCGCGGGAAGGAGGTCGTGGTGCTGGGCTTTGAGCACTCCATCGGTCGGACCATCCGCTACAACTGCGACCGCTTCGAATCGCTGGAGGACCTGTTGGGCAAGGCTCCAGCCCCCCCTGGCGTAGAGAAGAAGGAGGAGGAGGAACTGGAGGACGACCCGCGCGAGCTGTTCCTCCGGTACATCAAGAACCGCTCGACGGACGAGCCGGCGATCCTCTCCCAGATCAAGAACGACCTGATGCGGCTCGACCCCTCCTTCTCGGAGAAGAAGTACGGATACAAGCATTTCAAGGAGTTCCTGGACTCCTTCAAGGGGGACCTCTTCACCACCATCAAGATGGACGACAAGGCCGGCCATCACCTTGTGTTCTTCAAGAGCTACGCCGAGCTCACCTCGGACATCAACGAGGCCCAGGTCCGGGACTTCATCGACAAGGAGATGCGCTTCATTCGGGACCGCGCCCTGCGCAAGGCGCTCTACAAGGAGACCATCGGCCTCTTCCATGCGGACGGGGAGACGACCATCAATCAGATGGTCGACGACCTCTGGGCCCTGTTCGACAAGAAGGTGCCGAAGGCCACGCTGAAGCGCTTCCTGCGGACCATGGCCGAGGGGCGCATGTTCAAGTTCGCCAACGCGAAGTACACGGGCAACATCTATACCATGCCGCAGGTGCTGAAGACCGACCTTCCATCGCTCGAGCGGTTGGACGAGATCTACCTGCAGCGCATCATCGACCTGACGTTGAGGAAGTGCCCGGGCGTGCCCCAGGAGTCAGTGACCAGGATGATGGGGCTGAGCTAGGGGCTCGGGCTAGACCAGGCGGGCCGCCCCCTCCTTGGCCTCCAGGCGCTCCATCGCCTCCCGGTCCAGGCGGAAGAAGGTCCAGTCCATCCTTCGGGCGCCCTGCCTCTCGTAGAACGCCATGGCGCCGACGTTCCAGTTCAAGGCGCACCATTCCATGCGCCCGCACCCCTTGGCGATGGCCTCCCTGACGCAATGCCTGAACAGCTTCCCCCCGATCCCCTGCATGCGCTCTTCCTCCCTGACATAGATGTCCTCGAGGAACAGGGTAGGCTCGGCGAGGAAGGTCGAATAGGTGAAGTAGTAGGTGATGTACCCCACCGCCCTTCCATCCGAATAGGCGATGAACGCGTGGAATGGAGCGGGGGAGACGGTGATGTGGTGCCGCAGCCGCTCCCTCGCCTCCTCGGTCGGCGGTTCCAGCCCCTCGAACTCGGCCAGCTCCGTGATGAGGGACAGCAGCGCCTCGACGTTCCCCGGGGACGCCTGGACGATCTCCACCTCCCTTCCAGCTGCGCGCATGCTCTCCGATAGCGTTGTGCGCCTATTTCTTCATGCTTAAGCATTTTCTGATTTTTCAGAAATTTCAAATAGATAGATACCGATGGAGGCGCATGCCCCGCCGTAAGGAGATCGCAGGAGAGGAATGCTGCTCCGCGCCAGCTATGCCCAATAAATACGATGTGGAAGGGGTGGCCACTGTGGACGAGCGAGGGCAGATGGTGCTGCCCAAGGCCGTGAGGGAGAAGGCTGGCATCCGGCCGGGGGACAGGCTGGCCATAGTCACCATGGTACGGGACGGGCGAGTGTGCTGCCTCCATCTGTTCAGAACGGATGACCTGGCCGCGACCGCGAGGGACATTCTGGAACGCAGGGAGGACTGAGCCCGTGGAGGAAGGGTATTCGCAGGAGGTCATGAGGACCACGGCCACCCTGGGGAGGAAGGAGGCCTGGGACCATGCCAAGGCCCGGATGGGGATCGCCCGCATGGAGCATCGCGTCCGCCCCGGGCTGTACGCCCTGGGCGAACCGACCCGCTCCTCGCCGGTCCTCGTGACCGCCAACTATTCCCTGAGCTTCGACGCCCTGCGCTCCTCCCTCCCGGGCAGGGACGCCTGGGTGCTGGTGCTTGACACCGGGGGAATCAATGTATGGTGCGCGGCTGGCAAGGGGACCTTCGGCACGGAGGAGCTTGTCCGGGCGATCGAGGCCACCAAGCTCTCCGAGAGGGTGGATGGCCGGACCCTCATCCTCCCCCAACTGGGAGCGCCGGGAGTGTCGGCCCAGGAGGTCCATGGGGCCACCGGGTTCAAGGTGGAGTACGGACCGGTCCGGGCGGAGGACCTGCCGTTCTATCTGGACCGAGGGGAGTGCACCGACGCGATGCGGACCGTGCGCTTCGACCTGCGCGACCGCCTCGTCCTGGCCCCCGTCGAGCTGAGGAACCACCGATGGGGGCTCGCGCTCCTGGTGCTGTTGGCGGTCTTGGTGCCCTTCTACGGGCTCGAGGTCCTGGTGGTGGCCCTTGGAGGGCTGCTCCTGTTCCCCGCCCTCCTTCCCTACCTTCCCGGGAAGGACCTGTCCCTGCGGGGGATGGCTCTAGGGGCGCTCTTGGTGACCCCGTTCGCCCTGTTCCAGCTGGCGTCCGGTATGGATGCGGCGACGCTTTTGGCCGTTCCCGCCGAATTCCTGCTGATGGTCCCGTTGGCCGGCTATTTGGGGCTCAATTTCACCGGTTCCACCCCCTTCACCTCCCGCACCGGGGTCCGCAGGGAGATATTCACCTATATCCCCAAGATGGCGGCGATGGCGGTGCTGGGCGCAGTGATCGGAGGGGTGGCTCTGCTCGTCCATTGGGGGTGGCTGTGATGGAGATCGGAACGCTCGATGTCATGTCCCCTCAAAATGGTGGGAGGATCAACACCCTGGTATTCTATCCCGGCCGATGCGTCCGGTGCGGGATGTGCCTGAAGGTGTGCCCCCATCGGGTCTTCGCCCTCGAAGGGGAACGGATCAGATTGGCCAGGCCGGCCGACTGCATGGAGTGCGGGGCCTGCCGGAAGAACTGCCCCTCCCACGCCATCGAGGTGGACAGCGGGGTGGGGTGCGCCTCCGCCATGATCAAGGCCGCGCTGAGGGGAAGGGAGGATGTGGTGTGCGGCGAGGACTGCTGCCGCTGATGGGTCATGAAGGGTGCATCTTCCAGGTGAACCAGCCGGATGGCACCCTTATTACGAACCGCGCCCCCTTCCCAGGCTCCCCTTCCTCGGAGATCGTGAACCCGGTCGTGGCCAGGATCTCCCGCGCCAGGTAGAGCCCGAGGCCGGTGTTGTCCCCGACCCCTTTGGAGAAGATGTTTTCCTTGCTCTCCGCCGGGACGCCCACTCCGTCATCCTCCCAGATTATCTCCAGGCCGGTCTCGGTGTTCTCCGCGCGGACCACTGCCCGGGTGGCCTTCCTTCCATGCCGCACGGTGTTGTCGGCCAGGACATGGAAGACGTTCTCCAGCTTGGGATCTGCCAACACCTGGAGACCTTCCAGGTGGGACTCGGTCCTGATGCCGTTCATATCCACCTGCCCCAGCACTTTCGTTATGATCGCCTGCATATCATGCCAGGCCGTGGTCGTCGCTAGGTTCCGTTCCTGCTCCGCCGCGAAGCTGAGCTGCGCCTCGGCGCTCCTGGCGCGCTCGATCAGCTTTCCGACGAGGTGCCGCTGTCGGTCGTTCAGGTCGGTGGCCTCGAGGAGCTCCAGGTACCCCCAGAGGGCGGTCATGTCGTTCATCAGGTCATGCCGAAGGACCTCATTAAGGAGCCTTATGTTCCGGTTCGCCCTTCGCAGCTCCTCCTCCAAGCCCTTCCGGTTGCTGATGTCATGGAACACCATCACCATCCCGATGGGTTTGCCCTGCCTGAGGATGTCCGAGGTGGAGAGGATGAAATGCCTGGGCTCGCCGTCGATGACCATCGCGGTCTCCCAACGGTTGGGACCGGAGGGCACCCTCAGCCCCCTGGCCTTCACCCTCTCCCAAAAGAATTCGGCGTTCTGCTCCAACAACCTCCGCCCGGGCCCATTGGCGTACACGACCTCCATTGAAGGGCCCAGGAGGATCACGGCGTCGTCCATTCCTCCGATGGCCTCCCTGAAACGGATGATCTCCAGATCGGCGAAGTCCGAGTACCGTTCACCGAAGAAGACGATCAGGGCGGCGATGGTGAAGCCGATCGACAGGATGTCGATCCGCGGGTCGTTCCTGGGGCTCAGGACGTAGAGGACACTTGTGAGCGCCATGGCACCGATTGCCAGGGTCATTGTCCTGAGCCCCCCTCTGCGGTAGGAGGGGGTCTCAAGGAGAGCCCTGGCCATAAGAAGGGCCGTGATCAGGAAAACCCCAAGGAAGTAGCCCGCCCAGATGAGGAACAGGGGGCCGTAGTCGGCATCGAACATGTAGAAGCCGTGGCTCGGGACGATCGCAACATCGTTATAGAAGAGGTGGTGCAGGTCGTTGGTCACGTACAGTCCGATGGTCACCATGGCGGGGAGGGCGGTCAGGAGCGCATTGCGGCGGTTCGCGTACCTGCCCAGCCCAACGTATTGGAGTACGAACATGAGCAGGGTGACGAGGACCATGGATTCGCATATGTACTCGAGCAAGACCACCGCCCGCGCCAAGGCCATGTCCCCGACCGCCTTTTCTACCAGCAGCACTAGGCATGTCAGGGAGAAGAAGGCAAAACATGTGCCCATGGCCAGGCGGTGCTCGGTCTTCTTTCCGGTGAGGACCTTGTATGCTACCCATGCGATGATGGCGGCCGCTAGAACGTTAGGCCCTAGGACGGCGATGGCATAGTAGTCCATGTTCCCCTACCCAAAGCGGATGGGCTTAGAAGCGATATAAGCAATGTGGCGTAACCCAGCCAAGGTCTGACATCAGATGAGCAGGAGGCCTAGCTCCCCCGCCCTCTCCAAGGCGACGCGGTGCTCCGCCGGGGAAACGCCCCGCGCCATCGCAGGCATCTGGCGGGCCCGGTGCTCGGGACGGTACTGGTCCATTACGTTCACCGCCGCCTGGGGAAGATGCTCGCCCAGCCATTCCAGGACGGGGAGGGTGCAGCATTCCAGGTGCCCGGGGAGCATCAGGTGCCTGACCACTACCTCCCCCTGCCTGGCCGCCTGCAGATGGTTGCGGGTGACGACCTCCCAGTAGCGGGGGGCGCCGCACAGCTCCCGGGCGCACCGGTCGTTCCCGAACTTGAGATCGGTCAGATAGACGTCCATGGTCCCGGCCAGCACCTCGAGGGCCTCGCGGGTCATGTACATGTTGGAGTTCCATACCTGGGGCACGTCCAGCTCAAGCTCCTGAAGGACCCTCAGCACGTAGGGGAGGTGCGGGATGGGGTCCCCGCCGACCCAGTTGACGTTGCGGATGCCCCGACAGGCGGGGGCGCCGATGGGGGCGATCCCCCGCGCCTCTATCATCCTGGCCAGCACGCCCGGCTCGATCACCTCTCCGGCCTCGGCATCCGTGCTTATGTCCCAATTCTGGCAGAAGACGCAGCGCAGGTTGCAGCCGGCCAGGAAGACGGTGTAGGAGGGCACCAGCGGCCTCTCCTCCCCGTAGTGGATGAAGTGCGAGGCCACCTTCGTCCTCAGGACCCCGCACCTTCCCGGACGCCCTTCCCTGCGGTTCGCGCCGCAGCGATGCTCGCACAGCGCGCACCCCGCCTCGAGCCTCTCAGCCTGCGCAACCTTCAAGCTGAGCTCGGAGGTCGGTCCCCCCTTCAGCTCTTGGAACCGCGGCCTGGCCTTTCCTTGAAGTATGGAGAGGTAATCGTGCAGGGGGTCCGGGCCGCTCATCGGTGCATTATGCGCCTTCGCCCCTAATGAATCATGCCCCGGGCGAGCGCTCGTCCCTCTCCTTGGCGTCCTTGGCCGAGCCGTCCATGACCTGGTCCTCCAAATGGACCACCGTCGGTGAGGCCATGTACATCAGGGTGAGCAATGTCATTGGGATCCCGGCGATCAGGTACCATGCGCGCACGCCGAGGGCGTCCCCCAGCGGCCCCGCTATCAGCAGGCCGACGGGCATCATCGCCGTGACCCCGGCGCTGATGAGCGCGAACACCCTCCCTTGGATTGCGAACGGTACCGACGCCTGCATCATGGCCATCATGGAGCCGTTGACCAGGGAGAGGGTGGCGCCGATCGCCCCCGACAGCACGTAGGCGAGGGGAAGAAGTTCCGCGGGAACAATGCCCAGCGCGGTTATGGCCAGGCTGAGGGCCAGGGTGGAGGCGAGCATGGTCCGGGTCCTGCGCCTGGAGCCTCCCCAGACCCCCAAGGCCATGCCGCCGACCAGCATCCCTATGCCGGCCAGGGCCTCCATTGTGGCGTATTCCCCGGCCCCTCCCTGGAAATGGTCGATGACAAGGAGGGGCAGCAGCGAGAACGCGGGGCTCAGCAAAAGATTGGCGACCATGTAGAGGACGATGACCAGCAACGCCCCCTTCCATCCCCTCAGGAAGGCCAGCCCCTCCCGCATCTCCCCCAGCAGCGATGGTTTGGGAGCGCCCTTCCTATCGGGCTCGGGCACAGGGATGACGAGCAGGGGGGCTATGGCCATGAGCGCGGTGACGAGGTCCACCGACAGTACGGCCCACATCGGGAAAAGGGCGATGAGCACCGCCCCCGCCGGGGCGGCGATGACGTTGGACAGCCCGTACATGGCCTGGTTGAGGCCGCCCACCCTCCCCAGGTGCTGCTCGGGGACCATCATGGAGGTGGCAGCCTGCATGGCCGGCCAGTGGAAGCCGGCGAGGGTGGCCCGGCCGAACATCACGAGCAGCAACATCCACACCTCGGCGGCCCCCCACAGGAATGCCAGCATCAGCAGGACGGTCAGCAGCGCTATGAGGGAATCGGCCCCGATCATCGTCAGCCGTCTGTTCCAGCGGTCGACGTAGGCCCCGGCCCAGGGGGCGATGACGATCTGCGGGAGCACCCCCATCAACGTTCCCAGGGCAAGGACCGTGGCCGATCCCGTCTCCACGGTGAGCCACCAGACAAGGGCGAACTGGACAAGCCCGCTGCCCATCAGGGAGAACGCCTGCCCTCCCCAGATGGTGAAGAAGCCCCTTTTCCATGAGCCCGTTCCTACCCCGCTTCCGTCCATATGACAATCGGCGGTGGACCCCGCCCTTTGATCGAAAGGGCAGGAATGACCGCCCTCGGCCTTCCCCCACCGCTCCCCCGCCGCCGCTTCCGTATCCCTTAGCCAGAAAAGAACCTTTGCATGAACGGGGAGGGCTGAGGCTGATCGGCCTCGAGCTCAAGGAACGATCGTCACCGGGACCTTGCTCCCCTGCGCCAGCCGGGTGGAGGTGCTGCCGATCAGGATCCCCTTGAAAGGGCTGAGCCCGCGGGTGCCGACCACGATCAGGTCGTGCCCCTCGGCCAGGCGCAGGAGCTGCTCGGCCGGATGGCCGAACTCCACTGTGGACCTGAACGGCACGCCCTCCTGCTCCAGGAGCCTCTCGGCCCCCTTCAGCCTTTCCCCTCCGACCTTGAAGTCCTTGTCCGCATAGGTGGCCTTTCCCACGAGCAGGTCATGGTCGCTGGGAGCGATCACATGCGCCAGCGTGATCTCGGACCCGAAGCCCTTGGCCAACGCGGCCGCGAAGCTCGCCGCTCGAAGGGCGTTCTCCGAGCCGTCGACGCCGACCAGTATCCGCTTGAAAGAGGTCATCGCTGTCACCATGATATATTAGGCCTGTCAAAGGCCTAAAGGTTTTCCACGACCCTTTATTATCCTGGAGCCCCCATCCCCAGCAGGGCGATGGACGTGCGCTTGCTCAGCTGGAACGTGAACGGGATCAGGGCGGCCCAGAGGAAGGGGCTGGCAGACCTGCTGGCAAGCGACGGCGCGGACGTCGTATGCCTGCAGGAGACCAAGGCCGCCCCCGAGCAGCTGCCGACGGAGCTCAGGGAGGTCCCCGACTACCGCTCCTACTTCGCCTCCCCCAAGGACCGGAAGGGCTACAGCGGGGTGGCCATGTACACGAGGGTCGAACCGAGAAGGGTCGTCCCTGGCCTTGGCCGGGAGAGGTTCGATTCCGAAGGGCGCGTCCTCGTGGCCCATTTCGACGCCTTCGTGCTCTTCAACATCTACTTCCCCAACGGGAAGGCCTCCCCGGAACGGCTGCGGTACAAGATGGAGTTCTACGAGGAGGTCCTTGAGGTGGCCAAGGCCACCGTGGACGGCGGGAGGCATGTCGTCATCTGCGGGGATGTCAACACCGCGCACAGGGAGATCGACCTGGCCCGGCCGAAGGAGAATGAGAGGACCTCCGGCTTCCTCCCTCAGGAGCGCCAATGGATAGACCGATTCCTGGCAGCGGGCTTCGTGGACACCTTCCGCCTCTTCGACCCGTCCCCGGAGCGCTATACCTGGTGGGACATGAAGACCCGCGCCCGGGAGCGGAACGTCGGGTGGCGCATCGACTACTTCTTTGTGGACGAGGGGCTGCGGGCACGGTGCCGGAGCGCCTTCATAATGCCCGAGGTGACGGGCTCCGACCATTGCCCGATAGGGCTGGAGCTGGAGGTGTGACCTCCGGCGCCCGGCCGCGCTGCAGGACGGCATTGACAATTTTATATCCTGGCGAAGCCAATCCCGATGTGGAAGTGGCGCGATGAGCGTTGTATTGGCTACCGACGGTAGACCGCATACGGCCAAGGCGGTCGATTACGCATTGGAGTACGCGAGGCTGCACCATGAGCCGCTGTACGTCGTCTTTGTCATCAGCCCTAGGCACGAGGAGAACCGGGAGGGGATCGTGGGCGAAGCCAAGAGGCATCTGGAGGAGATCAAGGGAAGGGCGGCCCAGCAGGGCGTGGCGGTCACCGCCCTCCTTGAGACCGGCCCCCCGGCGGAGTCCATCATCGCGGTGGCCGAGCGGGTGGGCGCCTCCGCGATCATCGTCGGCACCTCGGGCAAGTCCGTCCTGGACCGGATGCTGATAGGCAGCGTCTCCGAGCACGTCGTGCGCACCTCGCCCTGCTCGGTCATCGTGGTCAAGTGACCTGGGTGCGCCCGAGGGCCTCAAGGAGCGCCAGGACCACGGTGCGGGGATGCGGGGGGCAGCCGGGGATGAAGATGTCCACCGGCAGCACCTCCGCCACCCCGGCCCCGGCGGCGTAGGTGCCTCCGAACGGGCAGCCGGAGATGGCGCAGGTGCCCATGGCCACCACGATGCGGGGCTCCGGGACGGCCCGGTACGTCCTCATCAGGGCTGGGCGCATGTTCCTGGTCACCGGCCCGGTGACGAGGAGGGCGTCGGCGTGCCGGGGCGACGCCACGATCCTGATGCCGAAGCGCTCCAGATCGTATACGGGATTGGACAGCGAACTCACCTCGACCTCGCATCCGTTGCAGGAGCCCGCGTCCACCTCCCTTATGTTCAGGGACCTCCCGAGCACCCTTTGGACCTCGTCCCGGAGAT
The DNA here is from genome assembly GCA_021372335.1 of Methanobacteriota archaeon. Lineage (GTDB taxonomy): Archaea > Thermoplasmatota > Thermoplasmata > Methanomassiliicoccales > UBA472 > UBA472. Next base: position 16,184 of record JAJFUR010000030.1, read on the forward strand.
GGAACCTCAGCTCAGGCAGCGGAAGGGCGCGACGCAATATCAGCGAGGAGCGGTCGGAGACGGGCGGGACCTCGCGGGAGAGCGTGATCGCCCCCTTCGGGCAGGCGGGCTGGCAGTCCCCGCAGAAGATGCATCTGCCGACGTCCACGCTCCAGTCCTCCGTGGCGGCGATGGCGGAGGTCGGGCATTGGCGGGCGCACGCCCCGCACAGGTCGCACCGGGCGTCGGCCATGGGGGCGCGGGTCCGCCCTCCCTGTTGGAGTTCCGCCAGCGGCTCCGTGGCCGTCCGCTTCTCCCTGAGCCTCCTCTCGATGATGTCCAGCATATCCTCACCTACAGATCGTTCCCTGAATAGGACAGGCCATAGCTCTTATTTATCACCGGGAAGTCCGGGACGATGTTGCCGAGCACCGCCCTCTCCATCGTTGGCCAATTGCAGAAGGAGGGGTCCCGGACCTTGTACCTCTCGATCGCTCCGGAACGGAAGTGCGCGCAGTGCATCAGCTCCCCCCGCGGCGCCTCCACCAGGCCGAGGCCGAACCCCTCCGGGGCCGGGACCTCGATGCGCAGCTCCCCTTCCCCGAGATGGTCCAGGCACTGCTTGACCATGCTGATCGACTCCCGCACCTCCTCGATCCGCACCATGAGCCTGGCCAGGACGTCCCCCTCCCTACGCACCGGGACCAGGAACCCCAGGCGGGGATAGGCGGCATACGGGAAGTCCCGGCGGGTGTCGCGGTCCCACCCCGATGCCCTGGCCACCGGTCCCGTGGCCCGCAGCTCCTTGGCCGTCCGCAGCGGGAGCACCCCCGTGGTCTCCATCCGGTCCAGGAAGGAGGGGGAGCCCTTGAGCGAGTCCACGAGGGGCTCGAAGGCCAACCCCAGCTCCACAAGGGCGCGCTCGAGGAACGCACATGCCTCGGCGTCCAGGTCCTTTGCGACCCCACCCACGGCCATGGTCCCCCACAGCAGGCGGTGCCCGGTCAGCCTCTCGTTGAGGCGCAGCATGCGCTCCCGCAGGACGGAGGCCTCGGCGGCCGGGACCGCAAAGGCCACGTCGGTGGCGATGCCCGCGATATCGCCCAGATGGCAGTGGGTCCGCTCCAGCTCGGCGAAGACCGTGCGCAGCAGCTGGGCCCTCTCGGGGACCGGGGCCCCCATCTCCACGGCCTGGCAGAAGGCCAGGGAATGGGCGACGCCGTTGTCCCCCGAGATCCGCTCAACCAGGCGCAGCGCCCGGCCGAGCGGGCAGCCCTCGAGCGCCTTCTCCACGCCGCGATGCACGTAGCCCAGCCTTACCTCCAGGTTCAGGATGGGCTCGCCGGCGGTGCTGAACCGGAAGTGCCCCGGCTCAATGACCCCGGCATGGACGGGGCCGACCGGGACCTCCAGGACGCCGTCCCCCTCCACCCTGCGATATCGGTAGGGCTCTCCGGTGAGAGGGACCTCGGCGTCGATCGGGAACACGGGGTCGAGAGGGCGCAGGCCTCTCGGCCATTCATGCAGCCGGAGCGGCCTTGGGTCCGGATGGTCCAACGGGACGATCCCGTTCATCTCCAGCATCTCCCGCTCGTACCAGTTGGCCGCCGGGACCTCGGGGGTGAGGGACTGATAGCCCTCGCCCTCGAGCCCGGCCTCCACCACGACGGTCCCATGGCGGGGGATGAGCACCACGGCCACCATCCTGTTCCCGTCGTGCACATAGTAGAGGTTCGCCAGCTCGCCCTCCTCCCGGCGGAGCAGGTGGAGGAGGAGGGGACGAAGCAGGTCCTCGGGGACCTTCAAGTGCAACCGTCCGGAGCGCTCCTCGAACGAGAGCGGAGGGAAGGGAAGGGAGTCCAGCAGCTCGACGTTGTAATACCTCAGATGATCACCTCGAACAGTTCGGCGACCGAGCCCAGGGCGTCGCCCAGGGCTGAGGGGAGGAGCACCCCCAGCATGAGGATGGCGGCCGCAAGGACGAGCATCGGTATCAGGCGGAGCGCGCCGAGCTCCCCGGCCGGAACGCCTTCCTGCGGCCTTCCGGACACCATCCCCAGGACGCGATAGGTCATGGCGGCGAAGATGATGGCCATGAGGGCGATGAAGAGGCCGGCGACGAGGTACTCACCGCTGGCCAGCGCCCCGGCGGTGATGAGCAGCTCGCCGATGAATATGGCGAAGGGCGGCGACCCTGCGATGGCCGCCCCGCCGAGGACCAGCAGGGAGGCGGTGGCCGGCATGGTCCTGCCCACCCCCTTGATCTCCCGCATCTCCCTGGTGCGGTACCTCTGTATGACGTTGCCGGCCCCAAAGAACATCAGGGTCTTGGTCAGGGAATGGGCGACGACGTGGAAGAGAGCCCCGAGCACGGCCAGCGGCCCTCCGATCCCGAAGCCCAGGGCGATGATCCCCATGTGCTCCACGCTGGAGAACGCCAGGAACCGCTTGAGGTCCCTGGAGGTGAGGAGGAAGGCCGTCGCTATGGCCACCGACAGCAGCCCGAAGAACGTGAGCAGGGAGGAGGAGAAGCCGGGCACCGCCGCCTGGGCCAGGATGTGCACCCTCAGCACCCCGTACATGGCGCAGTTGAGCAGGACGGCGGAGAGGAGGGCGCTTATGGGGGTGGGGGATTGGCTGTGGGCGTCGGGCAGCCAGGTATGCATCGGCGCCAGGCCGGCCTTCGTCCCCAGGCCCACCACGATGAAGATGAAGGCCACCTTCACCAGGGCGGGGTCCAGCTGGTCGGCGACGGCGCGCAGCGCGGACCAGTCCAGGGTGTCTGCGCCCTCCCCCAGCGCGGCCATCGAGGAGGCGTAGAGCAGGACGATCCCGAGGAGGGCGAGGGTGATGCCCACCGAGCAGATGATCAGGTACTTCCAGGAGGCCTCGATGGCCTCCCCTTTCTTGTAGAACCCCACCAGGAAGGCGGAGATCAGGGTGGTGCCCTCCACGGCTATCCACATCAGCCCGAGGGAGTCGACCACCACGACCAAGAGCATGCAGAGGGCGAAGAGGTGGAGGAGGACGTGGTAGTAGCGCAGGTCCTTGACGTTGACCTCGCCCTCCCTCCGGTCATGCTGCAGGTACTGCACCGAGTAGACGCTCACAAGGAGCGTGATGACCACGATCACGAGCACGAAGAGCGCGGACAGGGGGTCCAAGTACCATGGGCCCCGGTGCAGCGGTGGGCCGGAGAGGGCCTGGTAGCAGCAGGGGAACGCTACCAGGGCAGTGACCGTGGAGCCGGCCGCGCTGAGGACGTAGATGGTCCGCTCGCTGCGCGCAAGGCCGCAGAGCAGGGCGGTGAAAAGGGGGACCAGCAGGAGCGCTTCGATCATACTATCCCCTCAGCCTCCTCATGAAGGTCGTGTCCAGGGTCTCGAACGTCTGGTTGATGCGGTAGGCGAATATGCCCATGATGAGCACGGCCATGAGCACGTCGAAGAATATCCCGATCTCCACGATGAGCGGCATGCCGTACGTGGTGGAGATTATGCCCAGGAACAGTCCGTTCTCCATCATCAGCAGGCCGACCATCTGGGTCATGGCCTTGCGCCGGCTGATCATCATGAAGAGGCCGATGAGCACGACCGCCAGCGAGACCGCCAGGCAGTTGCGGGTCACCGTCTCCGCCGAGGAGATGAGGGGCTCGGTTATGTAATAGGCGACGATGACCAGCCCCCCGGAGATGAGCAGGGAGGCGGGGATGCCGACCAACGGCTCTATCTCCCTCCGGACCTTCAGGCGGTCCATGGAATATATGAGGAAGCGGGGGATGACCAGCCCCTTCACCACCAGGGTGAGGCCGGCGACCACGTAGATGTGCTCCGAGCCCGTATAGTGCGCCAGCACGGCGGCGATGGCCGCCAGCATCAGCGATTGGAAGGCGAAGGAACGGACGAGCTGGCCCATGCGGGTGCTCGCCATGACCAGCAGGGAGACCAGCAGGATAGCCGCGGCCAGGAAGTTGATGGTGTCTATGCTGAGCAGGTCGGCCGTTCTCTCACCTCACAGAATGTAATAGGACATCACCGCCAGCAGGGATAGCGTGAAGGAGACCGTCAGCAGGTTCGGCAGCCGGAACAGGCGCATCTTGGCCATCACCGACTCCACCACCGCCACGCTGACGGAGAGCAGGAGGAGCTTCAGGGAGATGGAGGCTACGCCGACGAGTAGCTCGCCGGCGCCGGTGCCGAGCGCGATCCCCCACGGGAAGAAGACGTTGCTCAGGATGACCATGAACATCGTCAGGCGGACGTAGGAGGCCATCTCCATCATCGCCAGCTCCTTCCCGGAGTATTCCAGGAGCATGCCCTCGTGCACCATGGTCAGCTCCAGATGGGTGGCTGGGTTGTCGAACGGGACGCGGGAGTTCTCGGCCAGCAACGATATGAAGATGGCGGCGGAGGCCAGGAAGAGGGTGGGGGAGAGGCCCTTCGGCCCGAGGGCCGCGAAGAACCTGGATATGGACGACAGGTCGGTGGTCCCGGATATGGCGGCCACGGAGAAGATGGAGAGCAGGAGGGTCGGCTCCACTATGGCCGATATCATCATCTCCCGGCTGCTGCCCATGCCGCCGAAGGGGCTTCCCCCCTCGAGGCCCCCGAGGACCATCATGAACCTGAAGAGCCCGAGCACGTAGATGGTCGCCACCATGTCCCCGACCCCGCCCGAGGGGCCGACATTGAAGACCGGCACCATGACCGCGAGGCAGATCATCGCCCCTAGGCAGACGTATGGGATAACGAAGAAGAGCCAGGAGGCCTCGCGCGAGGCCACCGTGGCCTTCCGCATCAGCTTCCACAGGTCGCGGTAGGGCTGCAGGACGCTTGGCCCTTGCCGGCACTGCATCCAGGCCTTGGCCTTGCCAATGATGCCGGTGAGGAGGGGCGAGACCATGAGGACGAAGGACACCTCCGCGATGACGATGAGTACGTCCGTCAGCTGCATGCCATCACCTCAGCGCCACCAGGAGCACGACCAGGGTGACCATTATATAAGTCAGATAGGCCTGGATGCTACCGCTCTGCATTCTCTTTACCCGCATCGCCAGGGCGATGGCCCCTGCTGTAAGGGGTTTGTAGAGATGGTCCACGAAGGGCTCGGGGATGCGCTGCTCGAACCGCACCGCCCTTATGTACTCGGAGGGCCTGGGTTCCTCCCTGACCTCGATCTGGGGCCGGTATACCTTCTGGAAGACCCGGAGCAGGGGCTGGGCGAACCCTGTTGGAGTGTATTGGGTGCGGCGGTCCAGGGGCGTGCCGCAGTCCCAGGTGTCCACGCGCTCGACCTTCCGCCTGCCGGTGGCCCTTACGATCAGGAACGCCACCAGCATCCCGAAGCCCAGGAGGGCGCTCAGCCCCAACGGGTCCAGCCCGCCCTGGTGGAGGAAGTTGATGCTGGAGCCCTCGACCACCTTCAATCCTGAGGCGCCGACCAGCGGCGACACCGCCGCGGCGAGCTCCTCCAGCAGGGGGAAGGAGGCCACGCCCAGGAGGATGCACAGAAGGGCGAGGGGGAGCAGGGGGAACAGCTCGCTGCGCTCCAGGGGCCGCGGCCTCTCCGCCCCCGCCGAGCGGGGGCGGCCCAGGAAGGTGAGCCCGTACAGGCGCAGGTAGGCGGTCGCGGCGATGGCCGTGCATAGGGCCATGACCGCTATGGCCAGGGGCAACGCGATCCGGACGAGGGGGTCGGCGATCGGCTCCGCATGCATCAGCGCCTTGAACATCGCCCACTCGCTGACGAAGCCGTTGAAGGGGGGGAGCGCGGCGACCGAGAGGGTGCCGATGAGGAAGACCGCGGAGAGGCCAGGGAGACCTCTCGCGAGGCCTCCGAGCCGCTCGAGGTCCCATTCCCCCGCCGCCCTGCGCACCGTGCCTGCGCCCATGAGCAGCAGCGCCTTGAACACCGTGTGGTTGATCAGGTGGAATAGGGCGGCCATGAGGGCGAAGGCCGCCGGTTCCGCTGCCCCATAGGCCCTGAAGAGCATGGCGGCGCCCATGGTCAAAAGGATGAGCCCCATGTTCTCCATGCTGGAGAAGGCCAGGACCCTCGCCCCGTCCCTTTGGACCAGCGCCTGCCAGGAGGCCCACAGGGCGGTCAGGGCGGCCAGCCCCATCACCGTCAGGGAAAGGGCGTACTGCCCCTCCACCCCGACGCAGGAGAAGGTGACCCGCACGAACACCAGCACGGCCACGTTGGAGGCGGCCGTGGACAGCAGGGCGGTGACGGTGGACGAGGACCGGCTGTAGAGGTCCGGCATCCAGATGTGGAAGGGGAGCAGGCCTAGCTTGCTTCCGAACCCCAGGAAGAGCATTATCACCACTGCCGCCGATGCGCCCGGGCCGATCAAAGCGGAGAGGCCCCGCATCTCGCTCAGGCGGACCTCCCCGGAGGAGACGGCAAGATAGGCGAGGGCAGCGATGACCAGGGCTGCCCCGAAATGGGTGATGGCGAGATACCTCCAGCCGGCGATGGTGTCCTCATCCTCCCGGGCGCCCCATGCCCCCAGGAAGGAGGTCAGGGACATGGCCTCCCAGGCGATCATGAGGAGCAGCACGTGGTCGGCCACCATGGCCAGGAGGATGGACAGGACGAAGCAGTTGAACAGCAGGGCGCTCCGGGCCGTCACGCCCTCCCTGGAGAACAGGGCGTACATGGCGACGCAGGCGAAGGTGAGCGCGGTGATCAGGAGCACCAGGGCGCCCAACGGGTCCAGGCGGATGGCGTACTCCCCCCAGACCGAGGGAGCGTCCGAGACCAGCGAGGCCGTCCCCTCGAGGAGGACCTGCACGGACCATATGGCCGCCGCCACCGCCGATGCGGCCGAGCACAGGTAGCTGTACACCCGGGACCGCTCGCTTCGTAGCAGGACCGCTAGGACCGCCCCGAGGAGGGGGAGGGAGAGCATCAGGGAGGGCAGCGCGGCTGGGGACATGGGCTTGGCCTCAATGGGCTTTGGAGCAGATAAAGGGAGACATCCTTGCCTCTTGTGTGCTCGATGGGCGCCGCACCATGGAAAGCCTCATAAACATTTCCATCTGACCAAAAATCCATTATGCGAGGGGCGAGAGGGCTGGCAAAAGCATTATCAGCGCCGGCAGTGCATAGCTCACAGGAGCTATGATGACGGACAGCATGGACATCCTGGGGATCCTGGCCGCAGCGAGGCGAATAGAGGAGTTCGGCATCGAGTTCTACCGCCGCTTCAGTGAGTGCACCGGGGACGAAACGGGGGCGGCCCTCCTTCGGGGATTGGGACGGGACGAGGAAGGGCACAAGGCGATGGTGGAGGAGGAGATGCGCCGGCTGGCCCCCACCCTGGACCCGGCCAGCGTGCCGCCCGCCCCCTCGGCCTTGGGGATAGTCCCGGAGAAGGCCTTCCCCTTCCCCCCGGACCGGTGCATGGCCCTGGAGGACGAGCTGCGAGCGCTGGAGATCGGGATCCAGGTGGAGGAATCCTCCTCCGACATGTACCGTCGCGCCGCCCTCAGCGTGGAGGAGCCGAGGGTGCGCCTCCTGCTCGAGCGGCTCGCGGGGATAGAGGAAGGGCACCGTAGGCTCCTCGAGGAGAGCATGTACATGCTACGCACCCAGGGGGCGTGGTACGGTTACACGCCGATATTGGAGGGGTAGGCTGGGAACGGAGGCCCGTTATAAAAATAAAATAATGTATATTTTATTTCCCGTCCCCTTTGGCCATCACGATGGATGGGCTGAAAAGGCTTTAATACCCGTCGGGCATGCATAGTGCACGATCTGAACAGGGTCGGCCCCGGCCCATCCCCTCACTGGCCTCAGAGGTATCACAATGGTTAAGTTACCGAACATCGAGAGAGAGATTTCAGCTTGTCTTCAATGCGGCTATTGCATTCGCACCTGCGAGACGTGGAGGCAGACGCCCTGGGAGTCCGTCACCCCCCGGGGCAAGATCTTCTACATCTCCCAGCTGGGCAAGCGCACCGTCCTTGACAGGTTGCTGGGCCGAAAGGTGGAGATCGACGATGAGTTCGTGGAGGCCCTGTACATGTGCACGACCTGCGCCGCCTGCGCAAGCGTATGCCATGTGGGGATCGACTTCGCCGAGTTCTGGGAGAAGGTGCGGGAATGGTGCATCGAGAACGGCCAAGGCCCGATGCCCGCCCATGTGAAGATCCGGGAGCGCCTGGAGGAGTCCCGCAATCCCTACGGGGAGCCGATGGAGAAGAGGGGCGCCTGGTATCCCGACGTCCCGAAGGCCGACAATCCCGACGTGGTGTTCTTCGCCGGCTGCACCGCCTCCTACCGTATGCAGAACCTGGCGAAGGCCAGCGTCGTCTTCCTGAACCGCTGCGGCGTCTCAACCAATATTATGGAGGGGGATGAGTGGTGTTGCACCTCCCCCGCCCTGAGGACGGGGCAGACGGGACTTACCTATCGTTTCTCGGAGCACAACATCAGCACGGTCGAGCACATGGGCGCGAAGGCGATGGTCACCGCCTGCGCGGGATGCTACAAGACCACCGTGCACGACTACGGCAAGTACTACGCCCATCCGACCTTTGAGGTGTTCCATTTCGCTCAATATGCCAACAGGCTGCTGAAGGAGAAGCGGGTCAAGTTCACCAAGGAGTTGAAGGCCAAGGTCACCTACCATGATCCTTGCCACCTCGGCCGTCACGCCAAGGTCTATGATGAGCCGCGCGAGGTCATCAGGGCGATCCCGGGCGTGGAGTTCGTGGAGATGAAGAACATACGGGAGAGTTCGAGGTGCTGCGGCGCTGGCGGCGGGTACAAGAGCCAGTACAACGACATGGCCATTGCCATAGCCATCGAGCGGGTCAAGGAGGCCGTGGCGACGGGGGCGGACATCCTGGCGACCACCTGCCCCTTCTGCGTGCTCAACCTGCAGCAGGCGGCAAAGAAGATAGGGGCCAAGATCAAGGTGATGGACGTCTCCGAGATGCTTGCCATGGCCACGGAACCAGAGGCGCCGGTCCAACCGGCCGCACAGTGAGCTTCCCCATTCCCGTTGGCCGCGAAGGCCCTGCACGGAGGGCCGCTGGTGGGGTCCCTCAGCCTCTTCGTGCCAGCGGTGCCTGGCGGAGAGCGAGATCGTCATGGTGATGGGGGTTCCATCATCTCGATCGGGGCCTGCCCTCAAACTGGAGGCCGCCAGCCTGACCACCGGGAGTGGCGGGGTGCTCTTTCCTGCACGCCATCGCTGGATCGGGGCCATGATGGCGGGCGTGCTCAAGACACAGATCGCGGCATCGCTGCCCATGGCAGAGGTGATCGGCGGGTACGCGGTGCTCACCCCTACACACTTGCCTCCGTGGTCGCCTGCATGGTCCCGGGTGAGCCTCATTCCCCCAATGAGGTGGCGAGGCGCCCGTCCATGGCCCGGCCGCCTTGGAGGGGGTGCCCGTGCAAAAGGTAATGAGGAGGGACCCTGTCACTCTCCCCCTTAAGATGAGCATGACCGAGGCACGAAGGGCGATGGCCGCCGAACAGCATTACCTGCGCCCGATGGTGGGCGCCGTGGAATGGACGCCGGCGGTCGCGGTCAGGGAACGGCTCCAGGGGTACGAGGACGCAGAGGCGAGGGTCGAGGCGGTCATGGTCCTATACCTCGAACGGGCCAGGGCTGGCACGTTCGCCTGTCGGACCTTCGAGGACATGAGCGCCAAGCGGACATCCATGATGATCGCCGTCCGAGAGGACGGCGTGCTGCTGGAGGCCCTCACCCGCTCGTTCTCATGGGATCCCCGGGGCATAGCGACGTGACACATCCGCGATATTGAAAGGGAAGGACATGGTATTCGAACTGCTGGACCCCCGCATCCTCAAGGTGCTGGAGGACAAGGACATCCGGGAGCCTACCGGGGCTCAGAGCGAGGCTATACCCCTGGTGCTGGCCGGGGAGAACGTCCTGTTGGTGGCGCCCACGGGCATCGGCAAGACCGAGGCGGCGATGCTGCCGCTGCTCCACAAGCTCATCACCACGCCGAGGAAGGGGATCCAACTCCTGTACATCACCCCTCTGCGGGCGTTGAACCGCGACATGCTCAGGCGCCTGGAGGAGTTCGGGGACGCCCTAGGCTTGAGGGTGGCGGTGCGCCATGGGGACACCTCCCAGTCGGAGAGGCAGAGGCAGTCCAAGCACGCCCCGGACATCCTGATCACGACGCCGGAGACCCTGCAGGTCATGTTCACCGGCAAGAACCTGAGGGCACATCTCTCGAACGTGCGCTTTGTGGTCGTGGACGAGGTGCACGAACTCGCCAACGACGAGCGGGGGGCGCAGCTGGCGGTGGCCCTTGAACGCGTCGCGGAGCTGGCGGGGGAGTTCCAGCGCATCGGACTGTCGGCCACCGTAGGCTCCCACCAGGAGGTGGCGGCGTTCCTGGGCGGGGTGGGGCGCAAGGTGCGCATCGTCCGGGCCAGCGTGGCCAAGGAGATGCGCATCACGGTGCAGTTCCCCGAGGTGCAGGAGGGCGATCGGGACCTGGCGGGGACTCTCCAGAGCGACCCTCAGCTGATAGCGTGCATGCGCCGCGCCAAGGAGCTCATCGAAGGCCACCGCTCCACCCTCATGTTCGTGAACACGCGGGACACCGCGGAGGCGCTGGCGGCCCGCTATCACATCTGGGACGAGGGCTTCAAGATCGGGGTGCACCACGGGTCCCTGAGCAAGGAGACCCGGATGGAGATGGAGGACGATTTCAAGAGCGAACGGCTGAAGGGGCTGATCTGCACGTCCTCCTTGGAGCTCGGGATCGACATCGGCTCCTCCGACTTCGCCATCCAGTACAATTCCCCAAGGCAGGTTGTCCGGCTGGTGCAGCGTATAGGTCGCGCCGGGCACCGGGTAGGCCGCAGGACGGAGGGGGCCATCATCGCCTCAACGCCAGATGAGATAGCCGAGAGCCTGGTCGTTACCCGCCTGGCCCTGGCCGAGAGGTATGAGCCCTTGGTAGTCCGGAAGGACCCCTTGACTGTGCTCGCCAATCAGCTTGTGGCAATGGCGAGTGCGGGCCCGGTCCCGGTGGAGAAGGCCTACGCCCTAGTTCGGCGCGCCTATCCCTTCAGGGAGCTTCCCCGGCAGCGGTTCGATGCGGTGCTGGAACAGATCGCGGAGATCGGGCTGGTGTTCGTGGACGGGGACGTCTACAAGCGCTCTGGGCGGGGGCGGAAGTACTTCTACGACAATATCTCCATGATCCCGGACGAGCGCACGTTCCGGATCAGGGACATAGGGACGAGGAAGATCGTCGGGACGCTGGACGAGAGCTTCGTCATCTCCTTCGCCGAGCCGTACGCCACGTTCATCACCCGCGGGCGCTCCTGGCGCATCGTCGAGGTCATGGACGACGAGCTGTTGGTGGAGCAGGTCAAGGAGATCGGCTCCATCCCCTCGTGGAGCGGGGAGGACATCCCGGTGCCCTTCGAGGTCGCCCAGGAGGTGGGAAGGATGCGCGGCGGGTACGATCGCAAGGACTACCGTGGCGACGCCGCGGCCTTCAAGGCCTTGGACGACTACCTCGGGGAGCAAGGCCGGGGGTTCCCGATGCCCACCGATCGGCGCATAACCATTGAGATGGGCAAGCGGCTGGCCATATTGAACATGTGCTTCGGGAGCAAGGTGAACGAGACCATCGCCAAGATGCTCTCCGTGCTGCTCTCCGCCCGCCTAGGGGAGAGCGTGGCGGTGACCACGGACCCCTACCGGGTCATCCTCGACCTGCCCCGGGACGTGGCCCCGGCCACCATCGTGGAGACGCTGCGGTCGATCAGCGCCTCGACCGTGGAGGGCCTCATCCGGCTGGTGATGAAGAACTCCAGCCACACCCGGTGGCGCTTCGTCTTCGTGGCGAAGAAGTTCGGGGCGGTGGAGAAGGACGCGGACTACAGGAACGTCGGCTTCGCCCGGCTGGTGGAGGCCTACGAGAGCACCCCGCTCATGCAGGAGGCCATCGACAAGGTGCTATGGGAGGACTTCGACGTCGCGCGGACCGTGGAGGTGGTGCGGGCCATAGGGGCCGGGGAGATCGACATCGCCCTCTGCGGCGTGTCCCCCATAGGCCGGGCGGGCCTCACCCAGTCCAAGGAGCTGATCACGCCGCAGAGGGCCGACCACTCCATACTGATGGCTTTGAAGAGGAGGCTGGAGGAGGAGAGCCTTTACATGTCCTGCCTCAATTGCGGCGTGCAGTGGAGGATGAGGCCCAAGGATGCCGGGAAACGCGTGCTCTGCCCCAACTGCGGGGGGCAGATGATCGCCGCCCTCAATGGCTACAACCGGGACACGATCAAGCTGATCAGGAAGAAGGCCCTGAGCGAGGAGGAGGAGAAGGAGGTCCGGCGGCTGTACAAGAACGCATCCTTAGTGCAGAGCAACGGGCGCAGGGCCCTGTTGGCCTTCGCCGGCCGGGGAATCGGGGCGGACACCGCGGCCCGCATCCTTTCCAGCTTCAGCGAGGATGAGGAGGACCTTCTCAGGGATATCCTGAACGCGGAGATCACCTATGCCCGGACCAAGCGCTTCTGGGACTAGCGCCCCTCGACCGGGTTGCGCACCGCCCCTGCCTCGTCCACCATGGCCTCCACAACATCTCCGGGCACCAGGGGGCCGACCCCGCTGGGCGTCCCGGTGGCGATGATGTCCCCAGGCTCCAGGGTCATGAACCGTGATATGTAGGAGATCAGCGCCTCGGGCGGGAAGATCATCTGGGCGGTGCTTCCCTTCTGCCGGCGCTCCCCGTTCACTCTCAGCTCTAGGCCCAGGGCGTGCACGTCTCGGATGCGCTCAAAGGGGACGGGGGCGCCCATCGGAGCGAACGTGTCGATCCCCTTGGCCAAGGCCCAGGGCAGGCCAGCCCTGCGGGCCGCGGCCTGCATGTCGCGGGCGGTGACGTCGTTGAAGACGGCCGCATGCGAGACGTGGGCTAGCGCCTTCCTTTCCTCTATGTCCCTCCCCCCGGTGCCGATGATCAGCGCCAGCTCCACCTCGTGATGCACCGTGCCGATCCCAGCCGGGATGCGGATCGGGTCCCCGTCCCCGATGAGCGCCGTGGCCGGCTTCAGGAAGAGCACCGGCTCGGTCGGCTCGGCGGACCTCATCTCCCGGACGTGCTCCCGGTAGTTCTGCCCGACGCAGACGATCTTCCCGCACCGCATGGTCAGCACTTGTCGTCGACCTCGGCCACGGTCTCCAGCTTGAACAATGCCCCGGTGCCCTTGAGGGTCAGGTGCACCCGGTCGGCCAGGTAGATCGCGTCGTCCAGCGTGGCCTTCCTGTCCCACTTGAACACCCCGTCGTAGTTGCCCGTGGTGGGCTCGAACCCCATGTTGTGCAGGGCGTTGAAGATCTCGGAAGGTCGGCCCCCGTCCGCGCTGAAAATAATAGTGATGTAGGTCAGCATCGAATGTGGCATGACCATGGGGGGATAAAAAGATTAGCCGCTTTGGCCTCCCTTCCCCTTCCCGAAGCCCTTGGCGACGACGTAGATCTCGGAGCTGCTCGCCCTGGAGGCCTGGGGGGAGTAGCGCTTGACGGTGGCGAAGTGCCTCTGCACCTCCGTCACAAGGTCCCGGCTCATATCGCCCTCGAACATCTTGAAGACCAGGCTGCCCCCTGGGGAGAGCGTCTCCAGGGCGAAGGCCAATGCGATCTCGCACAGCTCTATGGAGCGGGCGTGGTCCATGGAATAGCTTCCCGAGATGTTCGGGGACATGTCGGACATGACCATGTCCACGCGCCCTCCGGTGAGGGAGAGGAGCTCCTCCCGGACCTCCTTCCTGCGCACGTCGCCCTTGATGGTCCGCACGCCCTCCAGGGGCTCGATGGGCTGCAGGTCCACCCCTATCACCCGGCCCCGGGGCCCCACGCGCTCCGCGGCCACTTGGAGCCAGCCTCCCGGCGCCGCCCCAAGGTCGACCACGGTCATGCCCTCCTTGAACAGGCTGAAGCGCTCGTCGAGCTGCATGAGCTTGAAGGAGGCCCGGCTGCGGTAGTCCAATTGCTTGGCCTTCCTGTAATAGTAATCGCGCCTTCGCTCCTGCATCCAGTTCTTGGACATCCTGCCCTGCCCAACCCCTTGCGGGTTAAAAAAACATTGCCTGACCGATTCTATTTTATCGCCTGGGGGGATTCGGCATTGGGAGCGCGCATGAACGAGAGCGAGTGGACATACGCCAGGGCCGGGGTGGACATCGACCGCAAATCGCAGGCCATTTCGGCCTTGGTCGGCCGCCTCCGGTACCGGCGCACCGGCCGGGGGAGGATGATCGAGCTGCCAGGGCAGTTCACGGGCCTGATGGACATGGGCGACCACATCCTGACCCTCGCCACGGACGGCGTGGGCACGAAGCTGCTGGTCGCGGAGGCGCTTGCCAAGTGGGACACGGTGGGCATCGACTGCATGGCCATGAACGTCAACGACACCATTTGTGTGGGGGCGGAGCCGATCGCCTTCGTGGACTACATCGCCCTGGACGAGCCCAGGCCGGAGGTCACCGAGCAGATCGGCATCGGGCTGGACCGGGCGGCGGAGATGGCCAACGTGGACCTGGTGGGCGGGGAGATAGCCGTGCTCCCGGAGATGGTCAGAGGCCTGGACCTCTCAGGCACCGCCCTCGGCTTGCTTGACAAGGAAAGGATGGTCACCGGCGCCGAGGTCCAAGAGGGCGACGCCATCATAGGGCTCCTCTCCTCGGGGGTGCACTCCAACGGCATGACCCTTGCGCGGAAGGTGCTCGCGGCCGCCAACGTCTCGCTGCATGACGAGGTGGATGGGTTGGACAGGAGCGTGGGGATGGAACTCCTCACGCCGACCGAGATCTACGTCCGGGACGTGCTGAGGGTGGTCGGCTCGGTCAAGGTGACCGGGATGGTGGACGTCACGGGCGGGGGGCTGAAGAACTTCGTGCGCCTCAGGAAGGGGCTGGAGTACCGCATCACCGACCCGATCGAGCCGCAGCCGATATTCAAGGTGCTCCAACGCCTCGGCCGGATCACCGATCAGGAGATGTACAGGACGTTCAACATGGGAATGGGCTTCGGGATCGTTCTGAGGCCGGAGGGCGTGGAGGAGGCGCTTTCCCTCCTGAAGGGCAGGGCCCAGCTCGTCGGGAGGGTCGTCAAGGGCTCCGGCTGCGGGATACCCGGGCTGAAGGTCCACTATGACACCTATTAGAGCAGCACGTATGGAAGGCCGAGGAGGAGCAACGGAAGTCCGAGGAACGTCATGAGGAGCAGCGCGCCTGGCTGGCCTCTCCCCTTCTGCTTGCGGCCGTAGGGATGCAGGCGGGGGTCGTAGGCCATGCCCCAGAGCAGGGAGGCCGCGAGCCCGGTGGCCATCACCCCCTGCAGGGACCAGAAGAACTTATAGGAGAGTAGGAACCCAATCACAAGCACCGCCGCCAATGCCACCGTGTACGTGTGACGGCTGGTGCGGGAAGGGTCGATGAGCCGGGTGGCGGTCCAGATCACGGAAGTAAGCGCCAGGGAGGCGAAGGTGATGGCCGGCACAAGGCCGTTGCCCTTTTCCCAGTAGAGGCCGGAGACCTCGCTTACCGGTAGGAAGAGCGCACAGAGCTCGGCCCCGGCAAGGGCGCCGAGGGCGAGGGGGACCGACAGGCCGCTGTGGGCGCCGCTCAGGGTCAGCAGCAGCCAGAGGCAGACGCAGGAACCGATCAGCCCTGGCACCCATAGGATCTGGCCGACCCCTGCCCGATGGCCGTTCAGCTCGAGGAACGGCCCCTCATAGAAGATGAGGGCAACGGAGGCCGTGAGCACCAGGAAGGAGAGCAGCCCCCATGTCTTCACCCTAAACCGCAGCCTTGCATCGTCCACGTGATGGGATAACCTATTGGCGTGCATTAAACTTGCTTCTGGCGCCATCGCAGGGAATGGGCCAGCGCCCCGGCCACCGCCCCCAGGGCGGTGCACGTCTCCAGCGAATGCCCGCCGAACGTTATGTCCAGGTGATGCCGGGTCATCTCCCGGACGTCCTTGGGCACGCCCTTCGGACCAGCGCCAAAGACCAGGCAGGCGCTCTGCCCCTCCAGCAGAAGGGAGGTCAGCTGTTCCAGCTCCATCCGCTTGGAGGGGTCCGGGGCGCAGGTCGTGAGCACTGGCAGGCCCAGCTGGGGCGGCAGCCCCTTGGAGGGATAGGGGAAATTCTGAAAGCGGCCCTTGGATGCCAGCTCCCTCAGGTATGAGCCGTCCTCGCCGATCGATGTGGTGGAGGCCACCCATTCCGCCAGTTCGACGGGCAGGCGCAGGTTCTCCGGGAAGGGGAAGCCCAGGGTGGCCAGGTTGAGGTCGTAGGCCAGGGCGAGGGGTCCGGCCCTGGCCATGATCCGACGGTGGGCCTCCCGGAAGGCCTTGGGGTCGTAGGAGTTATAGATGGCGATGGTGGCCCGGCCCACCCTGCGCTCCATGCGCTCAGAGCCCCAGCGGGGCCTTGCTGACCCTGGTCAGCATGTCGTCCTTCCATGTGTACTTCAGCCGCTTCCGGCCCTTCCAGGCCCCGGACTGCAGGATGTAACCGACCATCAGCGAAAGCCCGATGGAGGCCTCGACGTAGGCCACGGACTTCGTGGCGTTGCGGTTGATCTTGCCCCATGACTGCGCCTCTTCGAATGTGCAACCGCTCAGGCCCCCCCATTGAGGGGCGTCCTGGGTTATCTGAACGGCATAGTGATGGCCGCCCTTGTCATAGCCCAAGGTCTCGCAGATGACCTCGGTCTGCTGAATGTAGTTCTTCGGGACCCCGCCGCCGATGTAGATGACCGCGGTCTTGTCGGAGTGTATCTTGATCTGGGTAAGCTCCCAGTTGTCCCGGATCGGGTCGATGCGCATGAACGGCTCGTTGGCCATCCTCCTTTTGTAGTACAGGCCGGTGAGGCCGATGCCTATGGAGGAATCGTTGAGGGCGGGGACGAACACGGGGACCCCGTACTTCGCGGCATTGTACAGGATCGAGCCCTCGTCTTCGATCCTCTCACCGAGGACCTTCATGAACTCCCGGCTGCTGTACGCCCTTGGCTCCAGCTCGCCAGCGATGTTCCCGATGACCTCGTCGGTCTCACGGAACTTTTCCTCGTCGACCAGGGTGTCGTAGATGCGGTCGATGAAGAGTTCGCGTAGGGCGAGATCGTCGCAATGGGGGGAGCATTTATAATGATGATAGCCCCGGGCCTGGTAGAAGTCCTGGTACGGAATCGCCCCGATGGTGACGATGGCGTCCACGATCCCGAACTTGACCATGTCGGCGATGACCTTGCGCAGGCCGGCGGCCACGAGCGGCCCGGCCAGCCCGAGGATGACCGTAGGGCGGGACCTGTCCTTCAAGGCCTTCTCATAGACCGTGGCGCATGTGGCCAGGGCCCGGCTCTGGATGGACGAGTCCTTGTACGCCTCCACCAGGTCCTTCACGGTGACTATCTTGTCAAAGTCTATCTGCTTGACCTTCTCGCTCAGAACATCCTTCTTGTTTACCAATTCCAACCCTCGCTTAAATTTTAAGCTGAAGCTACCCTGGTCAGGCCTCAGGTCCGGCCCTTGACCTTCCTAGGCCTGCTGCAGATGGCATAGTCGTCCCCATCAAAGAAGACGTCGAGGTCGGGGTTCTCCGCCTGGATCTCCTCGATCTTCTTCAAGACCTCGCGCAGCGTGAAGTCGCTGTTGCGGTCGATCTTGATGTGCACCCTTTTCTCCATCAGCAGTCCTCTGGTCCAGTC
>JAJFUR010000048.1 GCA_021372335.1 Methanobacteriota archaeon
CACGTCCCCCTTCACGTCCTTGAGGACCAGCACCTTGTGGTCCTCGCCCTCCAGCTCCGGCTCGTCGAGGAACTCGAACACGCGCTCCGCGGCCGCGGCGACGGACTGCAGGCTGGTCATCGCCTGCCCCAGCTGCGAGAGGGGCTGGGTGAAGAGGCGCACGTACACCATGAACGCGACGATCGTCCCAATGGTGATCGCCCCGTCCAGGACCCGCACCGCGCCGACGATGCACACGGCCACGTACCCCAGGTTGCCGATGAACCCCATGATGGGCATCATCATGCCCGAGAGGAAGAGCGACCGGAACGCGCTGTCGAAGAGCGTGTCGTTCATCGAATCGAACTCCCTCTGCGCGGCCGCCTCGCCGTTGTACGCCTTGACGATCACATGCCCCGTGTACGTCTCCTCCACATATCCGTTCAGCTTACCGAGGTGGAGCTGCTGGCGCTCGAAGTATTTTTGCGATTTGGACATGATGATGGCTATGAGCGCGAACCCCGCCAGCGCGGAGAGGACGGCGGCCGCGGTCATGACGCCGTCCGTGAGGAGCATCATCACCAGCGCGCCGATCAGGAGCGCCGTGGCGCTCATCAGCGTCCCGATGCTCTGATTCATTGATTGCCCGAGGGTGTCCACGTCGTTCGTCACCCGGCTCAGGACATCGCCATAGCTCGTCCGGTCGAAGTACCTCAGCGGCAGGCGGTTGATCTTTCTCGAGATATCGGTGCGGAGGCGCTTCGACAGCTTCTGGACCACGGTGGTCACGATGTACCCCTGGCCGTAGGTCATGACCGCCGCCAGGAGGTAGATCGTCACTAGGAACGTTCCGATCCCTGCGATCGCCTCCATGTCCATCGTTCCGGTCATCATCCCTTCGGCGATGAGGTCGGTCATGGCGCGGAGCCTGTCCGGGCCGATGACGGTGAACACCGTCCCTATGACCACGAGCACGGAGGCGAGGATGATGGCCGGGAGGTAGGGGCGCATGTAGGCAAGCATCCTGCGCCACGCCTCCCTGAAGCTTTTTGCCCTCTGCCCTGGGCGGCCGTGCCCCCTGCCCTCTCGTCCTTTGCGCGTTCCAGGGGTCATCTCCTCAGGTCCTCCTCCGACAGCTGGGAATTGACTATCTCCCTGTACACAGGACATGTGCCAAGGAGCTCGCTGTGCCGGCCGATCCCCACCACCATCCCGCTGTCCAGGACCACGATCCGGTCGGCGTCCATTATCGTGCCGACCCTCTGGGCGACGATTATGCTCGTCACCCCCGCCGTCTCCTTCTTGAGGGCGCTTCGGAGCAGGCGGTCCGTCCTGTAGTCAAGGGCGGAGAAGGAGTCGTCGAAGATGTAGATCTCCGGCCTCCGGCAGATCGCCCTGGCGATGGAGAGGCGCTGCTTCTGCCCGCCGGAGATGTTAATCCCGCCCTGAGAGATCGAGGCTTCGTACCCCCCTTCCATCGCCTCCACGAAGTCCGCGGCCTGCGCGATCGCCACCGCCCTCTTGACATCCTCCAGCGTGCGTTCGGCCGCCGTGTCCCCGTAGGCGACGTTGGAGGCGACGGTGCCGGAGAACAGGATCGGCCTCTGCGGCACGTACCCGATCTTCCTGCGCAGCGCCCGCTGCGTGTAGTCGCGGACGTCCACCCCGTCCACGCGGATGCTCCCCTCGGTGACGTCGTACAGGCGCAGGATGAGGTTGACGATGGTACTCTTCCCGCTCCCCGTGGAGCCGATGAACGCGATGGTCTCACCCTTCCTAGCTGTGAAGCTGACGTCCTTTAGGACATAATCGGTCGCCCCGGGATATTTGAAGCCGACCCGGTCGAAGACGATCTCGCCGGCGGCCGGCCCCTCCGGTGCGGCGACGCTCCCGTCCTTTATCGACGGTTCGGTGTCGAGGACCTCCTCGATGCGCTTGGCTGCCACCATGGCCCGGGGCATGATGATGAACACGATCACGAGCATCATGAACCCCATGACGACCTGCATGGCATAGGCGAGGAACGTGACCATCTCCGAGAACCGCGCTATCTGCGCCCCGATGCCGACCGTGGCCTCGATGATGATCGCCCCGATCCAGTAGATGGAGAGGGAGAGGAGGCTCATGACCGCTGACATCACGGGCATCATCAGGGCCATCGCCCGCCCTGCGAACAGGTTGTTGGCGGTGAGGTCCTCGTTGGCCCTCTCGAACTTCCTTTCCTGGTATTCCTCCGCGTTGAACGCCCGGATGACCCGGATGCCCTTGAGCCCCTCCCTCATGTAGCGATTGACCTCGTCGGTGAGCCATTGGACCTTCTTGAAGCGAGGGACGACGAAGACCATCAGCACCGAGACGACCGCGATCAGGACGGCGATGGCGACGGCGGTGGCCGTGGTCCATTGCCAGCTCTTCCCCGCGATCTTGAGGATCGCCCATCCGGCGAGGATGGGCGCCTTGATCACCACCTGGAGGCCTATGGCGACCGCCATCTGCACCTGCGTGACATCGTTGGTCGCGCGGGTGATCAGGCTCGCGGTGGAGAACCTGTTGATCTCCCCTGCGGAGAACGCCTGCACCCTGCTGAACTCCAGGGAGCGCAGGCGCTTCGCCAGGGACGCCGCGATGTAGGCGGCCATGCAGCCGACGGCCAACGCCGTGAGGAGGCTGCCGAGCGCGCAGGCGAGCATCGGCCATCCCTGGTCCATCACCTGGGCCACGGACCCGCCGGTCTGGATCAGGGTGGTTATGGCATACATGTAGTCCGGGATCTCCAGGTCCAACCATACCTGGAGCGTGATGAGCGCCGCGCACGCGCCCACCAGCGCCCATTCCCTGGCCTTGAGGTATCTTAGGATCATCTTGCATCAACACCGTTCGATGGGCTGGTCTCCGCGGACCCGCTGGGGTCCCTGGGGCGGAGTTCTCCGCTCAGCTCTCGCCCTCCCTTTCCAGCTCTCCCTCGAGCTCCTTGATCTGCCCATCCAGCATGGCCAGGTTGGCAAGCATGGCCTTCCGGACCTCCCGTAGCTCCTCCAATAGCACCTCGGGAGGCCTTTCCTCGGGGGGGATGAACTCCTCCACCTTGCCCTTCCGCCTGAGGTAGGCCCGGCCGATGATCTCCGTCGTCCGGGCCATGAAAAGCACCTGGGAGGTCATGCCGGCCAGGGTCTCGTCCAGCCAGGCCTGCCCCTCGGGGCTCAGGGAGTAGTGGTCCTTTCCCTCGATGTTCCGTACCGTCAGGAGCCCATGTTCCTGCAGCCGGCGCAGAGCCGGATATACAGCCCCCGTCTTCGGGACCCATACCCCGTCGTACTCCTCGCGCAGGACCTTGATCAGCTCGTACCCGTACATCGGCCTCTCCGCCAGTTCGATCATCATGATCAACTGCGAGGGGCTGATGCGGTTGCCCTTGTACATGTGCGGCTTGCCTACCATGCTGTACCTCTAGGTAGATATCTACTAGGTAGAGCGGTACTGCAGAACCCTTATTTCAATCCATTTGTCCGCTTGGAGGCATGTTTTAAATCGGGGGAGGCTTTTGGTTGGAACATGGACCTGACCTTCGAGGAGATCCCCGAGGACCTCTGGGAGGACTGGGTATGGCTCGTCTCCCCGGCCGGGCTCATGTGGGCGGTGGAGGAGGCCGCCCAGCCCCTGCTCAGCACCCCTTACCTGTTGACGCCCATCTACACGGTCAACATGCCCAAGATGGTGCTGTTCCACATGGCCTGGAGCGGCGACTTTGACATCGACGGGGATGGGAAGGTGCGGACCGAGGAACCGTATCCCCCGGTACGGATGGACGCCGACATCGCCCTGAGGGGGCTGCTGTTCCTGCTGCGCAACTATCCATTGGTCCTTCGCTGGAAGCTCGAGCCTGATAGGCTGGCATCGCTTGCCCCCAACGTCTGGGACGACGTCCTCGAGCCGCCCGAGGCCCTTTGGCATGTGCCCCCTGAGCTCGAGGGGGAGCCTGTGGACTTGGAAAACATTTCCATCGAGTTCTTCAATCCCTTCATACAATCGCTGCGGTTCAGGGGGGTGCACCGCTCGCTCATCGGGGTCGTTTCCCCCATGCGGAGCATCGCCCGAGCCACCGCCGCCCTCGTCCCAGAGGCGGAGAGCGATTGGAGGGAGGCAATGGCCATGGCCATTCAGGAGTTGGAGCGGCGGGGCCTCATCGAGGCGGTGGACGCCGGGCTCTACCGCTTCACCGAACGGGGGGCCAGGATGACCGCCACGGAGCCTGTGTCCGACTGCCTTTGCTGCCGCTGCCGGATCGAGGAGGTCGTGGAGTATGAGCTCGGCGGGGACGAGGACTGAGCGGCGGTGCTTTAGACAGGCCCCGCGGGGATGACCCAAAGCCCCTTGGGCGGGGACCGTGGTCACAAGGAATATTTTGAGCCCTGAGAGGGTTCGAGTGCCAAGCTTTATCAGGCGATACAATATTTGGCGCCTTGGTCAGCAGATGAAGCTTTGGGACTTCGGCAGGGTAAAGGACGGGAAGGTCAGGATAGGGGACAAGGTCCGCAGGCGGTTAGGCCTAGAGGACGGAAGCCAGGTCTACTCCACCCTGTTCAGGTACGAACAGGACGGGGCCCGGGGGCACGAGATCGTCCTGTCCACGTTCGGCCCGGAGAACTATCGGGAGCTCTGCAACCTCACCTTCTACATGATCGATGCCCCGGGGGCCTGCGCCCAGGCCGCCAAGTTCCTCGCGGACCGCAACGTGGACATATTGAACTCGGTCTCGGTCAGCATGACCTGCGGCATCTCCATGGTCTGGAGGATGCTGGTGGACCTTTCCTACTACGGGGACTCGACGCAGCTCATAGAGGACTTCGCCTCGGTGAGACGGGCCAGCCCGGCCGCCCTCTCCAAGGTGGAGGGGCTGGAGATCAGCCATTCCCATATCAGCGACCGCTACACCAAGGGCATGACCGGCCCGCAGCCCGGGCGCATCAAGGTCAAGCCGCTGCGCAAGGTGGCCCGCTCCCCTTCCCTTATCAAGGACGAGAGCTTCACCATTCCCAAGGACTACCTGGAGCAATTGGAGGGCGTGAGGGACGGCACCCCCGTCATGATGGTGGGGGACGTGGACTCCTGGGTCCTCTCCATATCCTTTTTGCCGGAGGACTGCCATCTGGCCGAGTTCTCCTTCGAGATCCCGGACAGGCCCGGCTCGATCTACAGGACCACGGACGCCCTAGCCACTCAGGGCGTCAACCTGCTGGCGGTGCAGTCCAAGGTGCTGGTCTACGGGCAGAGGATGACGTTGGACGTCGTGGCCGACCTGAAGGACGCGGGCGAGCTGGACAAGGTCGTGGAGAGGACGCTCATGGCCCTGGGCGGGGAGTACAGGCTCCGCTGCAAGGGGCCGGTGACCGTCTGAGGGCTGCCTGATGCTCATAGGCCGAAAGGTGCTGGTCAAGGACGAGGTAAATTCCACCAACGACGTCGCCAAGGCCTTGGCCGTAGAAGGGGAGCCGGAGGGCACGGTGGTCACCGCCGCCAGGCAGACCTTCGGCCGGGGCCGGACCGGCCGGAGGTGGGAGTCCCCGCAGGGCGGCCTCTACCTTTCTGTCATCCTTCGGCCGGAGCTGCCGGCCCCGGACCTTACTTTGTTCACGGTCCTCTCCTGCCTTCCGGTGGCCCAGGCCATGGAGGAGGTGTGCCGCGTGGTGCCCAGCATCAAATGGCCGAACGACGTGCGGGTCGAAGGGAAGAAGGTCGCAGGCATCCTCGGGGAGGTCTGCTATCGGGGCGGGGAGCCGAGGTTCATGGTACTGGGCATCGGCATCGACCTCAACACCGACCCGGCGGCGCTGACCGCGCCGGAGGCGGGCAGCCTCAGGGAGATCTGCAAAAGGGACCTGGACCCCGAGCGCTTCCTTAACGTCCTCCTGTTCAGGCTGGACGACATGTACGCCAGGTTCATGAAGGGGGAGCGGGAGCTGGACCTCTACGCGCGGTACTCCGAGTCCATCGGAAGGGACGTCGAGGTGCGCCTGGGGGACCAGCGGGTGCGGGGAAGGGGCATGCGCCTGGACGCCGACGGCGCCCTGGTGCTCCGCTCCGAGGACGGGATGATCTATCGGGCGACCTCGGTGCACGACGTCGTTCCCTTGGACCGGGGGCAGGTGAGGTTCGAGGGCGGGTAACGTTAATTAGCTATGAGCACGAATAGGAGAGGAACAGCATGGGCGAGGACAGGATCAAGGAACTCCGGGAGATGAAGAAGCGGTCCCGGGCGGGCGGCGGGGCGGAGAGGGTTGAGGCCCACCACAAACAGGGCAAGATGACGGCCCGCGAACGGGTGGACGCCCTTCTGGACCCGGGCTCGTTCTCCGAGCTGGACACGTTTGTATCGCATCAGGCGTACCATTTCGGCATGGACAAGCAGAAGGTCCCAGGGGACGGGGTGGTGACCGGGCGCGGCACCATCGAGGGAAGGCAGGTGTTCGTCTACGCCCAGGACTTCACCGTCTTCGCCGGCTCCGTGGGACGGATGCACGCCACGAAGATCTGCAAGGTCATCGACCTGGCGGTGAAGACGGGCTGTCCGGTGATCGCCCTCTACGATTCCGGCGGGGCGAGGCTGCAGGAGGGGGTCGACTCCCTGGCCGGCTATGGCGAGGTCATGCTGCGCCACACGCTCGCCTCGGGCCTCATCCCCCAGATCGCCATGGTCATGGGCCCCTGCGCCGGTGCCGGCGCCTACGCCCCGATCCTCAGCGACTTCGTGTTCATGGTCAAGGACAAGTCCTTCATGTTCATGGTAGGCCCGGACGTCATCAAGGCCGTCCAGAACGAGACGGTGACCTTCGAGGAGCTCGGCGGGGCCAGCGTCCACGCCAGCCGCTCCGGGTCCGCGCATTTCGTGGCCAAGGACGACATGGACTGCATCAAGCAGGTCAGGAGGCTGCTGGCGTACCTGCCCAGCAACAACCTCGAGCAGCCGCCGAGGAGGGACATGGGCGATGACCCCGAGCGGCGGGAGGAGGCCCTGGACACCATCATCCCCGAGGACCCCACGAAGCCGTATGACATGAAGGAGGTCGTGCGCAGGATCGTGGACAGGGGCGAGGCTCTCGAGGTCCAGGAGCAGTACGCGCGCAACATGATCACCGCCTTCGCCCGGATGGACGGGAGGACGGTGGGCATCGTGGCGAACCAGCCCATGGCGTTGGCGGGAACGCTCGACGCCGGCTCCTCCCTCAAAGCCGCCCGCTTCGTGCGCTTCTGCGATTCGTTCAACATCCCCGTGGTCACCCTGGTGGACGTCCCGGGCTACCTGCCCAGCGTGGAGCAGGAGAACGCCTCCCTGCTGAGGGACGCGACCAAGCTGCTCTACGCGTACGCGGAGGCGACCGTCCCGAAGGTCACGCTCATCACCAGGAAGGCCATAGGGGGCGCGTACTGCGCCATGGGCTCCAAGGCCCTCCGCTCCGACGTGAACCTGGCGTGGCCGACCGCGGAGATCGCCATCGTGGGCCCGGAGGGGGCCATAAATATCGTGTTCAAGCAGGAGCTGATCATGGCCGATGACCCCCAGGAGAAGCGGGACGTGCTGATCTCGGAGTACCGGAAGCTGTACGCCTCGGCCTTCTTCTCCGCTGAGCGCGGGTATTTGGACGACATCATCGAACCGAACAGCACGCGCATGCGCGTGATCGAGGCGCTGACCATGCTCGACCGCAAGCGCGAGGCCCGTCCGGCCAAGAAGCATGGCAATATGCCGCTCTGAGGTGCCATCATGAGGATCAAGATCACGGACACCGTACTGAGGGACGCTCATCAGTCCCTCCTGGCGACCAGGATGCGCACCGAGGACATGCTCCCGGCGGCGGCAATGCTGGACGAGGTCGGCTTCTGGTCGGTGGAGATGTGGGGGGGCGCGACGTTCGACACCTGCCTGCGCTTCCTGAGGGAGGACCCTTGGGAGCGCATCACCAAGCTGAAGAAGGAGATGCCCAACACCCCCTTCCAGATGCTGCTCCGCGGCCAGAACATCGTCGGCTACAGGCACTACCCGGACGACATCCTGGAGAAGTTCGTCAAGAACGCCTGCCGCCGGGGCATCGACGTCTTCCGCATCTTCGACGCGCTCAACGACCCGCGCAACATGCAGATGGCCATGCGCTCGGTCAAGAAGTACGGCGGGGTGGTGGAGGCAGCCATCTCCTATACCATCTCCCCGGTGCACACCATCGACGGGTATGTCGCCTTCGCCCGCAAGCTGCAGGAGATGGGAGCGGACACGCTCTGCATCAAGGACATGGCGGGGATGCTGGCGCCCATGGACGCCTACGAACTTGTCAAGCAGCTCCGGGAGGAGATCGGGCTGCCGGTGCATCTGCACTGCCATGCCACCTCCGGCATGGTCATGGCCACATACATGAAGGGGATAGAGGCGGGGGCGGAGATCGTGGACACCGCGATCTCCAGCATGTCCCTGGGCACCTCCCAGCCCCCGACGGAGGCCGTGGTGGCGATGCTGCGGGGCACGGAGTACGACACCGGGCTGGACCTCAAGCGGCTGACCGAGATCTCCGACTATTTCCAGTCGGTGCGGAGGAAGTACCACGCCTTCGAGAGCGGGTTCACCGGCATCGACACCAATGTGCTGGTGTACCAGATCCCGGGGGGAATGATCTCCAACCTCATCTCCCAGCTGCGGGAGGCGAAGAAGGAGGACCGGCTGGCGGACGTGTACGATGAGGTGCCGAGGGTGAAGGCCGACCTCGGGCACGTGCCCCTGGTCACCCCGACCTCGCAGATCGTGGGGACGCAGGCCGTGCTGAACGTCATCACCGGGGAAAGATACAAGATGGTCACCAACGAGACGAAGAACCTGGTCCGAGGGCTGTACGGCAGGACGCCGGCGGAGATCGATCCCGAGATCCGCCGGAAGATCATTGGGGACGAGAAGCCCATCACGGTGCGTCCCGCCGATCTCCTGGAGCCGGAGTTCGAAAGGCTGTGCAAGGAGATAGAGGAGTACGCGTGCAAGGAGGGCGTGAGCTGCTCGGAGGAGGACGTGCTCTCCTACGCCCTCTTCCCCCAGGTCGCGCTTGACTACTTCAAGCACCGCAAGATGATGGCGAACGGGGTGAACCTCCGGGACCTGGCGGCGGTGGCCGTGCTGTACATGCGCTCCACGGAGAGGCATGCCCTCGCCAAGGTCCAGGGGACGGGCGAGGCCGATGCCTGGAAGATCGCGGCCCTGAACGAGGCGGTCGGGCGCGGGGGGTGGCCGCTGTGAAGCTGCGCATGACGGTGAACGGGCAGGAGTACGAGGTGACGGTCGAGAAGAACGGCGGGGACTACCGTGTGGACATCGGGGGCAATGTCTACAAGTGCCTCGTCAAGGACGACAAGGTGCTCGTGAACGGCGAGGTCGTCCCGGTGGCCATCGAGGGGGACCTGGAGGAGGGGGCCAAGGTCATCTCCGCGGATCGCACGTTGGAGCTCAAGCTGGAGCAGGTGAGGGAGATCGAGAGCTTCGCCCTGGAGGAGCCCGAGGAGAGGGGGAAGGCCGACAGCGCCTCGGGGGCCGTGGTCGCGCCCATGCCCGGCAAGATAATGGCCGTCAAGGTGAGGCCGGGGGACACCGTCAAGGCCAATCAGGTGGTCCTCGTCCTGGAGGCCATGAAGATGGAGAACGAGGTTCAGACCGAGGTGGCCGGGAAGGTCAAGGAGGTCAAGGTCAAGGCCGGGGAGACCGTCGAGGGCGGCCAGGTGCTCCTCGTCGTGGAGCCTTAGAAGTCCAGGGCCTCGGCGGCCTCCACCATCTCCGCCCTCATCGCCTGGCCGGCGCAGATGGTGACGCACGCCCTGTCGCTGCGCAGCAGCCCCTCGGCCGCCTTGGCGACCTGCTCCTCCGTCACCGCGTTTATCTCCCGGAGCTGTCCCTCTATGCCTTGCACATCGCCCCTTTCCAGGTAGCGCATCAGGTGCGCGCTCATGTTCTGGTCCGGGCGGCAGGCGCTCCGCAGCAGCGAGCCCTTCAGCCCATTCTTCGCCCGTTGCAGCTCCCCCTCCTCCAGTCCCTCTGCCTTGAGGCGACGGAGCTCCTGGCCAAAAGTGTCGAAGAGGCGGGGGACCTGCTCCATTGATGTGGAGCAGTAGGTCATCAGCGCCCCGCAGTCCCTGAAGGTGAGGGGGTACATGCCTATCGAGTATACCAGCCCCTCCACCTCCCTGATGCGGTGGCTGAGGCGGGAGGAGGTCCCGCCGCACAGCACCGTGGTCAGCAGCGTCTGCGGGAGCGCCATCTCACTGGAGGCGGGGTGCCCGGGGACCCCTATGCCGATGTACGCTCTGTCGGAACCGGTATCGAAGAGGTTGACGCCCCTCTGCATGACCGGCCTCCGGCGCCGCTTGGGCGCTGCCCTGCCGGGCACATCGTCGAACCTGCGGGCCCAGTCGAGCACGCGGCCGAAGCTCACGTTGCCCACGGCGCACACCACCACGCGCGGAGGGCAGTAGTGGGCGCGATGATAGTCCAGTAGGAAGGCCGGGTCGAAGCCGTCCAGGCTCTCGGGGGTGCCGAGGATGGAGCGCGCGAGCGGATGGCCCTTGAACATGGCCTCGGCCATCCGTGTGCGTAGGTG
This sequence comes from Methanobacteriota archaeon, assembly GCA_021372335.1. Taxonomy (GTDB): domain Archaea; phylum Thermoplasmatota; class Thermoplasmata; order Methanomassiliicoccales; family UBA472; genus UBA472. The sequence goes on from JAJFUR010000048.1 coordinate 10,599, forward strand.
AGTGGCCGGGTCGTTCATGTGCATCCCGATCTCCTGCTTCACGATGTTCCGTTCCAGGTCCACAAGGGCAGGGTCCATCCTGGGGTTCAGGAACACGTCGGAGAGCAGGTCCTCCGCGATGGCTAGCGACTCGTCGATGGTGAACGCGTAGAAGCAGGTGTGCTCATGCGTGGTGTACGCGTTTAAATACCCACCCGAGGCCTCGATCCTTTCGTTCACCTCCCGGTAGTCCCTCGTGCGGGTCCCCCGGAACAGCATGTGCTCGAGGAAGTGCGACACGCCGCTCTCCCCCTTTCGCTCGTCGCGGGAGCCTACGATGGCGGAGACGGAGAGCGCGACCGTGCGGACGTGGGGGACGCTCTCCACGATGACCTCGATGCCTCCAGGCGTGCTCCCGACCTCTATGCCCTCGTATCCCGAACGGTCGTCCCTATCCCGCTGTTCCATGGGGGCGGGCATATGCCCACTAAAAGATAGGCTTGTCGCCTCAGACCTTATCTTGTTCCAGCCTGCGCCCCTTCCTCTGGCGGAGCCAGCGGTACAGGTCGGACTCGTAGCCGTTCTCGTGCCCGCACCGGGGGCATCGTTCGTACCTGACATCCACGGCGTTCCAGCCCCGCCATCGCTGAGGGAAGCGGTGCCCGCATGCCTCGCACGTGCGCTCGGACGTGCGCTCGGCTCTCATTTCTTGGACACGGGCTTCTTGTTGATGTACTCCTTCAACCCCTCCAAGTCGAGGCGGAGCATGACCATGTCGCCCACGCTCTTGACGTCCTTGGTCAGGATGGTGATCTGCGAGGCCGGGGCCAGTCCCTTCTGGAGCTCCAACGCCTGCTTCGCGTCCTTGTCCAGCTTGATCCCCAGCTTGGTGACCTCCCAGCCCCGGGCGGCATCGAAATGGACGTTGTCTATGACCCCGATCCGCTTGCCGTCCTTGCCCACCACCTTCTTGTGGAGCATGATGGACGCTGTCACCGGCAGCCTCTTGCCATCCACCAGGACCTCGCTGACCTGGTCCTTCTTGACCGCCAAGGTGACGGTGTCGCTGACGGAGGCCACCTGAGGCGTGGCGACGTAGACCTTGTGCGCGCCGACCAGCCGCTTGTTCAGGCCCAAGGCGCCCTCGTTGCCCTTCCGCACCTTGACCCTGACCGCCGGTATCTTCCAATTCTCGGTGTCCACTGCCACGCCCTCCACCGTTCCTATTATGATAGCGTCGGCGGTGATGACCTCCTTGCCCACTATGTCCCCTAACCCTGACATGTTGTCCCCTGCGCTACACCTCCTAGAATTATATTAATTCTATCGTCTTGGGAAGCGGATCGCGAAGCTGATAAAGGGCACCGTAGGTTAAAATAGCACCGCAGCCCGTATTGGGGCGGATGGAGCGCATGACCCTGACCGCAGACGTTCAACGGATCAAGGTGCTGGTGCTGGACGATGAGGCTGATTTCCTGAACCTTTGCCGGGAGTTCCTCGCCCGGGACGGGGACCTGGAGGCTGATTATGTCGCGTCCCCGCGGGAGGCCATGGAGCTGATGGCCTCGAGGGAGTACCATGCGGTTGTGTCCGACCATGACCTGCCTGGCATGGATGGAATGCAGTTCCTCCGAGCCCTGCGGTCGATGAACATGCACATCCCCTTCATCATGATCACCGGCCATGGCCGGGAAGGGCTGGCCATTGAGGCGCTGCAGAACGGCGCTGACTTCTACATGGAGAAGGCCGGCAGCCCGGCCAGTATGTTCGAGCAGCTCCTGCGCACCCTGAAGGCGGTGACCTGCTTGAAGAGGAAGGCCTCCGAGTGCCTCCAGGATCCGTTCCGGGTCTACAGCGAGGTGGGGGTGCTGCTGGTCAGCAACGGGGGGGAGCGTGTCATGGCCGCCTCCGCGCGCTAGTCGACGAGCGTCCTGCTCTGCTGCCGCATGAACTGCATCAGATAGAGGGCGGTCCCGCTGCCCACGCCCGTGGAGCCGCTGCCCTTCCAGCCCCCGAACGGCTGGGATCCGACCATAGCCCCGGTGGTGGCCCCCCTGGCCCGGTTGGCGTAGCACACCCCGGCCTCTATGTTCTCGAAGAAGAACCGCACCTCGTCCCTTTCCCGGGAGTAGATCCCGGCCGTCAGGCCGTAGTCGGTGTCGTTCGCCCGGCGCACCGCATCCTTCAGGTCGGTGAAGCGCTGCACGCAGAGGATGGGGAGGAAGAGTTCGTTCTTTAACAACGGGTGGCCTTCGGGAAGCCCGGTCACTACGGCGGGCGGGGCATAGAACCCCCTGGCCGATCCACCCTTCGCGACCTCCCCGCCGACATGGACGATGCCGTCCTTGGCGGCCATGGCCACATATCCCCCGTAGGCCTCCACGGCCTTGCGGTGGATGACCGGGCCCATGAAGGTGGCCCGTTCCCGGGGGTCCCCCATAGGCAGCCGCGCCAGGTGCTTGAGGAGCGCCCCCACGAACTCGTCGTGGACCAGCTCGTGCACGAACGCCCGGGAGCAGGCGCTGCACTTCTGCCCGGAATAGCCGAAGGCGGAGGCGGCCACTCCGGCGACGGCGCGGGCCAGGTCGGCCTTCTCGGTGACTATGGCGGGGTTCTTGCCTCCCATCTCGGCGATGACTGGGATGGGATGGCGGCGCAGCGCCGACGCAAGCAGCCTGTACCCCACCTCCTTGGAACCGGTGAACGCTATCCCGTCCACCTTCTCGCTCGAGACGAGGGCTTCCCCGGCCACCGCCCCGCTGCCCGACAGGAGGTTGATGACCCCGGGCGGCACCCCCGCCCTCTCGTACACGTCGTAGAGCATATGCACGGCCAGGGGGGCGGGCGTGGAGGGCTTGAGCACGGCCGTGTTCCCGGTGATGATGGCCGCGGTGAGCATCCCGGTCGATATGGAGATGGGGAAGTTGAACGGGCACAGCACCGCCCACACACCATAGGGGCGCATGGCGACGGCCGGCCGCTCACCTGGGAACGCCGGCGGCATGGCCTCCTGGAACCCGTTCCGCAATCCCATCGCCTCGGTGTAATAGGAGATGAAGTCGATCGCCTCGTCCACCTCCGCCACCGCCTCGTAGCGATTCTTCCCGTTGTCGAAGGTGATCGCGGCCGCGAGCTCGAAGAGTTCGCCATGCATTATCTCCGCCGCCTTGCGGAAGATCGCTAAACGCTTGTCCAGGTCCATCACTGACCAGGTTTGGAAGGCCCGGCGGGCCGCAGCCAGCGCGGAGGAGGCCTCCCTCTTCCCGCCTACCGAGAACTCTCCGATCACCAGTTCGGTATCGATAGGGCTCGTGTCCGTGACATACCTCCCGGTCGCCACCGCCCTTCCGTCGATGATGCTTTCGTGAACATTCCTCCCTTCCAGGGATTGTGCGAACCTTTCCAGCGCCCGCTCGTACCGGCTGTGGAACGCAGCCTCTTCCCCCGCTCCGACCATGGTCTCATAGGTGCGCTGGTTCCGAAAGCCCCTTCCCCGCTCTCCTTCCATGGATGAATATAGGGGGGAGGGGCGCCTATAAGGGCATCGCCGATGCCCTTCGCCCCGGCCGGAACGAACGCCGCAATCTATATCCACTGCAATCCGATGGTCTTCTCCATCATAGGTGCTGCTCCCTTGTCGCCGATCCCCCCGTCCTCAGAGCGCCTGACCGCCGATGCCTTGCTGCATATGGGAACCGCCAAGCGCCGCGCCCTATGCTCAGAGGTCGCGAGGGCCGAGGCGGGGCCGCTAGGGGGGACGACCCAAAGATTGATCGCCGCCCTTTCCGAGCCCGACCTCTGGAAGGTGGACCTGGGAGCCTGCCTGGACATCGTCGACCATGACATCGCCAGGGGGGCCGGCGTGGAACCGATGGCCGTGCGCGAGCGCCGGGAGTGGGAGAGATGCGGGCTCCTCGCTCCACTGGAGCGTGTCCCTGAGGGGCAGGCTTACGCCCTCCTCCTCGCCCTCAGGGAGGCCCTGGCCTGCGCGCTCCTGGGCTTCTGCCTGGATGCCCTGCAGGGAGCGGTCGAGCCTCCGGCCATGCCCATGGGCGACCTGAGGGAGGGGGTGATCAGGGGATGGGCATTGGACGAGGGGAGAGGCTGGGAGGCCTTCCGCGCCGATGCCCCCGATGCCCCGTGGGCGGGGCCGGGTCTCGATCTTCGCTCGTTCCGAGCGGTGCGCCGATGGCTGTGCCGGGGCCTGGGCACGGTGTCCTCCCGGTTGCCCCTAGCCCTACGCACGGGGGACCCGGTTACGGCCATTGGCGAAGCGCTGATGGGGACGCCGGTGGTCCTCGACGGAGCGACCCTGGACCCTTTCTGCGGCGAGATGCTCGGCAATATGCTCCGGGACCTCTTCGGCGGCTGCCTGGTCCCCGAGGAGGGGCTGGCGAGGGAGGTGGAGCGGAGGCGCTGGGCCTGCGGCCTGCCGCATCGGTACGAGGTGCCTGCGCCGGCGAGGATCGGGAGCGCCGAGATCATAGAGATGGGGCTCAGGGGGGCGGAGGCCCTCGCAGCCCTGGCAATGGTCGGGACCCTCGCCGCCCTCTCGCGCCGGGGGGACTGCCCCGTGGAGTACCCGGAGACCGCCTACTCCCTGCCGTGCACCTTGGGATGGCTCGGGGAGGACGTCGCCACCCTCCGGAAGCTGCTGGAGGTGCTGGAGCACCATACCGGTCTTCCCAGCGGGAGGGGGCTGCCTGACGCGCTGGAGGCGGGCAGGACGGCGATGGTGGCCGCCGAGGCCCTGGAGGCCTTGAGGTACCTTGAAGGGGACCCGCACGCCGGCACGGCCACCGTAGGCTTCGTCCCGGACAAGGTGCTCAGGGAGCTGGGGCTGGCCTTTGTGGACGACACCATCCCCGGGGCCGCGGTGCTGATGGGCATGCCCCGGGACCGCGGGCAGCTGGTGGCCACTGTCCGCGAGCTGCAGGCCAGGGGAATGCTGATCATGGCCGTGGATGATGTGGTAAGGGTGCTCCAGGAAGGGGAGGTCCAGATGGGGCTCGGGATGATGCTCTACCCCCTCGGGGGCTTCACCCAGCTGGTGCATGCCCTGGATTTCCTGGTCAGGGCGGCGCTCTCGTTCGGAGGGGTCCAGGCAGGGGACGCCGAACGGCTGTCCGCGTACCTGGCCAAGCGCCCCAAGGCCTTCGTGCTGCACTATGGACCTCTGGACGCGTGCCGGACGGCCATGGCCCTGGCCGCACTCCTCCACCACGTGCCGATCGTTACCGACCAGCTGGTGGAGGACATTCCTGACCTGCTGTTCCACAAGGAGCCGCAGGACATGCTCCAGGGCGGGCTGGAGGCGCGGGACATCCGCACCGCGGTGACGCTGGTGGACATCCCCGTCCCGTTCGGCCCGGCCTTCGAGGGCGAGACGGTGAGGCGTCCGGACACCTACTTCGAGGCGGGGGGAGGGCGCACCGTGTCCTACGAGCTGCTGCGCATGCGCCCAGAGGATGCGGTCAGGGACGGCGCCATCACCGTCATCGGCCCGGACGTGGACCGCCTGCCGGAGGGCTCGCAGTCCCCCTTGGCCATCCTCGTGGACGTCTACGGGAAGAGGATGCAGGAGGACTTCGAGCCGGTGATGGAGCGCCGCATCCACCTCTACCTGAACTTCGCGGAGGGCGTCTGGCACACGGGGCAGCGCAACATGAACTGGCTGCGGCTGAGCAAGAAGGCCTTCCGCGCCGGGCTCCGCCTGGAGCACCTGGGCCGGATCCTGGTGACCAAGCTCAAGGAGGAATTCGGGAACATCGTGTCGCGGGTGGCGGTGACGCTCATCACCGACGAGGCCGAGATGAGGAGAAGGATGCCGGAGGCGCTCGCCGTCTACCAGCAGCGGGAGGAGCGCATGGCCGGGCTCACCGATGACAGCGTGGACACGTTCTATTCCTGCCTGATGTGCCAATCCTTCGCCCCGGACCACGTGTGCGTCATCACCCCGGAGCGCCCGGGACTGTGCGGGGCGATCAACTGGCTGGACGCCAGGACCGGGAAGGAGATCGTGCCCACCGGCCCCAACCAGCCGATAGCCAAGGGCGAGCCGGAGGATCTTACGAAGGGGTCCTGGAAGGGGGTCAACGAGGCGATCGCCGCCCTCACCCATGGGAAGATCGTGCGGTTCTGCGCCTATAGCCTGATGGAGGACCCGATGACCTCCTGCGGCTGCTTCGAGTGCGTGGTGGCCATGAGCCCGGACATGCAGTCGGTCATAGTGGTGAACAGGGAATATGCGGGCATGACCCCCTTGGGGATGCGCTTCTCCAGCCTTGCGGGGAACATCGGCGGGGGGAGGCAGACGCCGGGGTTCATCGGCATCGGGCGGAGGTACCTCGTCAGCAGGAAGTTCATCTCTGCGGACGGCGGCTTCCTGCGCATAGCCTGGATGCCCTCCTCGCTCAAGGAGGGCATGCGGGAGGAGCTTATTAATAGGGCCAAGGAATTGGGAGCGCCGGACTTCCTGGACAAGGTGGCCGACGAAACGGTCGTCACCGATGCCGAGGGTCTGATGGAGTGGATGATCAAGGTGGGCCATCCCGCCCTGGGAATGCCCCCGCTGCTCTGAGGTGGTAGCGAATGGTCGAGGTGCCGGTGCCGAAGGAGAAATGGACGGGATCGATAGGAACGATCGAGCTGGGGCGCGCCGATGGGAGGGACGGCTCCCGCCCATTGCGGCTCGGGGGAGCCCGAGGGCTGCCGTTCCTCTCGTTCGAGGACCCGGAGGCCCGGACGGTGGCCCTGGCCGGGTGGGTGGCCGATTCCCTCGAGGACGTCCCTCGACCGGTCCAGGACGCCTTCGGCGAGAGGGTGAACGACCCGGTGAGCTGGGCGATGGATTGGAAGGAGCGGGGCGCGGACCTCATCTGCCTGCACCTCACCTCCACCAATCCGGAGGAGGGGGACGCCTCCCCGGAGCGCGCCGCCGAGACGGCCATGGCGGTGCTGCGGGCGGTCGGCCTTCCCCTGATAGTCTACGGCAGCGGGCACGGGGAGAAGGACGCCAAGGTGCTGGAGAGGGTGGGGGAGATGGCCAAGGGGGAGCGCCTCCTGCTCGGGCATGCGGAGGAGGGCGCCTACAAGGCGGCCGCGGCCGCGGCGATGGCCAACGGGCATGCGGTGATAGGGTTCTCGAACCTGGACATCAACCTCGCCAAGCAGATAGTGATCCTGCTCACCGACTTCGGCGTTGGGCGGGGCGACGTCGTGATCGACCCGCTTATGGCCGCCCTGGGGATGGGGCTCGAGTACTCCTACTCGGTGAACGAGCGGATCCGGATCTCCGCCCTGGCGGGCGACAGCATGCTCCAGGTGCCGATGGTCTGCGACTGCACCCCGGCCTGGAAGGCGCGGGAGGCGACCGACGACGTGCCGAACGGGGGCCCGACCCTTGAAAGGGGGATATGGTGGGAGAGCGTCACCGCCCTGGCGGCCCTGCTCTCCGGGGCCGACATAGTGGTGCTGGGGCACCCGGAGGCGATGGCGATCGTCAGGGACGCGGTCAGAGGGCTGAGGGGGGAGGTCTGATGCCCACCGCCATCGAGATATTCAAGCACCTCCCCAAGAAGAACTGCGGGGAGTGCAGGTACCCGACATGCCTGGCCTTCGCCATGCAGCTGGCCAACGGCAAGGCCAAGCTGGACGACTGCCCCCACCTCAGCGAGGAGGGGAGGAGCGCCCTGGCAAGCTCCTCCGCCCCTCCCATCCGCTCGGTCAAGGTGGGCGTGGGCAAGGGCGCGGTGGAGATGGGGGGCGAGACCGAGCTGTACCGGCACGACAAGCGCTTCTTCCACCCGACGGCGTTCGCCCTCCGGGTCACGGACGAGGGGAGCGAGGAGAAGGTGGACGGAAGGTTGGCCTATGCCCGTTCCCTGCGCTTCGAGCGTGTCGGGCAGGAAATGGGGCTGGACCTCCTTGAGCTGGAATGCCGCTCCGGCGATTCGGGCCGGTTCATCGGACTCGTGAGGAAGGTAGCGGACGGGACGGACCTGCCATTGGTGCTGCGCTGTCATGACCCGGCCGTCATGGCCGCCGCCGTGGCGGAGGTCAGGGAGCGCCGGCCGCTGCTGCATGGCGCGGACGCCGTCAACCTAGAGCAGATGGCCGAGGTGGCCAAGACCGCTGGCTGCCCCCTTGTGCTCTGCGCCGATGACCTCGGAAGGCTGGCCGACATGGTGGGGATGGCCCGGAAGAAGGGGGTCGAGGACCTCGTCCTGGACCCCATGCCCGCCGATCCGAAGGAGACGCTGGAGCGGTGCACCATCATCAGGCGCAGCGCCATCCGCAGGACCTTCCGCGGCCTCGGGTATCCGATCTACCTTTCCATTCCGGAGGGGCGCAGGGGCATGGTCATGGCCGCCACGGCCGTCATGAAGTACGGGAGCCTGCTGGTGTTCGAAGAGCTTCCGGCGGCCCAGGCGCTTCCGCTCATGGTCCTTCGCCAGAACATCTACACCGATCCCCAGGTTCCCATCCAGGTCAGGCCGGACCTCTATCCGGTCAACGGCCCCGGGCCGGACTCCCCCCTCCTCTTCACCACCAACTTCTCTCTGACCTTCTTCACCGTCATGTCCGACCTTGAGAAGAGCAAGGTGCCTGTCTGGCTGCAGGTGGTGGACACGGAAGGGCTCTCGGTGCTGACCGCTTATTCGGCAGGGAAGCTGACGCCGGAATCGGTCAATGCCGCCCTGCAGGCCAGCGGGGCGAAGGAGCGGTCGAGGGCGGGCGTGCTCATCATCCCGGGCATGGTGGCCAGGATGAGCGTCAAGCTGAACGAGGCCACCGGGTTGCGGATCGTGGTCGGGCCGAAGGAATCCTCAGGCCTGCCGAGGTTCCTGCGCTCCTGAGGTGTTATCGGCCCCTGCCAAGCGCTTGAAAAGCATTATCATCCGCCTGAATGTTGTCTTCCTAACATCCAAGGTGGAATCGGATGCAGCAAGGACCCTATGACCCGAACAAGGCCGGCCCGCAGGGATACCAGGGCCAGCAGCAGGGGCCCCAGCAATGGCCTCAGCAAACCCCTCCGAACCAATATCCTTCGAACCAATACCAGCAGCAACCGCCGCAGCCGCAGTACCAGCAGTACCCGCCGCAGTACCAGCAGCCGTACTACCAGCCTCCCAAGCGGAAGCGGAACACCAAGCTCATAGTGGCGGTGGTCGCCGTCGTGGCGATCCTGCTCACCGCTTCCCTGGCAGTCCTATTCTGGCCTTCGGACGATGAGGAGGAGGAACCTCCCGTCCATGTTGTAGTACCCAAGGTCCTGGACACCGGTAGCTATGTGAATGCCGTTTCCGGAACGATCGGCCCTATCGGCGGGACCTTGTCCATCAATGATCCGTCGAACCTTCTCAATGGACTGAGGATCGAGGCGCCCGGGGGCGCTACTGACCGATCTGTTAACTTTAACGTGAGGAGCGCGCAGGTCACGGACGCCGATGGGCTTCCAGAGACCGGGAAGGTCGTCAGCAGGATGATCTCCATCGAGACCGATGGAGGGGCCGTTTGGAACGTTTTCAAGATGTTCGATCGCGTCCTCACCGTCACACTGCCTTACGAGGAAGCCCTGGCGGATGAGGAGGAGGCGATACGCTTCTATCAGTACGACGCAGAGAACGAACGCCTTGAGCCGACCGGGCTCGTGTCCCAGGATGTGGAGGCGAATACAATAACCTTCAACGCCGCCACGTTCTCCAAGTTCGTGGCCGTGGAGCTGGCCATGAGCATCTTTGAAGGGATGAACGCGAGCTTCGCGGTGGACACGGGCTTCCGCCCGAAGACCGACGGGTGGTTCATACCCAACTACGGCAGTTACCTGGAGAGCGGGGGCCTCTGCCTTGGCATGACCTCCTACGCCAAGTGGTACTACACATACCAGAAGGGCGACGGCCCCGGTCTATATAACAGCTATAGGCAGGGGGACAGGGATGAATGGAGGGACGATGCCACGGCCATCGAGCTCGCCACAAGGGTGCAGCTGGGCGTCCAGGGCATCTGGGGGGCGATGACCGCCGAGGAGCGGAGAAACTGTTCCTCCGTCCAGACCGGCATGAGCATCATTCATGGAATGCTCGTCTCCGGCGAGCCGCAGCTCGTCGGGCTTAAGACCTTTTACGTCGACGGCACTTGGGCTTCGGGAGGGCATGCCATCCTCGCCTACAAGTACGATAATGGGCGCTTCTACGTGTACGACCCGAACAACCCAGGGACATCTACCAACAGTGCACAGCAACAGCTTCCGTTCACGTATTCCAATGGGTTCACCCAGGTGTTCAAATCCGGCCTTAGCGCCGCCGACCCACTGCAGTTCAACATCTTCTATCACGCCAGCGCCAAGGTGCTCAGCCCGCTGAACGCCTACACCGGGCTGTATGAGAGCGCCCAGGACAACTTCGACGACGATTCGATATTCCCGGAGATCGAGCTGACGGATGTGGACACGACGCCTTCGGGAGACACGCCTGTCGACACCGATGATGATGGGGTACGCGACACCACTGAGGCCAATTGTAAGATTACAGGCACCATCTCCGGCGGCCAGGAGCCCGTGTCCAAGACCCTGGTGTTCGTCGGGAACAAGAGGTTCCAGGCCACCCTGGATAATGACACCTCCACCTTCGAGGTCGAGGTGCCGCTGAGGCAGGGAGTGAACGACATC
>JAJFUR010000055.1 GCA_021372335.1 Methanobacteriota archaeon
ACCTGAGCCTGCCGATGGAGGTGTGGCCGGGCGCCGGGACGGAGCTGGTCATGGGGCTCTTTGTCCTGGTGCTCAACGTCGTCGGCGCCGTGTACCTCGTCTATTATTCCGTCCGGGCGGTGGAGCTGTTCAGCGGCCGCAAGCTCTGGAACTGGGGGGAGGAGCGGCCGGTGAGCGCCTACTATCGGCCCCTGTCGCCGAAGGCGCAGGCCGTCGCGACCCCCTCCTTCGGGTTCGTGTGCAAGCATTGCGCGAACACGGAGGCCAGGTACGTGGACGGCAAGTTCGTCTGCACCCGGTGCGGCCGGGAAAGCTGACGGGGGAACGTGTTCACTCCATCGAGGCCAGGATGGCCTCCAGCCTGCCCTTGGAGACGAGGGACCGGTCGAACTCGCGGGCCTCGATGACGTACCTTCCCCCGTACGGGCGGAACGCCCTGAGCCATCGCCCGAGGTCGATGCTGCCCTCCCCGATCACAAGGTGCCGGTCGCGGTCGCCGCAGTTGTCGTGCACGTGCATGTTGATGAAGCGGTCCTTGATCGAGAGGAAGGCGGGAATGTTGCCGACGGTGTTGGCATGCCCGATGTCGAAGCACACCCCCAGCCCCGTCCCTTCGATGAGCCGTGTGAGTTCCTCGGGCCCCTTGGCCAGGGCCGCGGGCATCTCCGGCATGTTCTCCAGGGCCACCCTCAGGCCGAGGTCCTCCCTCGCCGCGTCGATCGCCCTGAGGGAGGCGAGCGTGGCGCGCACGGCGGCCTCCCGGTCCAGGGCCGCCAGGGGGGAGAGGAGCCCGGGATGCACGGTCACCAGGTCGATGCCCATGGCGTGCGCGAGCCGGAGGCATTCCAGCACCTCGTCCAGGGCGGCCTGCCTCATCCGCGGGGTGAGGGCGCCTATGTTCACGTCGCTGAGGGGCGCGTGGACCGACCACTCGAGGTCATAGGAGGGGGAGAGTTCGAGGAACGCCGGTTTGATGGCGGCGAGGGAGTGCCTCCCCTCGGCCACGATCTCCCAGGCCTGGTAATGCTCCGCCACCTTGGCGATGGCCAGGGGGAACTCCCAATGCGACAGGTGCGGCGAGGACACGGCGATCATGGGACCTCCCCGTCGACCGTGCGGGGCGCGACGTCGTCTATCAGCGCCTCGAGGGCGTCGTCTGTGACGAGCACCTCGATCGCCCCCAGCGGTGCCCCGCCCTCGACGAACGAGACCTTTCCGACGAACGCGGCCTGCTTGTTGAGCTGGAACCTGAGCCCGTCCTCGGAGAGGCCGCGGAGCAGGACCGCGCGGGCGCTGTCCAGGATCCTGTGGTTCCGGAGGACCTCCCTGAAGCGGTCTAGGTCCCGGGCCGTGGCGACGAGCACGTCCCCGTCATAGGCCGTCTCTGCCGTGGGGAAGATATTGAGGAGGGCGCGGCGCACCCTCTCCCCGTCCTCGGTCGGGAACACCCTGGCCTTGGCCGTGACGATCATCGGGGAGGGATATTTTGAGAAACTATTTAAAATGGGGGCGGCATGGCAAGGAAGGATGCGCAACGCGGTCGTGGAGGCCCTGGCCAATGACGGCTTTCTTCTGGACCAGGAGGCCGAGGAGTTCATTCTGGGGCAGCCCTCCCCGCTGCAGTTCGCCCGGCAGGCGATCTCCCAGCTGCCGTACCAGCCCCTGGTGGTCACGATGCGCGACCTACGCACCGTGGTCCGGGTCGAGGCGCCGCGGCTGGAGACGGTGCCGAGGCAGGAGCCCCTGCCGAGCAGGCGCCTCGGCGAGGTGGAGGTGCTGAAGGACATAACCTCGCACTCGGACTGCCTGGCGACCGTGGAGGGCTTCGCCCGCTACTTCCAGGACCGCTTCGCCTCCCTCAAGGGGCTCCTCCTCCGCCGCCGGGACATGCTCGGGGCCATATCGATCCAGAGGGCGATGGACCCGAGGAAGCTCCAGGCGGACGAGGTCAAGGTCATCGGCATGGTGAACGAGGTCCGCGAGACCAGGTCCGGGGAGAGGATCGTCGAACTCGAGGACGACACGGGCCGGATGACCGTCATGGTGCCCAAGGACAGCAAGGCCGCCAAGGACTCCATCCTCCAGGACGAGGTCGTCGGGGCGGTCGGCAGGATGTCCCGCAAGGACCGCAAGCTGATCCTGAAGGAGCTGATCCGGCCGGACGTGCCGTTCGGCTCGGGGATGGAGGTCACCGATTCCACCGCCCAGGTGGCGTTCATGTCGGACGTGCACGTGGGGAGCAACACCTTCCTCGAGGGCCGGTGGCAGAGCATGATGGCCTGGCTCAAGGAGGAGGCGGAGGAGCTGGACATTCGCTACATCGTGATCCCGGGGGACTGCGTCGACGGGGTCGGCGTGTTCCCGGACCAGGAGGAGGAGCTGGTCATCGAGGACATCATCGATCAGTATAGGGCGCTGGCGGAGAAGCTCAAGGAGGTGCCCGACGGCATCCGCATCGTCATGCAGCCCGGGAACCACGACATGGTGCGCCCCGCGGAGCCCCAGCCCGCCCTGGGGGAGGAGGCCGCCCGCCTCTTCGACTCCAGCATCCTGCAGGTCGGCAACCCGGCCTACCTGCGGATCGAGGGGAGGACCATCCTCTCCTACCACGGGAAGAGCTTCGACGACCTGATGAGCGGCATCAAGGGGCTGTCGTACTCGCAGCCGATCAAGGCCATGGAGGAGATGCTCAAGCGCAGGCACCTCGCCCCGGCGTACGGGGGGAAGACCCCCTTCGCCCCGGAGAGGAGGGACTACCTGGTCATCGACGAGGTGCCGGACATCTTCGTCACGGGGCACGTGCACGGGGCGGGCGTCTCGTTCTACAACGGCGTGCGGCTGATAAACGCCTCCACCTGGCAGGACCAGACCTCGTACCAGCGGCGGCTGAACTTCGTCCCGGAGCCGGCGAAGCTGACCCTGGTGCACCTGGGCACGGGCAGGCCGGCGGTGGCGGAGTTCTAGCTCAGTCCCAGAGGACGATGATGAGGGCGTACCCCAGGGCGAGCATCAGGAGGGAGATGAGCCAGGCGTACTTGGCCAGCCTGGCCTTCTTCTCGGGGGTGTCGAACAGCCTTTCGAGCCTCATCCGCGCGCTTCCGCCTTCTGCTTCACCCGCTTCAGCCGGAAGGTGTTCTCCCGCTCCATCTCCTCGAGGCGGAGGCGGATGAAGGCCTCCGTCTCCTTCAGCTCCGGGATCACCTTGAACTCGAGGGCGTTGACGCGGCGCTTGGTCTTCTCCACCTCCTCCAGGATCTTCTTCATGGTGGTCTCGATCTCCGCCGCCTCGATGATCGTCTCGACCAGGTCCTCGAAGGCCTTGGCCGCCTCGTCGATGTAGACGCTCGTCCCTATGACCCCATACCCCCGCTTGTCCATGGGGGTGCGGATGGAACTCGCCTCGATCTCCGGGACCACGATGCCCATGATGTTCTTGGAGCGCAGCGCCAGCTCCGGGTGGACCCTCAGGGCGAAGGCGGCGCTCTGCACCGCTATGGCCCCGTCGACCGCCTTGGCCACGGCTATGCTCGCCATCGCCTCGTCGTAGGCATGGTTGACCTTGTCCCGGATGTCCTTCGCCTGCTCCAGGATCTTGAAGAACTCCAGGATCAGGCCGTCCCGCTTCATCTTGAGGATCTTGTACCCGGACTCGGTCAGCTTGATCCTCTTCTTGATCTCCAGGAGCTCGGAGCGGGTCGGCTTAACATCGGCTGCGGGCATCTCACTCCTTCTTGCGGTACTTCGGGTGGTACTTCTCGATGTACTTGCGGTCTATCCTGGTCAGCTGCCTCTCGTCCAGCGATGCCAGGAGCTCCCACATCAGGTCGAGGGTGGTCTCGATGGACCTGTCCTCCTCCCTCCCCTGCTGCACCAGGCGCCGCTCGAACTCGTCCGCGAACTCCAGGAACTTGCGGTCCCTTTCCGACAGGGCCTCCTTGCCGACGATGGCGACCAGCCCGCGCAGGTCGCGCCCCTCGGCGTAGGCGGCGTAGCATTGGTCGGAGACGGCCTTGTGGTCCTCCCGCGTCCTGCCCTTCCCTATACCCTCGTTCATCAGCCGGGAGAGGGAAGATCCGACGTCGATCGGCGGGTAGATGCCCGCCCGCACTAGCTCCCTCTTCGCCACGATCTGGCCCTCGGTGATGTACCCCGTCAGGTCGGGGATCGGATGGGTGATGTCGTCCCCGGGCATGGATAAGATGGGGATCTGGGTGATGCTGCCCTTCTTGCCCTTGATCCTCCCTGCGCGCTCGTAGATGCTCGCCAGGTCGGTGTACATGTACCCGGGATAGCCCCGCCGGCCGGGCACCTCCTCCCGGGCCGCGCCGATCTGCCTGAGCGCCTCGCAGTAGTTGGTCAGGTCCGTCAATATGACCAGGACATGCATGTCCAGGGTGAAGGCCAGGTACTCCGCGGTGGTCAGGGCGAGCTTCGGGGTGATGATCCGCTCGATGGCCGGATCGTCCGCCAGGTTCAGGAACACCACCGCGCGCTTCAGCGCCCCGGTCCTCTCGAAGTCCCGCATGAAGTACTGGGCCTCCTCGTTGGTGATCCCCATGGCGGCGAACACCACGGCGAAGTCCTCCGCCCCGCTGAGCACCTTGGCCTGCCGCGCGATCTGCAGGGCGATCTCGTTATGCGGGAGGCCGGAGGCGGAGAAGATCGGCAGCTTCTGGCCACGCACCAGCGTGTTCATGCCGTCGATGGTGGAGATCCCGGTCTGGATGAACTCCTGGGGGTTGTCCCTGGCCCAGGGGTTGATGGCCGCGCCGATGATCTCCAGGCGGTCCTCGGGCACGATGGCCGGGCCGCCGTCCAGCGGCTTCCCGCTCCCGGAGAGGATCCTGCCGAGCATGTCCCTGGACACGGGCATCTTCATCGTCTCGCCGAGGAACTTGACGCCGGCGGTCTTGGGGATCCCGGTGGTGCCCTCGAACATCTGGATGACCACGATCTCGTCCGAGGAATCGAGCACTTGGCCCATCCTCTCGCTGCCGTCGGGCAGGGCCACCATGGCCAATTCGTTGTATCCCACGGGCTCGGTCCTCTCCACGAAGACCAGGGGCCCGGCGATCTGGGTGATGGAACGGTACTCCTTGGATGTCATTTACTTGCCTCCCAGGGCCTCGAACTCCTTGTCCATGGTCTCGGCGATGGCCTTGAGTTCCTCCTCGATGTTCTCCTCGAACTTCGATTTGGCCAGGCGGTTGCGCAGCTCCATGTTGGCGATCGTTTCCACGGGCACCTCGTTCTCCACCGCCTTGGCGGCGTTGGTGGCGAACCTGTTGATGAGCTTCAGGAAGGTGTACTGCCTGGACATCGGCGAGTAGGTGTCGACGGGGTGATAGGCGTTCTGCTGGAGGAATATCTCCCGGACCATCCTGCTGATCTCGAGGGTCAGCTTCTGCTCGTCCGGCAGGGCGTCGGAGCCGACCAGTTGCACGATCTCCTGCAGCTCGGCCTCCTTCTGGAGCAGGCCGATGGCCCAGTTGCGCAGGGCGGGGAAGTCCTCGGCGACGTTCTGCCTGTACCAGCCGTCCAGCTGGCCTGAGTACAGGGAATAGGATGTCAGCCAGTTGATCGCTGGGAAGTGCCTCCTCTCCCTCAGCTTGGTGTCGAGAGCCCAGAAGACCCGGACGATACGCAGGGTGCCCTGGGTGACGGGCTCGGACAGGTCCCCGCCCGGCGGGGAGACCGCGCCGACGACGGAGATGGAGCCGGTCTCACCGGACAGGGAGACCACGCGCCCGGCCCTCTCGTAGAACTCGGAGAGCCTTGCGGACAGGTAGGCGGGGTAGCCCTCCTCCCCGGGCATCTCCTCCAGCCGGGAGGAGATCTCCCTCATCGCCTCGGCCCACCTGGAGGTGGAGTCGGCCATCAGCGAGACGTTCAGGCCCATGTCGCGGAAGTACTCCGCGATGGTCATGCCGGTGTAGACGGACGCCTCCCGGGCGGCCACGGGCATGTTGGACGTGTTCGCGATCAGCACGGTCCTGTTCATCAGGGGCTTGCCGGTCTTCGGGTCCGTCAGCTCCGGGAAGGATGTCAGGACCTCGGTCATCTCGTTGCCGCGCTCCCCGCAGCCGATATAGACCACTATCTCGGCGTCTGACCACTTGGCCAGCTGCTGTTGGGTGACCGTCTTTCCCGTCCCGAAGCCGCCGGGGATGGCGCCTGTGCCCCCCTTGGTGAGCGGGAACAGGGTGTCGAGGACGCGCTGTCCGGTGATGAGGGGCTCCTCGGGGGCCATCTTCCTGGCGAAGGGGCGGCCGCGGCGCACAGGCCACTTCTGCATCATCCGGACCTCCTTGCCACCGATGACCGCCACGACCTCGTCCACGGTGAACTCTCCTTCTTTGATCATGTCCACCTTGCCGCCGATGCCTGGGGGCACCATGACCTTGTGAGTGATGGCGCGCTCAGGCACGGTGCCGATGACCTGCCCCTCGGCGACGGTATCCCCCTTCTTCACCACGGGGGTGAAGGGCCACTTTAAGCTCCGGTCGAGCCCCGGGGCGGAGACCCCCCTTTCTATGAAGTCCCCCATCCTGTCCCTGAGGACAGGCAGCGGCCTCTGGATGCCGTCGTACACGCTGGATAGAAGGCCGGGCCCCAGCTCGGCCACGAGGGGCTGCCCGGTATCGACGACCTTCTCTCCTGGGCGCACGCCGGACGTATCCTCGTACACCTGCACTATGGTCTTGTCGCCCACGATCTTGATGACCTCTCCCATGAGCTGCTCCTTGCCCACCAGGATAACGTCGTACATCCTAGGCGAAATGCCGACCGCCGTGACGACAGGGCCTGCAACTCTATAGATCACGCCTTCCTTTCCCATTTCAAACCCCTCAATCAGTTTTGTACAGATCAACACCGATGGCCCGCTTGACCTTCTCCCTGAGGTCGCTCTCGGCCCTGCCCACCATCACCACGACGGGGGCGATGCTCTCCATTACCTTCCTCCGGGCGGTGGGGCTCAAGAGCCCCAGGTCGGAGGAGTCGATCGCAAGTACGCCAATGCTGCTGTCACCGATCAGTTCCAGCGCCTTGGCCTCATATTCGTTGGGCTTGGCGGTGTAGATCCGCTTCACTCCGCCCAGCCGGAACCCCAACACGAACTCATCGCTTCCAAGCACCGCTATGTCCATCACATCACCAGCAGCTTCTTTATCTGGTCCGGTGCCAGATCGCTCTCCTTGCATCTCGCGATGATCCTTATGTTGTCCACTTCCTGCTTCTTCCTTAGCATGTAGTCGATTATGGGCAGGACGGACAGCGGGTAGATGTGCGAGAACTTTTCAGAGCTTCGGAGGAGGTGACGCTGCAACGCCAGGCCCACGGGGCTCAGCGAGCCGGTCCGCTTGTGCTCCTCCAATGCGTCCTTTACCTCTGGATAGAACGAATACTTGGTTAGCCCGCCGATGAGCTGGCCAAGGCCCTCCGCCTTGCTGAGCTCGACCAGCGTTTTGATGTCCAGCTCCTCGCCGCCCTCGATGAAGTACCTCTCCGGGCTTTCCGGGGAGAGCCCTTCCCGCTTGAGCTTCATCAGGGTCATTAGGTTGGTGACATCCACCTCCTTGCGCAGGAACTGCTTGAACAGCCTCTCCGCCTTGTCCCGACACTTTACGCAGGCCAGGACATCGGTGTAATAGCGTTTGTCCAGATAGTCCTCGATGGGGGCCAGGGTCTTGGTCTCCTGGTAGTC
>JAJFUR010000061.1 GCA_021372335.1 Methanobacteriota archaeon
TGCCTGCTCAAGGACATCGGGCGCGCGGAGTACGTGGGGGTGACCGACCGCCAGGCGCTCGATGCGTTCGTTACGTTGTCGAGGGTGGAGGGCATCATCCCCGCCCTGGAGAGCGCGCACGCGGTGCACGCGGGGATGGCGGAGGCGGCGAGGATGAAAAGGGATGATATCGTCGTCATAACCGTCTCCGGGCGTGGGGACAAGGACCTGGAGACCGTGTTCTCCCTGGGGGTGGTGCCCTGAGGCTTGGGGACGCTTTCGAGCGGGCGAGGGGGGAGGGCCGGACGGCCCTGATATGCTACCTGATGGCCGGCGCTCCGGACATGCGGCGGTCGATGGAAATTGCCCTTGCCTGCCTGGACGGGGGAGCGGACGTCCTCGAGGTGGGCATCCCGTTCTCCGACCCCGTGGCGGACGGCCCGGTGATCCAGGAGGCCGGAGCGAAGGCCCTGGAAGGAGGGACGACGCCGCTGAAGGTGCTCGAGATGGTAGCGGAATTGCGCACGCGCACCGACAGGCCCCTGGTCCTCATGGGCTACTACAACCCCATCTTCCGCCGCGGGGAGGAGCGGTTCGTGCGCGAGGCCGTTACGGCCGGCGCGGACGGCCTGATCGTCCCGGACCTGCCGCTCCACGAGGGCGCGGGCCTTCGGGCCATCTGCATGAGGGAGGGACTGCCCCTCGTGCAGCTGTGCACCCCGCTGACGCCCCCGGAGCGGCAGCGCAAGCTCATGGAGGCCACCTCCGGCTTCTTGTACCTGGTCACCAGGACGGGCGTGACGGGCGGAGGGGGGTTCGCAGCCGACCAGCTGGAAGGGATGGTGCGAAGGGGAAGGGAGATCGACCCCTCGATGCCTTTGGCCGCCGGCTTCGGGATCTCGCGCCCGGACCAGGTGAGGGAGGCGCGGGCCCTCGGCGTGGACGGGGTGATCGTGGGTAGCGCCCTGGTGGCCTTGGCCTTGAGCGGCGCGGGGGCGGAGGAGGTACGGGAGAAGGTCAGGCAGCTTGCGGAGGCGGGACGCGAAGGGACGATGCAATAGGTACATATAGGGCTCCAGCATACCGTGTTACTAATTTCAAATTAATAACACGATAGGTGGGAGGGACTGCTACGCACATACCCGATGGACTGATGGACCCGTGGGTGGTCCTGCTCGGCTGGGCCCTGGCGATTCCGGTGATCGCCCTGGCCATATTTAGGCTCGATAGGAGGGTGGACGAGCGCACGGTGCCGTTCATGGCGATCCTTGCGGCGGGCATCTTCGTCGCCCAAATGCTGAACTTCCCGGTGGGGGGAGGGACCACCGGCCATCTGATCGGCGCGACCTTGGCGGTGGTCCTGCTCGGCCTTAACGGCGCGATCGTGGTCATGACGGCCATCCTGGTCATTCAGTGCCTAGTGTTCGGCGACGGCGGGCTGACCGCCCTCGGGCTCAACCTCCTGAACATGGCGGTCATCGCGCCCCTGGTGGCCTATGGCGTGCTTCGGGCCTTGAAGGGCCACGAGGGCGCGGCGGTCCCGGTGGCCTCCTGGGCCTCCGTGTTCCTGGCCTCCCTGGCGTGCGGCCTGATGCTGAGCGCGAGCTATGTCATTTCCGACGGGGCATTCGGCATCATCGGTAGCGTCGCCATCCCGGCTATGGCAGGCTGGCACGCCGTGATCGCCATCGGCGAGGCTGTCATCACCAGCGGGGTGGTGCTGTTCCTCAAGCGCGTGGCGCCGGAGATGTTGGAGATTAATGGGCCGGAGGAGGCGGGGGCATGAGCCGCAGGGGATGCCTGAAGGCCGCGATGGTGGTGCTGCTCCTCTTCGCCATCGGGCTCGTGGGCTACTTCGCCCTCTCCGCCGGATCCCCGGACGGTTTGGAGAGGGTGATGGAGGACAACGGCGTCGAGGAGGGCGACCAGCTATGGAGCGCCCCCCTGGACTACGGCGGCGATTGGGGCACCGCCTTCGTGGCCGGCCTTATCGGCTTCGCCCTGACCTTCGGGGCCGTCTATCTGTACCTCAAGGTGTACCTCAAGGGCGGTTCCGCCCGAAGGAAGGCGTGATGCCCGTCGTTCAGATCCCATCGTGACAGGAAGGCTGGACCGACAATGGAGCTGCACATCGACCGGGACGCTGAGGGCTCCGCCCTCTTCCGCTTCGACCCAAGGGTGAAGCTGGTCTGCATCTTCGCCCTGATCGTCCTCGTCTCGATGGTCACCGATGCGGCCGCCCTGGCCTTCGCCCTTCTGTTCGCTGTTCTGCTCTTAGCTTTCTCCCGCGTCCCACCAGTGCAACTGGCCCGCGGGTACCTTGCCGCCCTCCCCTTCATCTCCCTCTCCTCCCTTACCATGCTCCTCGCATCGGGCCCTGGCAGCGCGATGGCCATGGCATTGAGGGTGTCCACCTCCGTCCTCCTGCTCCTCCTCCTGGTGCGCACCACCCCCTTCATGGACCTGCTCTGGGCGCTGCGCTGGTTCAAGGTGCCCGCCCTGCTCACCGACATGATCATGCTCACCTACAGGTTCATCTTCGTGCTGCTGGAGGAATTGGAGAGGATGCGCCTGGCCCGCAAGGCCAGGGGCTTCCAGGGCGGCCGCTCCCTCCTGGACCGGAAGGCCTTCCAGGTCCTGGCGAACACCATAGGCATGGTCTTCCTGCGCTCCTATCGCCGGGCCGGCCAGGTGTACGCCGCCCTGCTCTCCCGGGGGTACGATGGAAAGGCCAGGACCATTGCCACCTACCGGGTCGGGGGCAGGGACTTGGCCCTGGGCATCGTGTTCGTTATAACAGGCGTATGGACATTGGCGCTGCAGATGGGGTGGTATGTTTGGCCGTGATCGCGCTCAGGAACGTCTCCTTCGAATACCCGGGAGGGCACCGCGCCCTGGAGGATGTCACCCTGGAGGTGGGGGAAGGGGAGCGCGTGGCCCTCATCGGTCCGAACGGGGCTGGGAAGAGCACGCTGCTCCACATCATGGCGGCCCTCGAGTTCCCACGCGTAGGGGAGGTGCGGGTCATGGGCCACAGGGTGGACAGGCGGTCCGCCGCGGAGGCACGCCGCAAGGTCGGCTTCCTCTTTCAGGACCCCGATGACCAGGTGTTCATGCCCAGCGTCTACGAGGACGTGGCCTTCGGCCCCCTCAACATGGGGCTACCGGAGGAGGAGGTCCGGAGGAGGGTGGAGGGCGCATTGGAGGCCAGCGGGGCCGCTCACCTCGCGCGGAGGGTCCCGCAGAACCTTTCCCTGGGGGAGAAGAAGCGGGTGGCCATCGCCGGCCTGCTCTCCATGGCCCCTCCCCTGCTCCTCCTGGACGAGCCGACCGCCAACCTCGACCCCCAGGGGAGGAGGGACCTGGTCAACGTCCTTGCGGGGCTGGGGCAGAGCATGGTCATCGCCACCCACGACATGTCGGTGGCGTTCGAGCTGGCGGAGCGGGCGGTGGTGCTGAAGGGCAGGGTGCTCTTCGACGGCGACGTCCGTACGCTGCTCAAACGGCCTGAGGTGCTCAGGGAGGCCAATCTCGAACTGCCCTCCTTCTCCCGCCTGATGATGATGTACAGGGAGCACATCGGGGCGGACTTCGAGCCCCCGCTCACTGTCGAGGAGGCGCTGGCGCTCCTCAAGGCTCACAGGTGATCCGCCACGGCCTCGATCAGGAGTTCTGCCGTGGCCATCTTCGGGATGATGTCCGCCTGGACGCCATGATCGTCCAGCCTCTTGACCACCTCGGCGCTCATGGCCGCTATGGCCACGCCTTCCAGCAGGGCCATGCCCTCCTCCCTATCGAACCTTTCGAAGAACTGCACGAAGAACGCCTCGGTCTGGAGCGGGGTGGGGAAGGCCAGGGCGGCTACCTCCCGTTTCTCCATGCGGTCGAGCAGCAGCTCCATGTCCTCGGACTGGGCGAGGCGGGGGGAGTAGACGGGGACTTCGGTCACGGTCCACCCGCATTCGACCAGGGCCCGGGGGAGCGCCCTGGTGCCCCTGTCGGAGCGCAGCAGGGCGATGCTTCCGCGGAACGGGAGGGCCTGCACATGCTTCACGAGCGCGTCGTTGGACACCTCCGGGGAAACGGAGCCTACCCTGAGGCCGTTCCACCTGGCGCTCTCCGCGGTGCGGTCCCCGATGACGACCAGATGCGTCCTTGCCAGGGAGGAGATGAACCGGTTCAGCATCCCCCTGCTGTTCGCAATGTCGATGACCGCCCGGACCGCCATGGGGCAGGTCATCACCACCGCATCGAACCTGCCCACCGCGAGGTCGGAAAGGAAATAGGAAAAGGCGGCGCTATCCATTGGCACGCATGTTAGAGGAGGGACGAACAGGAACTCCAGTTCCTTGAACCTCTGGCAGAGCGGCTCCCAGCCCTCCGCAGGGGCAAGCACCGCCACGCATTGCTTCATCTGAAGGGGAATTGCCCACGTATTATGAACCTTTTTCTAACGATGCGGGGATGCATATATATGATATATATAATAAATACAATGTTTATAAAAGGACAATCCCTGCCCTTTAATATCCCCTATACCGTTTTACGGAACCATGCGGTCGGTCACCCTGAGGCTCAAAATGCTGGACGACCACATATGCTGCAACTGCCTGGAAGGCATGGAGGAGCGGGGGCTGTCGATCAAGGTCCTGCGCTGCGTCCCGATGGGCGAGCGGCATGCGCACAGCCTCCTGCGGATCGACGGGGACCCGGAGATATGCGAGGAGCTTTTAGCGAACCCTCCGGAGCTTGAGAAGGATGGTATGCGGATAGAGATGGCCCGCTCGGGGAACGGGACCATCTCCCTGCTGGTGATCAACGAGGGGTGTCGCCTCAGTCACCTGATCTCCGAATCGGGGTGCTTCCTGGAACTGGCCATACCAGCTGGGGATGACGGGATGATCTTCCACCTGCTGGGCAGGGACGCGGAGGCGATCACTGACTTCGTACGCATGGCCAAAGAGGAGGGGTATGTCATCGAGGTGATCAGCACCTACGAGAAGCGGGAGTGGGGCGGGCTGACCTTCCGGCAGGAGCGGGACCTGCGCATCGCGTTCGACCTCGGCTACTTCGACATTCCAAGCCGGATCACCCTGGACGAACTGGCCTCCAAGATAGGCTGCTCCAAGTCCACCTTGAACGTGATCCTGCGCAGGGCGGAGAGGAAGATAATCTCCGATTATCTGAAAGGGGCTAAATGAAAACAGGGGCCGGGCGGGGAGAGGTCATGGGCACGGGACCGATGGCAGAGCGGTCCGTGCGCTTCCGCCCGGCGCCCCTCCCGAGGTTTAGCGTTTTTTCTTATAGCTCTTGATGGCCGAGGTCATGGCCCGCACGTTCTCCACGTCGATCAGCGCGGACATGCCGCAGCCGGCGGAGATGATGTTGAACCCCGCGTCCGCGGAGCGCAGGGCGTCCCGCCGGACCTCCTCCGGGGTGCCTTGCAGCAGGGGCTTGACCACGCCGACATTGCCCACAAGGGCCGCTTTCCCGTCGACTATCTCCACCGCCTTGTAGGGGTCAACCTTCTCCTCGATGCTCAGCCCGTCCGCCCCGGTCCGCATCATGAGGGGCAGGATGACCGTGGTGTTGCCGCATATGTGGAGGACCTTCTTGGTGTTCTCCAGGGGCTCGTACGTTCTTTTGATATATGGCAGGGCGTACTCCTCGAACATCTCCGGGGACATCATGTCGTAGGAGGCCGAGGGCTCGCTCATTTGGATGACGTCTATGCCCAGCGTCTCCACGATCTTCAGCCACTCCCTCTCGTACTCCGCGGCGAACTTGACGAACTTGTGCACCTTCTCAGGGTCGGTGACGATCCAGTAGAGCAGGTTCTCAGTCCCCACCAGGTGGCCAGCGATGGTGAAGGGACCGGTCACGCCGAGCAGCGTGGGCAGCTCCTTGCCCGCTTTCTCCTTGATGATCTTGGCCGCCTCGATGACGACCTTGTTCCTGGCCATCTCCATGATCTCCTTGGGCTTCGGCAGCACCAGCTCGGCGTCCGGGTCGTCTCGGTACGGATGCGACTTCACCATAGGCGTGCTGTTCTTCTTTCCAAGGAACACCTTGCATCCCAAGGCCTCAGCCTCGTACGTGAGGCAGTAGGGCACCCTGACCGATTCGAAGCCGAAGAAGTCCGGGGCGCCCAACGCGATCCTGCTCATCAGCTCGGCATCCGTGTGCGCCTCTGGCCATGCCGCCCCTACCTTGTCCATGAGCTGGACCGTGGCGGTGGTGGTCATCCCGCATACCGGCGGGCGATCGACCTCCTTGCATGCCATCGCCCGGAAGAACCTCTCCCTGGGCCTCATCTCTCCCTTGTCGTCCTTCATTCTGTTCATCCTCCTTTTTCCCCGGCACGGCCGGGGAGCGCTGACCGGAGGACCTCGACCAAAGGTTGAAGGGGTGAGCGCCGGCCCGCGTATTTGCAATGAGCGGCGAACCTGTTCGCTCCCCTTCCGTTCAAATAGGGAACGGCGGACATGTTCGCCTTTTGCGCTCCATCCGCTTTGGGCTGATGAAGTGTGCATCGCTCGGAAGAGGGCCCCGCCGCAGAAACGCTGGGCTTGTGGAGGCGAACATGTACGCCATCAACCTTAACCTCCCCACCGTGATGGTCAATCGCTGACCGGGACCGGGGACCAAGGTGACGGCTCTCTATAAGAGGGGTGTTACATTGGTAGTCAATGAGGAACTGAAAAAGAAGATGCTAAGGTACCGGTGGGTGATATTCGGAGTGTTGGCCCTGGCCTATTTCTTCGTCTATTTCCACCGGGTGTCCGTGGCCGTGGTCTCGTCGGACATCAAGGCACAGTTCGGTGTCGGGGCGAGTTCCATAGCCTTGCTGAGCTCGGCGTACTTCTACACATACACGATAATGCAATTGCCGAGCGGATTACTGACCGATAGCTGGGGCATCAAGAAGACGGCGGGGGTCTTCACCTTCATCCTGGCCATAGGCGCGGTCCTGTGCGGGGTGGCGACCAGCTTTGAGATGATCCTGCTGGGCCGCCTCCTGATAGGGCTTGGCGCCGCCATGGTGTACATACCTGTCATGAAGGTGCTCGCGCTCTGGTTCAGGAAGTACGAGTTCGCCTCCGTCAACGGGATATTGCTTGCGGTGGGCAGCATAGGCTCCCTGAGCGCCGCCACGCCCCTGGCCCTGATGTCCGACGCCCTGGGGTGGCAGGAGGTGTTCCTTCTGTTGGGGATGGTATCCGTGGTGACCGCCATCCTGATATTCATTCTGGTCAAGGACCACCCGAAGGACATGGGCTTCCCGACCATCCCGGAGATCGAGGCGTTCGAGAAGGGCGAACCCCTTCCCGAGACGTCCGCCCAGGAGGCCAAGGCCGAGGAGAAGGTCCCCATGGGCAAGGCCCTCAAGGACGTGTTCGGCTCCGGCCTCAAGTTCTGGCCGCTGGCGATATGGTTCTTCTTCATGTACGGGAGCATAATGGTGTACCAGGGGCTTTGGGGCTCCCAGTACTTCCGGGACATATTGGGCTGGGACAAGGGCACCTATGCCCTGACGATCACCTTCATCGGCATCGGCATGATCTTCGGCAGCCCCCTGGCCGGGACCATCTCGGACAAGATCCACTCGAGGAAGAAGGTGCTGGTGATCGGGACCGTCTGCTACACCGCGGTCTGGGCCGCATTGCTCCTCCTGATGGGGGAGTGCGAGAGCGAACTCGTGTACCACGCGCTGCACTTCCTGTTCGGCTTCTTCGGCGGCTTCTTCGTGGTGTGCTACGCGATGATCAAGGAGCACTTCCCCACGGCCATCGCCGGAACGTCGACGGGCGCCCTGAACCTGTTCCCCTTCGCCGGCGGGGCCATCCTGCAGCTGTTGAGCGGGTACATGATCCTGGACTATTCGCTGAGCGAGTACCGGAGCGTCTGGCTGTTCATGCTGGTCGGCATGGTCATCGCCTGCGCGTGCATCTTCTTGGCCAAGGAGAGGACCAAGGAAGGGGCCTGAGAGGACCAGAAAAAGGCGCGCCATCGCGCCCCCTTTCTATTTTTACCCTTTTTTTCTTCAAACAGCTCTCCTGAGCCTGCCCATCTCAGCACCCACTCGACAGCTGGGCAGGCAGGACTGCTGAAGGGATGCCTGGGGATCATATCGAAGCCTTCCCCCGGTCTTCTTTTTAAGGGAGGGGAGAAGAGGCCGTGGGCCAGCAAGAAGATGTATGCACTCGATCCTTCGAGGGAACCGGCAGAGAGATGGCCGCGTATCAGGGGACGGTCGGTGAGGCCCCGCCGGTCAGACGCCCAATCGGTCCGTCAGGGTGGAGAGGAGCATTTTGGCCTCCGCCCTCTCGGGCCGGACGTCGACCTTGACCCCGAACGCCTCCAGCCATTCCTCCGTCTCCCTGCCCATGGCCGCTATCGTGATGCCCTCGAGCATGCGGGGTGCGCCGTCGCCGCAGCGCTCCTGCAGCTGCAGCATGAAGGCCTGGGCGTGAGCGGGGGTAGGGAGGACCAGCGCGTCCACCTCGCCGTCCTCGATGCGGTCCAGGAGGGCTTGCATGCCCTCCCCCTCATCCAGGAGGAGGGTGTACACCGGCACGTCCTCCACCTCCCAGCCCGCGGCCTGGAGCCCCCTCACCATACGCTCGGAGCCCTGATCTGAGCGGAGCAGGGCGACCGCTCCGCGGTGGGGGGAGCGGTTGACGTGCTCAATCAGAGCATCGGTCGTGGCCTCCGGGGCGATCGATGACACGGTGAGGCCGTTGCGGGCGGCGCCCTGCGCCGTGCGCTCCCCGATCACCACCAGCTCGGTGCGCACCACCGCCTCCCTCAAGCGGTCCAGCATCCTCCGCTTCCTTGCCATGGCCACCGCGGCCTCGATCGCCATTGGGCAGGTGGCGACCAGCATGGCATAGCGTCCGGAAAGCAGGTCCACTAGGAACAGGGAGAATACGGAGTCGTCCCTGGGCACGGCCCGCAGGGGCTGGGCGAAGGTGATATCGATGAGCTGCCTATGGTCCCTCAGAAGGGGGGCCCATTGCTCCGGGGGGCCGAGGATGACCACCTGCTTCCTCATCCCGCGGAGGATGGGCGGCGGGCATATACAACTTTGCCTTGCACCATTCCCGATTACCATCTCCCAACGACCACCGCGAACATCTGGCCCCGGGGGGAGGGAGGGTGCGACGGGTCCCCGAGGACGATGCGCTCCTCCGGATAGCCCAGGGCTTTGCAGGGGCTATCCGGCAGTCGATCCCCTTGGCCAGAAGCGCGGCCGCCGTGGCCCTCGGCTTCAAACACTTGGACCCAGGGGGGAGGATGGCGGAGGCCATCCTGAACAACGTGAGCGGAGGGAGGCACCGGAGGAAGGCCACGGAGGCCGTGGAACGGCTGGCCAAGGTCCCGGTGCTCGGGGCGGTCGAGCGGGGAAGCCCCCTTCCGGAAAGGCACCTGGGACTCGTTCCCGCGGAGGAGCAGGGGGACCTGGAGGCGCTGAGGGCGGGGCTCAGGGCCTTGGTCGAGGAGGTGGACCTGGAGATGCTTCTCGAGATAGGGGAGGAGGCTGGGCCCATGGAGCCCAGGGACGCCCCGGTCCTCCCCGAGGGGAGCGCGGACATCCGGGTGGCGATCCCCCGGGACGCTTCCTTCTGCTTCTATTACCCGGAGAACCTCGAGGCCCTGGAGCGCGCTGGCGGGCGCCTCACCTTCTTCCGCCCCACCGAAGGGGAGCGACTGCCAGAGGCCGACCTGTACTACCTGGGGGGAGGGTACCCCGAGGCCCATTTGGAGGAACTCGCCTCCAACCGGGATTTCCTGGAAGGCCTCCGGACCGCCGCGGAGGACGGCAAGGCCATCTACGCCGAGTGCGGGGGGCTCATGGCGCTATGCTCGGCCATCCGGGCCGGGGAGCGGAGGGGCATGGCCGGGGTGTTCCCCTACGTCGCGGAGCTCTCCTCCCGCCGCCAAGGGCTCTCGTACGTGCGGGCGCGGGGGACGGCCGAGAGTCCCTTCTTCGCCGGCTGGGAGGTCCGGGGGCATGAGTTCCACTACTCCCGCCTCGTCCCGGAACCGCCTGGACCGTTCGGCTTCCTGGTCAAGCGGGGGACCGGCATAGACGGCCGCCACGACGGCCTGGTGCAGAGGAAGGTCTTAGGCTGCTACCTCCACCAGCATGCCCTGTCCCGATTGGACTGGGGGCAGCGGATGCTCGAGACGGCGCGGTGAAGAACGCTTTTCTATCCGCAAGGCCATCATCGATCATGCCGATCGGCGACCCCGGAGGGGGCGAGGCGCCCCCGCAGGAGAAGGGCTGGCTAACGGGAGTGCGTATAGCCGCCGTGCCCGTGCGGGATCTGGACGTAGCCGTGGAGTTCTATACCGAAAGGGTGGGGCTGCGGCTCCGCCGGCGGGGCGGGGGATGGGCGGAGCTTGGGAACTCCGAGGGGTCGGGCTTCGTCCTGCTCTATGTCCCCCGGCCAGGCGAGAGGCGCCCGGGGGACGGGACCGGGGCGATGCTCTCCTGCGACAGCATCTACGACCTGCACCGCCGGCTGGTGGACGAAGGAGTGACATTCAAGCTCAAGCCCCAGCGCCAGCCCTGGGGCGGGCTGATGGCGGTCTTCCTGGACCAGGACGGAAATGAACTCATGGTCCTTGAAGGCTCGGACTGGGGGCGGTCCGACGGCATTAGGTCCGATAGCATTAATTACAATGGGTAACAATCGCTGAGGGAGATGAGCCCATGCTGGAGATAGAGAACCTTACCGTGGAGGTCGCAGGCAAGGAGATCCTGCACAACGTGTCCCTGAGCGTGAAGAGCGGATACACCACCGTATTGTTCGGGCCCAACGGCTCCGGGAAATCCACCTTGCTGATGACCATCATGGGGTTCTCCGGGTACAAGGTGAGGAGCGGCCGCATCCTGCTGAACGGGGAGGATATCACCCATCTGCCGGTGAACGAGCGGGCCAAGCGGGGCATTGGCATGATGATGCAGCGCCCCCCGAACATCACGGGGGTGAGGCTGAAGGACCTGGTCCGCGTAGCCAGCAAGGGCAAGGTGGACATCGCCAAGATCGCCGAGGAGCTGGACATGACCAACTTCCTGGAGAGGGACGTCAACGTCGGCTTCTCCGGCGGGGAGATCAAGCGCTCGGAGATCCTCCAGCTCACCGCCCAGAACCCGTGCCTGCTGCTGTTGGACGAGCCTGAGAGCGGCGTGGACATGGTCTCCATCGAAAAGCTCGGGGCCAAGGTGCGGGAGCTGCTCCAGGGCCCATCGCACTGCGCCGGGTGGAGGGAGAGGAGCGGCAAGGCCGCGCTCATCATCACCCACACAGGCCAGATATTGGACTATGTGGAGGCGGACCGCGGCTACGTCATGTGCAACGGCACTGTGGCCTGCTCCGGCAACCCCCGCGAGCTCCTGGCGGAGATCCGCAAGATGGGGTATCAGGAGTGCATCCGCTGCAAGCTCAACCAGCCTAATCTGGTCGTAGAGAACGTCGCGTCCGAGGGATGAGCATGGCCAGCGACGAGGAGCGGAGGGCGAGGGAAGCCCTGAGGAAGGCGGCGAGGTTCGGCGACGACATCGACCTGGAGGCGTACAGCGAGGGAAGCCGGGAGCTGGCGCCGGTGGGGTCCCTGGAAGAATTGCCCGAGGACACAAAGACCACGCTCCTGGACACGGGCATCGTGCCTTCCGGCAAGGGGCGGGCGGGCAACTTCCTGCTGATGGACAACAGCGTGGTGCACTCGGCGGTCATGGGGGAGGGGGTGGAGCTGATGCCCCTCAGCCAGGCGCTCAAGGTCCATGACTGGCTCAAGGACTATGTATGGAAGGCCGTCCGGCCGGACACCGACAAGTACACGGCGGAGACGTACCTTGAGAACGCCGACGGCTACTTCATAAGGGCGCTCCCCGGGGCCAAGGTCAGGATGCCCGTGCAGACCTGTCTGCTGTTGAAGGACCGCAACACGAAGCAGTACGTGCACAACGTGCTCATCGCCGAGGAGGGTTCGGAGTTGGAGGTCGTCACCGGCTGCACCACCTCCAAGGGGGTGGAGAAGGGGCTGCACCTCGGGATCTCGGAGTTCTTCCTGAGGAAGAGCTCGAAGCTGACGTTCACCATGATCCACAACTGGTCGGAGGTCATTGGTGTGCGGCCGCGCACCGACGTCGTCATGGACGAGGGGGCGACCTATGTCAACAACTACGTGGCGCTCAAGCCCGTGCGGTCCATCCAGACGTATCCGACGGCGCACATGAACGGTCCCGACGGAGTGTGCCGCTTCAACTCGGTGGCCGTCGCGCATCCTGGAAGCGTCCTGGATCTGGGCTCCCGGGCCATCCTAAACGCCCCTGGGTGCAGGGCCGAGCTGATATCCAGGACGATCACCACCGGCGGCACGGTCATAGCCCGGGGGCAATTGGTGGGGAACTCGGCCGGCATCAAGGCCCATCTGGAGTGCAAGGGCCTGATCCTGAGCGAGAAGGGGGTCCAGATCGCCATCCCGGAGCTGGAGGCCCGCGTCCCGGACGTGGAGATGACCCATGAGGCGGCCGTGGGCAAGATCGCCCAGGACCAGGTGGAGTACCTCATGTCCAGGGGCCTGAACGAGGAGGACGCGGTGGGCATGATCGTCCGCGGCTTCCTCGACGTCGGCATCCGCGGGATCCCCGAGCACCTCAAGGCGGAGATAGACAGAACGCTGCAGGAGACCGACGTCCGGCGGGGCTGAGCGGGCAGGGCCAGATGCGTAGTTCGTCTCATCTTTTTTAATACCTTCTCCCCAAAATTATTTACTTCCATACGCATCATTCGCACCCGGGGAAGATGCTTGATCATTGGGAACGATCTACATGTGGAGAGGGCGGTGCATGAGGCGCTGAGGAAGATGCGGGAGGTGGACCGGGAGCGGCTAGCCCGCTTCCTGATCGACCCGGGCGTGCTGAACATCCTTGCCGCCACCTCCAAGCGCTGCCTCACCGTCGCGGAGCTGGCGCCGATTGTGGGCCTACCGCCGGCGACCTGCTACAAGCTCATCTACCAGATGGAGCAGATGGGGCTGGTGGCCCATTGCGGCGCGGGCAGGAACGGCGGGCGCGGGAAGGCGACCGCCTACACCTCGGTGCTGAAGGAGATGCGCCTGGAGGTGAGGAGTGGCATGATCGTCCTGACCGCGACCTGGAAGAACGGGACCACGGACGAGTTCCGTAAGGAGCTGGTGTTCATGAAGGCCAAGGCGGAGGGCGCCCGTGCGCCCCCCGCCTCCAAGGGGGCGGACGAAGGCCTCTCCGAGAGGGAGGCCCAGGAAGCCTGATCGGCCATCGTCATCATCCGAGCGAGGGTGACAGCGGGGTTGGTCTGAAAGGGACGCCCAGGAAGCTTGATTAGCCATCAGCGCTTTAGAGATGGACATGCGAGTGGTCAAACGCTCCGGTGAGATGGAGGAGTTCGATCCTTCCAAGGCCATCGCCTCGATCCTTAAGGTGGGGACCTCCCCCGAGGAGGCCGAGGCCATCCTGGAGGCGGTGCGGCCGTTCCTGTATGACGGGATGACCACCGAGGAACTCTACCGGCGCATCCGCGCCCATCTCCCGTCGCCCAAGGCCCAGCAGTACTCCCTCAAGAAGGCCATACTGCTCTTGGGCCCCGACGGCCACACCTTCGAGACGTTCGTGGGGCGGCTGTTCCAGGACACGGGGTACGAGGTCCTGGTCCGCCAGATCCTCGTCGGGAAATGCATCTCGCACGAGGTGGACGTGGTCGCCGTCAAGGACGGGAGGAAGGCGATCGTGGAGTGCAAGTTCCACAATTCGCTTGGGACCAAGTCCTCGGTGCAGGAGGCCCTTTACACCTGGGGCCGTTTCCTGGACCTTGAGGGATTTGACGGGCTCGCCGCCCCCTGGCTTGTGACCAACACGAAGTTTTCGAGCGACGTGGTTCGCTACGCCAAGTGCGTGGGGATGAACCTGATAGGGTGGGAGTATCCCGAGGACGGAGGGCTAGAACGGATCATCGACCGGACGAGGGCGTATCCCGTGACCGTTCTGAACCTGAGAAGGTCCGAGCAGAGGACCCTCCTCTCCCATGGCCTCGTGCTCTGCCGCGACATATTGGAGCGGAGGGGCGAGCTGCCCATGCTGTTCCCCAGGGAGGTTGTGGAGAGGATAGTCAGAAAGGCCGAGGAGTTCCAGGGAAGCGTGAGGGCGTGAGGTTCAGCATAGTGCTCGGCACCAGGCCGGAGATGGTCAAGATGTCCCCTGTGGTCCGCGAGCTGCAGCGGCGCGGGGAGGAGTTCGACCTGGTGCACACGGGGCAGCACTACTCGTTCGAGATGGATAGGGTGTTCTTCCGGGACCTGGACCTGCCGCAGCCGGCCGTCAACCTCGAGGTAGGCTCCGGGACGCACGGAGCGCAGACCGGGAGGATGCTGATCGGGCTGGAAAGGACGTTCCAGGCCCGTCGACCGGATATCGTCCTCGTGCAGGGGGACACGAACACGGTGCTGGCCGGGGCGCTCGCCGCGGCGAAGATGGGGATTGCCGTCGGCCACGTGGAGGCGGGGCTGCGCTCCTTCGACCGGTCCATGCCCGAGGAGGTCAACCGGGTGCTGGCCGACCACGCCTCGGACCTTCTGTTCGCGCCGACGGAGGTGTCGGCGCGCAACCTGAGGGTGGAGGGGTTGCCCCCCGAGCGCATCTTCGTCACCGGGAACACGATCGTGGACGCGGTGAGGCAGAACCTGAGGTTGGCCATGGACCGGGAGAACGCCCTGCGTGCCCTGGGGCTGTCGAAGGGGCGGTACGCCCTCGCCACGCTGCACAGGCAGGAGAATGTGGACTCGCCGGAGCGCCTGGCGAGCATCGTGCACGGGCTGGAGGCCACTGCCCTGAGAACGGGGTTGGATATCATATGGCCGATGCATCCCCGGGCCAGGAAGGGGCTGGAGGCCTTCGGGATAGGATTGCCCCGGGGGATAAGGGGGGTCCCGCCCCTCGGCTTCCTGGAGTTCCTGCGGTTGGAGAGCGAGGCCGCCCTGGTGCTGACCGACTCCGGGGGCGTCCAGGAGGAATGTTGCATAATGGGGGTGCCATGCGTCACTCTGCGGGACAGCACCGAGAGGCCGGAGACCGTGGACGTGGGAGCGAACGTCGTGGTGGGGACCGAGGCTGCGCGCATCGTTGAGGGCGCCATGGTCATGCTTGCAAAGAAGGGGGGCTGGAGCTGCCCGTTGGGGGAGGAGGGGGTAGCGCAGCGGATAATAGACATATGTCGGGATTGGCGAAGCAAACGGGGGTAACCTTTTCTATATACCATTAGATCGGCGGTCTGAGGCAGGCTGATGATAGAGGCTACGTTGGAGGTGAGCATTCCAGATGGGTGGGTGCATACCATTTCCGTAGACTTCGATGTGCAGATCCGCATCCTGGACTGCATACCGCTCGGGGACAGGGGCGCGCGCTCCTTCGTGGAGATGGAATGCGCCGATCCCGCGATGCAGCAGATCGTCTCCAGGGCGATCGGCGCGCACCCTGACGTCCGCAGGTGGGAGCCTGCCTTGACCGACGATGGGAAGCTGAGGGGCATCGCCCTGCTCACCGAGTGCCGGGCATGCAGGGCGATCATGCGCTCCGACTGCCATCTGCGCTCCGCGCGCACGGTCGGTGGCGGACTTGTGGAATGGCGGATCATCGCCGCGCACGAGACCGCCCTGCGTTTCCTTTTGAACGAACTGCGGGAGGGCGGCTGCACCACCAGGCTGCTGTCCAAGAGGAAGGTGGACGATAGCAGCTTCGTCACCAAGAGGCAGGAGGCCGCGGTGCGCTCCGCCCTGGAGAAGGGCTACTACGATTATCCCCGGGGGGTCACGCTGCAGGAGCTGGCCAAGGGGTTCGGGATTACCGCTTCCACCATGGGGGAGGTCCTCCAGCGGGGGGAGCGCAACATCATCCGGGAGTACTTCCGGACCAGGATGTGAGGAGGATAGAATGGAAGATTCGGATAGGATAGACGTGAAGACCATGGACGAGAAGGACTACCGGCTCAAGAGGTCCATGGCCAGGATAAGGCACAAGATCATGGGTATGTCCGGGAAGGGTGGGGTGGGCAAGACCACCGTCGCGGTGAACATGGCCGTCGCCCTGGCGATGCGCGGGTACGAGGTCGGCATCCTGGACGCGGACATCCATGGCCCGAACGTCCCCAAGATGCTCAACATCGAGCACGGGGACGTCATGGCCGACGAGGACGGGCTCATGCCCGTCCTGGTGCCCCCGCACCTCAAGGTCATGTCCATGGCCTTCCTGCTGCAGGACCCCGACACCCCCGTGGTGTGGAGGGGGCCGATCAAGATGGGCGCCCTCCGTCAGTTCCTGGCCGAAGTGAAATGGGGCGACCTGGACTTTATGATCGTGGACCTGCCCCCGGGCACAGGGGATGAGCCGCTGACCATTGCCCAGTTGATCGAGGACGCCGATGGGGCGATCATTGTCACCACGCCGCAGGACGTGGCCCTGCTGGACTCCCGCAAGAGCGTGACCTTCGCCCAGGCCCTGAAGCTGCCCGTCCTGGGGATCGTGGAGAACATGAGCGGGCTCGTCTGCCCGCACTGCCATGGTGTCATAGACCTGTTCAAGGTCGGC
>JAJFUR010000072.1 GCA_021372335.1 Methanobacteriota archaeon
TGCTAAAGGACATCGGCCGGCAGATGGGAGCGGAGATCTCCACGCGCATGAAGGCCAACGATGTGGAGGGGCTCATCAAGGAGATCAAGGACTTCTACATGGTGCATGAGCTGGGGGAGGTCGTGGTGTTCTCCCTGCATCCCGTCACGCTCATCATCCGGGACGAATACGACTGCTCCAAGGCCCCGGACGTGGGAAAGACCCTTTGCCTGCTCAATGAAGGGATACTGGAATCGATCTTCGAGGAGAGGCTGCACATGCCCTTGCGGGTGGTGGAGAAGGACACCTTCGGCGCGGGCTACAATATGTGCAAGTACGTCATAGAGCCGTCCCTATAGGCCGGATGAAAGGATGACGGCCGGACCTGGACGGTTAAACAGCAGCAATGACCGCTTCCAGGGTCGATCCGTGAGGCCGATCGATCAAGGGGACCAAATATTTTGGCAGATCATCATTATAAATATTTATTCTATATTATTAAATATCGTTAAGACAAATCCCAACACCATCGGGCCGGGCGGACACGGTCCACCCTGCTGGCCACGCTTCCGCAGGAACGGTCGCGCATTAGAGTCGGCTCTCATAATCCTCACCCCGGCATATCCAACATATTATTAATAGACGGACTGACCAATCACTTAACAAGGTGAATAAATGGCAAAGGTCGCGATAGTTGTCAATAGCACGGAACCGAGATGTGTATACCCGCCATACGTTTTAGGAACGAGCGCACTGGCCATAGGCGACGAAGTGATGCTGTTCTTCACTCCGGGCGGCTCCCCGATCCTCAAGGCGGGAGAATTGGAGAAGCTGAAGTCCAAGGGGCTTCCGGACATGGAGGACCTCGTGAAGAAGTTCAACGCTCTCGGGGGCAAGCTATACCTGTGCGAACTAGCGCTGGAGGCGAAGGACCTCAAGAGGGAAGAGCTCAGGAAGGACATGGAGATAATCGGGGCCACGGAGTTCATGAGCAAGGCGAGCGAGTGCACGGTCACCTTCTCCTTCTGACGGAGATTGATAGGATGGCCACTGTATACCTGGACACCTTGGGCAAGAAATGCCCGCAGCCGATATTGGAGGTTGCGATCAAGGCCAAGCAGATGAAGCCGGGCGATATACTGGAAGTGGTCTCCGACTGCCACTCCTTCCACCGGGACGTGGAGTCCTGGTGCAAGAAGGCCGGGAAGACCCTCCTGTTCGTGGGCGACCAAGGCGGAGGCAAGTGGAAGGCACAGATCCAATTCTGACCTGTGGATACGCAAGTCAAGTTCAACTGCGAGGCGGCTTGAATGGGCGAGATGTTCCAGCCACGCATAGTCGGGTTCCTTTGCAATTGGTGCTCCTACGCCGGAGCGGACCTGGCTGGGGCCAACCGGTTGAACGTTCCTTCCAGCATCACGCCCATTAAGGTGATGTGCTCCAGCAGGCTGGACCCAACCTTGGTGCTGACCGCCCTGCTCCGAGGGGCGGACGGCGTGCTGGTGGCCGGATGCCATCCGGGGGATTGCCATTACGGGGAGGGTAACTACTACGCCCGCCGCCGATTGTACCTACTGAAGGAGGTGCTCGCGGCCCTTGGCCTGGAGGAGGACCGCCTAAGCCTGGAATGGATATCGGCCTCGGAAGGCAAGAGGTTCGCTGATGTCGCCTCGGACTTTGATCGGCGCATCCGCGAGCTGGGGCCGAACCCCATCCGAAAAAGGGGGCAGACCTGAGAGGGGGCCAATGACGCGGAACGGCGACATACTGATCATCGGCGCGGGTATCGGAGGGATCCAGGCCAGCCACCTGCTGAGCAAGGCCGGCCACCAGGTGCACCTTGTGGAAAAGACGGCGCACATCGGTGGGACCAGCATCAAGTTCGAGGATGTCTTCCCGAACCTGGAATGCGCCACCTGCATGCTGTCCCCCTTGGAACAGGAGCTGTTGCAGGATCCCAACGTCCACCTGCTGACCTTGACCGAGGTGGCCGGGCTCGAAGGGGGGCCGGGGGATTTCACGGTCCGACTAAGGCAGAGAGCCAGATACGTCAACCTCGAGAACTGCATCGGGTGTGGGGCCTGTTACGACGCCTGCCCGGTCTCGGCCATCAACGAGTTCGAGGAGGGGCTTTCCCAGCGCA
This sequence comes from Methanobacteriota archaeon, assembly GCA_021372335.1. GTDB lineage: Archaea > Thermoplasmatota > Thermoplasmata > Methanomassiliicoccales > UBA472 > UBA472. The sequence goes on from JAJFUR010000072.1 coordinate 2,123, forward strand.
AGGCTATATGCATCCCCTGCGCCGGGACGCTGCCCAACGTCCCACGCATCGACAAGGAGGTCTGCATCCGCTTCAAGGGCCAGGAATGCGTGGCCTGCCAGCAGGCCTGCATGTTCGAGGCTGTCGAGTACGGGCAGGAGGACAGGGACATCGAGCTGAAGGTGGGAGCGGTCCTGGTTGCCGTGGGCTCGGGGACCATGGACGTCAGGGAACTACCGCACCTCTCATACGGCGTCCATCCGGGGGTGTTCACCTCCCTGGAGCTGGAACGCCTTAATGCGTCCAACGGTCCCACCGAGGGAAAGATACAGTTGCGGGACGGGCGCGCTCCCAACCGCGTCGCCTTGGTGCATTGCGTGGGAAGGAGAGAGCGCACCCTGTGCTCCGGCGTCTGCTGTCGGTACCTGCTCAAGTTCAGGCATTACCTCCGGCACAAGCTTCCTTGCGCCGAGGTCCTGGAATTCCACGGGGACCTCTGCCTCCCGAACAAGGGCGATCAGCGCTTCCTGGGGGAGATGGCGCCCGACGGCGAGGGCCTGGTCCGGGCAGAGGTCGTCCGCATCGAGGTGGAGGGGGATTACCTGAAGGTCATACACAGGCGCGATGGGCGGGAGGCCATCGAAACGGTGGACATGGTGGTGCTATCCCCCGCGCTCACCCCCCCTAAGGGGGCCACCGAACTGGCCAGGACATTGGGGGTGGCGCTTGCGGACGACGGCTTCTTCGTCGTGAACGGGGTGGCCTCAAGTAGGCCCGGCATCCTCATCCTCGGGGGGGCGTCCGGCCCGAAGGACATCCGGGAAACGGTCGTGGAGGCCTTGGCCGCGGCCGGAGGGGCATGCAAAGCGGTCATGGAAGGGGAGGATGGGAAATGAATGCCCGGGTGGGGGTCTACGTCTGCGAGTGCGGGAACAACATCTCCGATCAGGTGGACATCGCCGCCCTGGTCCCCATGCTCGAGGGCGCTCCGGGGGTAGTGAAGGTGATGTCGCACCGGCTGCTCTGCTCCAAGGAGGGCCAGGAGTTCCTGGCGGAGGAGGTCCGGAAGGAAGGGCTGACCCACTTGGTGGTGGCCGCATGCTCCCCCCGCCAGCATCTTCCCACTTTCATGGAGGTGTGCAAGAGGGGAGGCCTCAACCCCTACCTGATGCAGATGGCCAACATAAGGGAGCAATGCGCCTGGGTCACCTCCGATCGCCATGAGGCCACTGAAAAGGCCGCAAGGATGATACGGGCGGCCATAGCCAGGGTGGTCCGCCAGGCTCCTCTCCCGGAAAGGGAGGTCGAGGCGAACCCCGACGTCATCATCATCGGCGGAGGGCTCAGCGGGACGGTCACCGCCTCCATGCTGGCCGGGCCGGAGCGCCGGGTGCATGTGGTGGACAGGAACCCCGCCCTCGCCGTTGCCCTTACCTCCTTGAAAGGGGTCGAGACGCATGGAGGGTGCGAGGTGGAGGCCGTTCGGGGCTTCTTCGGCAACTTCGAGGTCGAGCTGGCCTCCAAAGGTTCACGGCAGGAGGTCAGGGTCGGGGCCATGGTGGTCTGCACCGGTTCCCGCGCCATGACCCTGCAGGAGATGGGCTACCCCGGCTCAGAGGCCCCTCACGTTGTCGTCCTTCCTCAGGACCCAGAGAGCCTCCGGCCGTATCTTGATGCGCTTCCCTCCGGCCAGCCCAAGGTGATGTTCGTGCACTGCGCCGGCAGGGAGAGGGTCGGCTATTGCTCAGGCGTCTGCTGCCTCCGCTCTTTCAAGGCGATGCGATGGATGGCCGAAACGGCTCCCAACGCGCAGCTGAGCTGCCTGCATCAGGACATATGCGTCCCCGGACGGGATGGGGAAAGGGAGTACCAAGGGATACTAGGGATAGGCGCGCGCATGACCTGGGGGCGCTTGACCGCCCTGGCCCAGCAAGGGCCACAGGTAACCGTCAGCTTCCGGAGGGAGGACGGGAGCATCGGGCAGGATGCAGCCGACCTGGTGATCCTGGTCCCGGCCACCGTGCCGAACCACGGGGCGAGGGCACTGATCGATATCATCGGGGTCGAGGCGGGGCCCGCCGGCTTCGTTGAGGAGGCCCATCCAATGCTGGAACCTGTGTCGACGTCGGTCAAAGGGATATACGTGGCGGGCAGCGCCTCAGGACCGAGGGACGGGAGGGCGACGTCGCTGCTGTCCTTGGCCGCGGCCGCTCAGATAGCCGCCGAGCTGAGACCCGGCAAGACCCTGCGCCTGGAGGCCCAGACGTCGCAGGTGTGCGAGGCTCTGTGCACAGGCTGCCGCAACTGCATGACCGTCTGCACCTACGGGGCGATCGAGTACGACCTGGTGGCCCAAACATGCCGGGTCAACGAGACCATATGTCGGGGGTGCGGGAATTGCGTGGCCGCATGTCCTTCCGAGGCCATCTCGGTCAAGGGCGCGACCTACCAACAGATCCTTCAAGAGATCAAGGAGGCGGTCAGGTGAGCGAAGCGCCCCGCGGGGCGACGATCCAAAGCGAGGAAGGCCCAAGGGCGCTGGTCCCCCTGCTGGCGAGGGCGCTCGAGAAGGGGACCTCCGATGCCGTTCTCCTTCCATTGAGAACACCAGGACAGGACTCCTACGCCTTCGTGCTGGTCAAGGACCCCCGGTTGCTGCGGCAGGCCGACCCGCTTCCCCCGGTCCAGACCGTGACCGGCGGACGGGCGCTTTCCAGCCTTACTAGGCATGGGGGAGGCGGGGTGCGCATCCTTGCGGTCATGAGGCCGTGCGAGGCCCGCGGGGCTATCGAGCTCTCCAAGCTGGGGCAGGTCGACCTGAAGGACGTCACGTTGATCACCATGGACTGTCCTGGCACGGTGCCGCTGCAGAGGTTCGCCAGGGGTGATTTGCGTCCCTCGGCGGTCGGGTTCGCTGATCAGGACATAAGGCCGATATGTCAGGTCTGCGACCTTTCCTGCGCCGCCGTGGGCGACCTGCACCTTGGCTGGGGGGAGGGATTGGCACCCATCCTCATCCCTATGGACGAACGCGGGGCCGAAGCCCTGCTGGCAATGGGACTGAGGGCCGAGGGCGACACGTCGGAATGGCGCACCACGGTGAGCAGTCGTTCCCAAGAGAGACGGGAAAGAAGAGAAGAGCGGCTAGGACAGCTCCGTGTTGCCTCGTCTGGACTGGACAACCTGATGGTCCGCCTGGACTCCTGCATCAACTGCCACAACTGCATGAGGGCCTGCCCCATCTGCTATTGCCGGGTATGTGCGTTCGATATCAGGCGGCAGGAGCGATCAGCGAATGAGGTGCTCGACCTGGCCAAGGCCCGGGGGAGCATGCGGCTGCCGATGGACACGCTGATGTTCCACCTAGGCCGGATGAACCACATGAGCCTCAACTGCGTGTCCTGCGGGGCCTGCGAGGACGCCTGCCCCGCCGGGGTCCCCATCGCCCAACTGTTCGCCATGGTATCCGACAGGACCCAGTCGGCATTTAAGTACCGCGCAGGGATGGACCGGCAGCAGAGGTCGCCGCTGATCACATTCCTGGAGAAGGAGCTGGAGGGGGAAGATGGCCAGAGGTGCTGATATCGGGACGGAGATGCCCAAGGCCCTGAGGGAGGCGGTCCAACGGCTCATGGAGACGGGCGGCTTCGAGGGAACGTTCACGTTGGCAAGGACGCCCGGCGGCGGTGTCGATTATTTCCTGTCCACAAAGGAGGAGGGGGCACCGGAGCTGCTACCTTTGCACCCGGTAATGCCCAATCATGCCGGCCGGCTGCTGCGGGAAATGACCCTCGGGGGGGCGATGAGGGGCAAGGTGCTGGTGATAACCAGGCCATGCGAATTGCGCGGGTTCGTGGAGATCGTCAAGAGGCTGCAGGGATGCCTCGACAACCTGGTGTTCCTGAGCGTGGTGTGCGGGGGGGTGTTCCCGCTCTCCATGGTCTCGGCGGGATGGGACGGGAAACGGACCGAGGAATACTGGGCCTATCCAGACGGAAGGCCGGTCCAGGGACTGCGTCCGGCCTGCCAGGGATGCACCGAGTTCATTCCCTACACTGCCGACCTGGTGGTAGCTCCCTCCGCGAACGGGCACTGGGCGTTGACCGCCGGCAGCGAGGAGGGCGGCCGCTTGATCGAGAGGGCGTTCCCATCCGCTCCTGCGGCCGAGATGGACCCGAAGGCCCTCGAGGCCATGGCCGTGGCGAGGAAGGCCGGCCGAGAGGAGGTCCTGTCGCACGAGGCAGATGTGAAGGGGCTGTCGGACCTGGTCAAGGTGTTCGGTCGCTGCATAGGCTGCCATGCGTGCAGCAAGGCGTGCCCGATCTGCTACTGTACCCTCTGCACCTTCGAATCATCACGGATGGAGGACAGAATGGAGCAATCGAAGGGGCAGCTGGAAGTGAAGGGGGGCATCAGGGCTCCCGCAGGCACCGTCCTCTTCCACATCGGCCGCATGGGGCACATGGCGGTGTCCTGCGTGGCCTGCGGCTGCTGCCAGGACGTCTGCCCGGTGGGGATCCCCGTTTCGCTACTGTTCAAGAAGGTCGGGGAGGCGGTGCAGGCCCGCTTCGAATATGTCCCCGGAAGGGACGTGAAGGAGGCGTTGCCGATCAACACCTTCCAGCCGATGGAGTTCAAGGAGGTGGGCGAATGAGCGGGAACGAGGAACCGAGGGTATTGGGATTCCTATGCAACTGGTGCGCCTATGCCGGAGCGGACCTGGCCGGGGTATCCCGGCTGCAGCTGCCCGCAAACTTCTGTGTCATCCGCACCATGTGCTCGGCCAGAACGGAGCCCCTATTCCTCTTCAAGGCCCTCCTCGGCGGGATGGACGGCGTGCTGGTAGCTGGATGCCATCCCGGGGACTGCCATTACCAACGGGGTAATTACTTCACACGGCGGCGGTTGGTAATGGTGCAGGAGATTTTAAAGGCCTTGAACATGGAGCACGAGCGGGTCAGGCTCCATTGGATCTCCGCCTCGGAGTGCAGCCTGTACCAGAAGGTGCTGACGGAGTTCATCGAGGACCTGAAGGGAATGGAAAGGAATGTGGCCAGGGACGAGGTGTTCCTCTAAGCGCTCCCATTAACCAGCCATGGGCCGGAGCGCATCCCCGGTCTTCGCCCTGCCCTAATCGATAATGATGAATTGAAGGACAGCGGGGCAATTCCTATGGGGTAATGGAAGTGCATGGGATGCCCGAACGCACTGATGCCGATGTTTCGAGACCGATGGAATCGTTCCCTGAAAGGATATGAGTGATGATAGGGACGCCCCCTCATAACAATGAGATGAGCCAGGAATTGAAGTGGGCTCATCCGGATTTGAACCGGAGACCTCCTCCGTGTCAGGGAGACGTCATAACCGCTAGACCATGAGCCCTTGGGATTGGCCGTAAGCCGTTCTAATTGATATTCCTTTCGTAGTTCATGAGCGCTCGACCCATAGGCTGGTGCCCTTCCTTCGAAAGTAAATTTTATTAGTGACCGCCCTTTGCATCCTTTGAGCTAAATGACGGAGATCATTCTCTTCACCAAACCCGATTGTAAGAAGTGCGAGTATGTCAAGTCGCATCTGCCAGAGGGCGTCCATCCCCGCATGGTCAATACGACGGAGGCCGAGGGGCTCGCCGAGGCCGCATACTACGAACTCCTCAATAGAAACCTCCCCATCCTCGTGGTGGACGAC
>JAJFUR010000073.1 GCA_021372335.1 Methanobacteriota archaeon
TGGGGAATGACCCATTTCCCTCCCGAGGGGACGATGGCCGATCGACCATTCCGCCTTGGGCAGAAGCCTGTTGACCGTAGCCGCCTGTCGGTCCCTGGAACGATGCCGATCGAGCGGCCCGGAGGGAGGGGAGCAGCAGGATGGCACCGGCCCGATGGCCGATGGGCCCTCTTCGGGATCGGTACGACCTCCTTCCACGCTCCGCGGAGGGGCGGTGAAACGCTTTATAATCTCTCGGCCATGGCCGGACCATGGGCGAGGCCAAGCAGAGGATAGTGCCGACGGGGTTCCCGGGCGTCTTCCGTTCCGGGGACATGCTGCTCACCAAGAGCCTCGCCCCCGGAACGAAGGTGTACGGCGAAAGGCTGTTCTCCCAGGAGGGGGAGGAGTACAGGGAGTGGGTGCCCGACCGGAGCAAGCTCTCCGCCTATCTCCGCCGGGGCGGTTCCCGCTTCCCTTTCCGTCCCGACTCCCATGTGCTCTACCTGGGGGCCTCGAGCGGCACCACCCCCAGCCACGTTTCGGACATCGTTCCCCAGGGAAGGGTGTACTGCGTCGAGATATCGCCGCGCATGTTCCGGGACCTCGTAGGCGTTTGCGAGCGCCGCCCGAACATGATGCCGATCCTGGGGGACGCCACCAAGCTGGACGACCTGGCCTTCCTGGTGGAAAGGGCCGACGTGGTCTACCAGGACGTGGCGCAGAGGAACCAGGCGGGGATCTTCGCGAAGGCCATGAAACGATTCTCCGCGCCCTACGGCATGCTGGCCGTCAAGGCGCGCTCGGAGGACGTCGCCCGGGAGCCTATGATGATCTTTCATGAGGCCGAGGTGCTTTTACGGAAGGAGGGGCTAACGGTCCTGGAGATCATCGACCTGGAACCTTTTGAGAAGGACCATGCCATGATCGTTGCGGGAAGGCCCTGATGATCCCCCGCTTCTCGAAGCACTTGGAGATACTATCATCGTGCCTGCATCCGCCTGTGGCAGGGCATCCGCGCGTACCCCATGGAAGCCCGCATCCCGACGGCCCTATGCTGAAGAGCGGCGCTCTCCATGAAAGGGACGGAATGGCCCGGATCCAGGGCCTTGCGTTCCACGGCATACATAACAGGGCGCCCTCCCCCGTCATAACCCATGCACTTGGCGATGGGAATCGGATAAATAGACATAGCTCCTCTCAGGGCGCGTTGCCAATGAAGTGGTGATCCAACTGCCCAATGTCTATGCCATAGGTTTCAAGGGGGACCGGTTCCTCATGGTCTACAACCCGAAGCGGGGAGGATGGGAGATGCCCGGCGGGAAGCTGGAGGAGTTCGAGACCCCCCTTGAGGGGGTAAAACGGGAGTACAGGGAGGAGTGCGGCTTCGAGCTTGACGTCCTCGATTGCATGCCAATGGGGCCGGTCGTCGTTTTCGCTGGGATCCTAAAGGAGAACAGGGGGGAGGCGGAGATGGGCTGGGAGCTGATGGACGAGCTGCCGCGTGACCTGGCGTTCCCGGAGTGCGAATACCGGGAGCAGATCACGTGGGCCAGGGAGGCTGTGCGGAACAGACTGGGGAAGGGTCTAACTTTTAAATAGTAGGAGTGAAATAGACGGTCACTTCGCCGCCACCAACGAAGCAAACGCCTTCGATATCAAAACAGGATGATGTTCATATGGCAAGAATGCACGCCAGGAGAAGGGGTTCCTCCCGTTCGAGGAGGCCCCTGCTGACCGAGAGTCCCGAGTGGGTCCCGTTGTCAAACGAAGAGATAGTCCAGATGGTGGTCAGGCTGGGAAAGGAGGGCATGACCACCTCCAAGATCGGCGTGGTCCTCAGGGACCAGCATGCGGTGCCCAGCGTCAAGCTGGCCACCGGCAGGTCCATCCTGGAGATCCTCAATGAGAACGGCCTTTCCCCCAAGCTCCCGGAGGACCTGATGGCTCTGATGAGGAAGGCGATCAATCTGAACCTTCATATCCAGAACGGAAACCGGGGCGATGTGTCCAATCGCCGCGGCCTGCAGCTGGTGGAGTCCAAGATCAGGCGGTTGGTGAAGTACTACAAGCGCACCGATGTGCTGCCCGCGGACTGGAACTATTCCCTGAAGAACGCCGAGCTGCTCATCGAGTGAGGGGGACATGGACGGCAGCGTCCTCCCGGAAACCCTTTTGCTCCGCTTTTCCTCGGCCGCGGCCGCGGTGCGCGATTGCACCGAGGCCCGCGTCTTTTCACATAACGATGCCGATGGCATTTGCACGGCGGGCGTGCTCACGTCCATGTTGATGCGTGCAGGCAAGGGGGTGCAGACCACGATGCTCAAGGGCTTCGACCTGGACGCCATCCGGTCGGGGCTCGTGCCGGGCATAGACCTGCTCATCGTGGCCGACATGGGATCGAGCGCCCTGGCCTCATTGGAGGGGCTTGGGACCAAGGTCGTGGTGCTGGACCATCATCGGCCGGAGAGGGACTCGGACGCGCTCGTGCACCTGAACCCGTCGGTGCTCAAGGTCGATGGCGCCAGATATGCGTGCGCATCCACCCTCTCCATGCTGCTCGCCGTGACGGTCGATGAACGGAATTGGGACCTACTGCCCATCGCCTTCGCCGGCATGGTCGGCGACCGTCAGCATCTCCAGGGGCTTATGGGCGTCAACGCCCATCTGTTCTCTGAGGCTATCAAGAAGGGGCTGATCCAGGAGAGGAAAGGGACACTCCTCCCGCCGGGTCCGATAGGGGAGGGGTTGAGGCGCTCCCTCCATCCCTTCATCCGGGGGGTCAGCGGGGACCCCCAGGGTATAGCCATGCTGCTACAGGAGGCGCGAGTGCGCCCTGACGCCACCTGGGAAGGACTGGACGAGGCCGACAGACGACGGCTCTCGTCCCTTGTGGCCCTGCGCCTGCTGGAGCAGGGATGTTCCCTCGGCGGGCTCGAGGAGGAACTCGCCCCTGACTATTCCTTCCCCCAGGACGGTCTCCGCGCCTCGCAGTTGACGAGACTGGTCAACGCCTGCGGGAGGAAGGAGGAGACCGCTCTAGGGCTGGCAATGCTGCTGGGGGAGAAAGATGCCCTGGAGCGCGCCGAGGCCTTGCTGAAGGATTATGAGGAGATGCTGTTGGGAGCGCTCAAGCGGACCGCGGAGCGCGGCCTCTCCAAGCTGCGGGCGGTCCAGCACTTCGAATCCCCCTATAGGGAGGTGTCCAGCGAGCTGTGCGGCCTCGTGATGCAGTGGGTGGGGGACCAGGATAAGGCCACCGTCTGCCTGACCCGGATGGACATGGAGATCAAGGTCTCTGCCCGCGGGACACGGAGGCTTGTGGACGAACGGGGGCTGGACCTTTCCGTGGCCATGCGGGACGCCGCCGCCTCCGTGGGCGGGGTGGGCGGGGGGCACAACATCGCCGCTGGGGCGACCATCCCATTGGGCAAGGACATCGATTTCCTTCAGGCCCTGGACTCGATCGTGGCCAGGCAGATGGAAAGGGTCAGCGCCAAGTGACCTCCACCTGATCGGTGCGGAACCGCTGGTCGACGGTGGTCGCCTCCAGGGGATGGCTTATCCCCGCCCGGTGCATGATGAGGCCGGTCCAGGCGATCATGGCCCCGTTGTCCATGCACAGCGTCCTGTCGGGAACGAACATGCGGGCCCCGCGGGCCTCGGCCATGTCCTGCACCATACGCTGCAGGCGCTTGTTCTGCACCACCCCCCCGCCGAGGAGCACCTCCTCCTTCTCCACATGGGCCATAGCCCGCTCGGTGACCTCGGTGAGCATGGCGAAGCACGTCTCCTGCACGCTGAAGCAGATGTCCTCGATGCCCTCCCCCTTCCTCCGATGGGCCACCGCGGCCGTGAGGATGCCAGAGAAGGCCATGTCCATGCCCTTGACCGAGTAGGGGAGGCTGAGGAGCCTCTTCCCCCGCGCGGCGGCGCTCTCTATCTTGGGGCCGGCGTAGTACCCGAGGCCGATCTCCCTCCCCAGCTTATCGAGCATGTTGCCGATGCCGATGTCCAGCGTCTCCCCGAATATGCGGTAGCGGCCGTTGGCGAAGGCGATGATCTGGGTGTTGCCGCCGGAGGCGTAGAGGAGCACGGGGTCCCTGGCCTCCGTCCTGATCCTTCCGATCTCCAGGTGGGAGATGCAGTGGTTCACCCCGACGATCGGGACCCCCAGGCTCAGGGAGAGGGCCCGGGCGCCCGTGGCCACGGTCCGCAGGCAGGGCCCCAGGCCCGGGCCCCTCGAGAAGGCCACCAGGCCGATGTCCTTGAACACAAGCCCCGCTTCCTCCATGGCCTGGCGCACCAAGGGGACCAGCCTCTCGGCGTGATGGTTGGCGGCCTCCCGGGGATGGATGCCCCCCTCGGCCGGCCGGTACATCTCGAGTTCGTTGGCCAGCACGTTCCCGTCATGGTCCACAATCCCCACGCCCACGGTGTGGGCCGTGCCCTCGATCCCCAGGCAGTACATACCGGTCCTTGGCCTCAGGCCAGTTCCTTGAGCTTGTTGAGGATGACGATGGACCCCTCATAGACCTCGTCGTCCACCACGAGGATGGGGAGGTTTCTATTGAGGAGTTCGTAGTATGCGGCCTCGGCGAGTCCCTCGGCCTCCGTCGTATTGACCATGCGGGGATGGACGCCCTCTGGCAGATGGGTCTTGACATACTCGCACTTCTTACAATCGGGTTTGGTGAAGAGAATGATCTCCGTCATTTAGCTCAGAGGATGCAAAGGGCGGTCACTAATAAAATTTACTTTCGAAGGAAAGGTACCAGCCTATGGATAGAGCGCTCATGAACTACGAAAGGAATATCAATTAGAACGGCTTACGGCCAATCCCAAGGGCTCATGGTCTAGCGGTTATGACGTCTCCCTGACACGGAGGAGGTCTCCGGTTCAAATCCGGATGAGCCCATCCAAATTCCTTGGTAATGCCACGAGCTGCCTATTCGATGACGCCATCATAGATGCCGGTTCATTAGGTGGATGAACTTGAAGAAGACGGAAGCTCGTCCTATAGAATGGAAACCGCAAGGATCGTAGAGAACAGTCAAGAAAAGGTCCGATCGGGTCCTATCATCGCCGCGATAGAGGACGGCCCTCTGAGGATTGGACGAAAGATAGGGCGTCGAGGCATGCGATCTTCCCGAACGGTAGCGCCGTTGAGGTCCACAAACGTTTCCGAGCGATCGTAGGCTGAACTAAGCCTTCTGCCAATGTGCCTTAAAGAGCCAGGACCCGAAATGGAGGGTGGGCCCATGAAGATGTTGTATTGGAAAAGGGTCAGAGGGATGGCTCGATCACGTACTTGCACATATTGTAGCCCGCGCCGAAGGTGTCCTTCTCCACCACCCGCAGGGGCATGTGCAGCCTCTCCTCGAAGATCGATTCCAGTATCCCCTCGTTCAATAGGCAGAGGGTCTTTCCCACGTCCGGGGCCTTGGAGCAGTCGTATTCGTCCCTGATGATGAGCGTGACGTGATGCAGGGAGAACACCACGACCTCCCCCAGCTCATGCACCATGTAGAAGTCCTTGATCTCCTTGATGAGCCCCTCCACATCGTTGGCCTTCATGCGCGTGGAGATCTCCGCTCCCATCTGCCGGCCGATGTCCTTTAGCA
>JAJFUR010000082.1 GCA_021372335.1 Methanobacteriota archaeon
TCGAGAACCTGGAATCGCTGCAGAAGGTGAGGAGCAGGGTGCTCACCCTCTCCTCCCAGGGCTGGAAGGTCCTGGACAACTGCGGCCCCATGGACGAGACCCGCTCTCAGCTGGAGCGGGTGCTGTCTGAATGGGACGGGCCGAGCTGAGCCGCCAGCATGCCGACGACCAGCAGGGCCGAGACGGTAAGGCCCAAGCCCACCAGGAGCACCGTGCCGAAGCCCAGGAAGGAGTAGATGGGGGCGAAGAGGAGGGGGGCGAGGGAATAGCCGAAGAAGCGGGCGCTGTTGAAGATAGAGGACGTGGTGCCCTTCAGTCCCGGAACGATCTCCACCGCCAGGGTAAGCAGCGCGGTCCAGATGAAGGCAGTGCCGATGCCGAGTACCAGCAGCGAGACAGCGAACTGCAGGGGCTCCCTCGATAGATAGAGGAGGGAGAGGGCCAAGGCCATGGTGAGGAAGCCAGTTAGCGCCGTCCGCGTCCTGCCCCTCCCGTCGACGAGCCTGCCCCCGATTGGGGCGGCCACTATGCCGGCCACGCCGCTCATGCCCACCATCACCCCGATCGTCCGTTCGTCGAGCGAGAGCGGGGGCAGCGAAAGGTGGTCGGACAGGAAGCCCAAGGCGCCCATGTAGCACAGGAATGTAAGGAAGCCGAGGAGGCACAGGGCCGCCATGCCCCTAGTGTGCACGGCGGCCTCCACGTTCTCCTTGAGATGCCTGAAGGCCTCCATGTCCGGCCGGACGGCAGGGCAGACGGCCCTTATCCAGACGATCACGCCGAGGGCGAGGACGGCGACGAGCATGAACGTCCACCTCCAGCCGTAGGGGATGAGGAGACCGGCGATCATCGGACCGGTGGCGATCCCGGCGGTCGTGAAGGCCCCGAAGTAGCCCATGGCCCTCCCCCTTTCTTCGGGCGGCGTGATGTCGCCCAGCACCGCCATCAGCACTGGGTTCGCGAAGGCGTATCCGATCCCCTGCATCGAACGGAATAGGTAGAAGGCGGGCAGGTTCGGGCTGAGCGCGCACAGGACGTTGCTTAGGGCGTAGAGCAGGAAGCCGAAGGTGAGGACCTTCCGCCGCCCGTAGATGTCCGACACCGTCCCGGAGATCAGGTTGAAGAGGGCGAAGGGAAGCATGTAGAAGGTGACGGCCAGCAGGACATCCTCCGCCCCTGCCCCGAACTCGGCCTTGAGGACCGGGACCATGGCCAGGACGGCGTTGCTGGCCAGAGGGCCGATATACCCGCCTATGAACATCGTCAGCCGCCTGCTGTCCATTGCCATGGGAAGGGGCTGGTCCGATAATAAGGAAATCTCCGGCGAGGGGAACGCCGTGGATGTTCCCTTGTCCTGAGGCAACGTATTTCTACGGGCTCGGGATAGTATGGGCGATAGCTATGGAAGGGAGAGAGGTACGCGACATCAAGGTCAAGGAGGGCATGACGGTGGACGAACTCGTCCGGGCCATGTTCGATTCCGGCGGGTTCACGGCGAAGAAGCTGGCCGATGCCGTTGACATCGTTGAGAGGATGGTCCGGGACGAAGGGTGCCTGACCTTCCTCTCGTTCCCGGCGTGCATCATGGCCACCGGGACCCGGGGCGTAATAGTGGAGCTGGTCAAGCGCAAGCTGGTCGACGTGGTCATAACCACGTGTGGCACCTTGGACCATGACCTGGCCCGCACGTGGAAGCGCTACTACCATGGGGACTTCGCCATGGACGATGCGGAGCTGCGGGAGCAGGGCATCAACCGCCTGGGGAACGTTCTGGTCCCCGATGAGAGCTACGGCCTTGTGCTCGAGGAGCGGCTGGTCCCGATGTTCGAGGAGATCCTGCAGGGGCGGGACTCCATATCCACCCGGGAGGTCATAGACCAGGTGGGCGCCCGCCTGGACAGCGAGGACTCCCTTCTATACTGGGCGCACCGGAACGGTGTTCCGATCTTCGTGCCCGGGATAACGGACGGGTCCTTCGGGAGCCAGCTATGGATGTACTGGCAGACCCACAGGGACCTGAAGGTGGACCTGTTCGAGGACGAGCAGGAGCTGGCGGACCTTGTCTTCAGGGCGGAGCGGAGCGGCGCCCTGATAGTAGGCGGAGGGATTTCCAAGCACCATGTCATCTGGTGGAACCAGTTCCGGGGCGGTCTGGACTACGCGGTGTACATGACCACCGCCGTCGAGTACGACGGTTCCCTGAGCGGAGCCCAGGTGCGTGAGGCCATCTCCTGGGGCAAGGTGAGGGAGGATGCGTGGCAGGTGAACGTGGAGGGGGACGCCACCATTACCCTGCCGATCCTGGTGGCGGCGCTCGTCGAGCGATCGCGATGACCCGGGTAGCGGTGATCGCGGGGGACGGCATCGGCCCCGAGGTGGTCGGGGCCACCATGCGCCTATTGGGAATGATGGACCTCGGGCTGGAGTTCGTCGAGGCCCCCATGGGCCTGGAGTGCTTCAAGCGCACGGGCGAATACCTCCCGCGGGAGACGCTAAGGGTTCTCGAGGGCTCCAAGGCCGCGCTGTTCGGGGCAATTACCTCCCCTGTCGCCCCCGACCCCTCCTACAGCTCCCCGCTGCTGGAGCTGCGCAGGCGCTTCGACCTGTACGCCAATGTCCGCCCCTGCTTCCCCCTTCTCCCCGAACTCAGGGTCACGGACCTGAACGCTGTGATAGTCAGGGAGAACACCGAGGGCATGTACACGGGCAGGGAGCGGGAGGAGGACGGCTCGGTCGTTCTGGAACGCGTGGTGAGCGAAAGGGGCTGCCGCCGCATCGTGGAGAAGGCGGTCAAGGTCACTAAGGCCATGGGGCTCAGCAAGGTCACGTGCGTGCACAAGGCCAACGTCCTCAGGAGGTCGGACGGCCTCTTCCGCCGGGTGTTCTACGAGGTGATGGAGGGCACAGGCCTGGAGGCGGACGATATGCTCGTGGACGCGGCCGCCGCCGCCCTGATCTCCCAGCCCAAGCGCTTCCAGTGCATCGTCACGTTGAACCTGTACGGGGACATCCTTTCCGACGAGGCCGCCGCCCTCACCGGGGGGCTGGGCATGGCCCCCTCCGCCAACCTGGGCGCCCACTTCGGCCTCTTCGAGCCGGTGCACGGCAGCGCCCCGGACATAGCCGGGAAAGGGATAGCGAACCCCTGCGCAACCATCCTTTCCGCGTGCCTCATGCTCACGTTCCTGAGGAGGATGGACGCGGCCGCCCGGCTCCAGGCCGCCCTGGTGCAGACCCTGACGGAGGGGGAACGCACCCGGGACCTGGGAGGGAGCCTCGGCACCTGGGAGTTCGCAGACAGGGTGGCGGAGAGGCTTGTTCGGTGAAGGGCAATTATTTCTATTGCCCCCTCCAATCCATCCGCCATGGGCGCGGACCTCGGGCGTACTATTTTGGACAAGTGCCGGGAGTGGGGGGTGCGGATGGTGGGGTTCGCCGCGGCGGACGCCTGGGACGAGCCGCCCTTCGAGCCCTGGCCGCCTATTGAGTTCCATCCCAAGGCGATCTTCCCCGGCTGCCGCACGGTGATCGTGCTGGGGCTTCCGGTCACCCTGCCCATCCTCGAGACTTCGCCCTCGATCTGGTACCAGGAGCTCTACAAGAACCTCAACGCCCAGCTGGATGAGAGGGCGTATCGGCTCTCCCAGCTCCTGAACGAGCTCGGGCACGCCTCTGTCTACGTCCCGCGGGACGGGTATGGGACGGTGGAGCTGCTCGTGGAGAGCCCGTACGCCTTCTTCTCTCACCGGCACGCTGCCTACCTGGCCGGCCTGGGGACGTTCGGCATCAACAATATGCTATTGACCAGGGAATACGGGCCGCGGGTGCGCTTCGTCTCCGTCCTCACCGCCGCCGAGCTGCCCCCCGGCGGCCCGATGGAGAAGGGGCTTTGCGTGCGGTGCATGCGCTGCGCCAAG
Source organism: Methanobacteriota archaeon (assembly GCA_021372335.1). Classification (GTDB taxonomy): domain Archaea; phylum Thermoplasmatota; class Thermoplasmata; order Methanomassiliicoccales; family UBA472; genus UBA472. The sequence continues at coordinate 3,918 of JAJFUR010000082.1, forward strand.
GCCTGCCCGGTGCAGGCGATCGGGGACGTCGCGTATCCAGAGGCGTCCATCGACAAGCGCAGGTGCGCCACCAGGAGCGTGGAGCTCAAGAAGAGGTACCGATCGCCCTGCGGCATTTGCATCAAGGTCTGCCCGGTGGGCGAGGACCGCAAGCTGTTCGGGCATGGGAATATGACGTATGACGAGGAAGGGACGCCCCCCGAGCTTTGGAGGGCGTGGGAGCACGTGCGCAGATACGGCAGCCTTTGATGGGATGCGACCACGGCGAAGCTCATTGAAGTAGGTTTAAGTACCGCCCATCCATCCAGAGGGGGGATGAGCGCAAAGAGGGGGCCGTCCCGTCCGATCATCGATGAGAGCGAGTGCAAGGGCTGCGGCCGATGCGTGGCCGCCTGCCCCAAGCAGGTATTGCGCCTCTCAGGCCGCACGAACCGCCGAGGATACAATGCCGTCGAGTACGTTGGCGAGGGGTGCACGGGCTGCTTCGCGTGCTTCTACAACTGCCCGGAGCCGTACGCCCTGCAGGTGGATGACGGGAGGGAGTGACCATGCGCAGGTTCGTCAAGGGCAACGAGGCGGTGGCCATCGGCGCCATCTACGCCGGGTGCGACGTTTACTTCGGCTATCCGATCACGCCAGCGAGCGATGTCGCGCACGCCGCGGCGGAGTACTTCCCGCAGTTGGGAAGGGAGTTCCTCCAGGCGGAGTGTGAGACCGGGACCATCAACATGATGTTCGGAGCGGCCTCCGCCGGGAAGTTGGCCATGACCGCCTCCTCGGGCCCCGGCATCTCCCTGATGCAGGAGGGCATATCGTACATGGCAGGGGCGCAGCTGCCTGCTGTTATTGTCAACGTGCAGCGGGTCGGGCCCGGGCTTGGCAACATCGGGCCGGAGCAAGGGGATTACAATCAGGCGGTGAAGGGGGGCGGGCACGGCAACTATCACTGCCTCGTGCTCGCGCCCTCCTCCGTGCAGGAGATGTGCGATCTGACCATGAAGGCGTTCGAGCTGGCCTTCAAGTATCGCAATCCGGCCATAGTGCTGGCGGACGCTGTCCTCGGCCAGATGATGGAGTTCCTGGAGCTGCCCGGGAAGGAGATGCCCCGGCCGGACACGACCTCCTGGGCAGTGCACGGGGATGCGGCGACCCGTGGCAACCTGGTCTCGTCGATATACCTGGACAACGACCTGCAGGAGAGGCATAACTGGACCCTTCAGGGGAAGTACGAGGCCATGGAGCAGGACGCCATGGCTGAACGCTATCTCACCGAGGACGCGGAGATCGTCCTGACAGGATATGGCACGAGTTCGCGGGTGGCCCGCTCCGCCGTGGACGAGCTCAGGGCCCAGGGCGTCAAGGCCGGGCTGTTCAGGCCCGTTACCCTGTTCCCCTTCCCCGCCGCGGAGCTGAACATGGCTGCGCACAGCGGGAGGGTGCTGGTCGTGGAGCTCAGCAACGGACAGTACAGGGACGATGTGCTCCTTCATCTGGACCGGGAGAGGGGGCAGAAGGTCGGGCTGGTGAACCGGATGGGCGGGAACATGATGCGGGTCGAGGACGTGACACGGGCGGCCCTGGGGATGATGGAGGCGAGGGCATGATCATGAGGGCGAAAGGGTTCTACGAGACCTTCGACCGCAAGGAGCCGGGCACCCGGGCGACACATTACTGCCCCGGCTGCGGCCATGGCATCATTCACAAGCTCATCGCCGAGGCGATCGTGGACCTGGGAATCCAGGACCGCACAGTGTTCGTGTCCCCGGTCGGGTGCGCCTCGTTCTGCTTCCACTATTTCGATTGCGGCAACGTGGCCGGGCCCCATGGCCGGGCGTCGGCGGTGGCGACCGGCGTTGCCCGGGCATTGCCCGGCAAGGTGGTCATCGCCTATCAGGGGGACGGCGACCTGGGCGCCATCGGCTTCAACAACGCCTTCCAGGCTGCGAATCGCGGGGAGCACATGGCCTGCTTCTTTGTCAACAACTCCCTCTATGCCATGACGGGCGGGCAGATGGCCCCGACCACGATGATCGGGCAGAGGACCACGACCACGCCTTTCGGCCGGGACCCGGTCAAGGAGGGCTACCCC